>SUYY01000017.1 GCA_015060205.1 Bacteroidales bacterium
TTGCTTCTTGTACAGTTTTCAGTCTTTTCAATGAACTTCCTACTCGTTTCTTTTTGGTTTTTTCTTCGTCAGGCTTCGCATCGTCGGTCGGTCATTACCGCGAGGTAACTCCCTCTCTCCTCACTCGTCTTCCTCGAAAAACCGCAAAAACAAACTTTGTATTGTGCCCCGTTTTTCGTTTGGGATTGCAAAGGTAGACATTTTTTCTTTACCTCCAAACTTTTTTGCACTTATTTTTTCATCTTTTCCTCAGAAAAAATCCCCAAAACTTCATAACTGATTGAGATCTCGGGGATTAGATAATTGTTACAATTTTGTTAAAGAATCAGATACCTCTTTCTTCTAATACATAGATATCATACCCCAGGTATCAGGTCCTCCTTCGATGGTGACATACACCACCACCTCACGCTCAAGCCCAGATACAGTTCCCGGGCCCTTGAAAGGAATACGTACCTCCTGGCGAGGACTCTTTATGCTGATATCCAGATCCTTGGTTCCAAGCCATTGTGGACCTGACTTGAATTCCACCTTACGGATCCTGACATTTTCCCCGCGCGCCCCTGTAATCTTCAAACCGTTCATATTAGCGAAATCAGTCGCCATGACGGTCATATAAAGACGCTTTCTCTCCCTTCCGCCAAAATCCTGAGGGCACCAGAATGTCACCTCATTTTCGGGATAATACGGATTGAATGCCCTGTCCGTGTAGTCAATGACAGAATACTTCTTCACAAGAGCGCAAGCGGCATCGAGAGGATTCTCAAACGGTTCCTGAGGAGAAACTATATCCTGACCGTCAGGACAGACATCCTCAGAAGAGCCATAGCCTGTACCGTAATGGAAGCGGTTGTCAAATTCCACCATGTCGGCATACTCGCCGGCAATTGCCTTCTCATAATAGTAGTCCATGCGCGGAACATAGTAGTCACGGATAAGTCCTGACCATACGCGGGCAGAATAATCTTTCAGCGACGGACCGGACCAGGTAGAGACAAGACGCTTCACCTCTTTCTTGAAGGAAGCACGTTCGACATCATTTGTCGCAACTGCATCAGCCATATCGATCCATCTCATGATCCGGAGTATCGGATGAGACTCAAGAAGCCTGTCTGCCTCAAGCAGCATGGTCTTGAGTTGTTCCTTGAGTTCTGACGCCTTCTCCATATCTCCCGCCACTATTGCCCAGTTGGCAGCCTTGAGTACATATTCAGCCTTTGCCGCTATGTATAAAGCCGCATATTGAACAGCATCTGTAACATAAAGGCTGTTGTCCTTGTATTTATCAGCAACGGAAAGGAAGGCTTCGATACCTTTATAATAATGCTCATTGATATTCATTGTCTCTCCCCTGTGATATGCGGGACGCTGCTGCCAGAGGAAACGGGCATTGTTTGTGAAATTATCGTAAACCGACTGACGGAGTTCCTTCCAGAATTTCGAGAACGCCGGATCGGCCTCGCCATAACGTGCCTTGCTGTATGTTTCAAGGAATGCATCAAGATCGATATGGGAGCCGCTCCATGCTGCTGCAGAAATGAGTTCATACAGAATTTCGTTGTTTTCCACTCCTTCAGGAGATGTACCGAAGCCTGTAAGACGACCCTTGTTTTCCGAAGCAAGCGCGTCAAGGTGACCGTTGAGATAGAAGTCGAGAGGTCCCTTGAGGGCCGTCCTTCCTCCGAAATTCGGCACCGTACTCCATATCCATGCCTTTCCGTAGAAACCGTCAAGATTGTCCCAACTGTTACCGTTCTGCCATACATAGTTATTGAAATCCACTGCAAGGTCGATCACAAGGAACTTATCGTCAGGAGCACCGCTCAAAAGAGCCTCGACACTCTGAGCATCCCAAATATCACGCTGATAGCCGAACATCCAGCCCTGCATCACCCATACGGCATCAGGGTTTGCGGCAGCAAGAGCATCATAAATGGTCTTACTGTAATGATGCAGTTTGTCGTGCCTTTCCTGCGAACCCTTCTCTCCAAACGGAATGTCGAGCTCATTGAAACTGTCGATGAGATAATATCTGCCTTTGCCGAATTCCTTCTCCCACTCGCGGATAAACTCTGTTCCTATCACACTGAAGAGCGAATCCACAGGCGAAAGCATATAACTCTCATGTCCGGACCATCTTGTGGTCATCATGTCCACTTCCGGATAATGTTCCTTTATCGCCTTCGGCACAAACCCTGCAAATCCCTGATAGACAGGAGTCATTCCGAGCGCAAGCATCCTGTCGTTTATCTTATGCTGCAACTCGATCTGACTGTCATGCCATTCCTGAGACATGCCACCATCGACTGCGGTCATATTTCCCATCCTCATCCACGGGAAATGTGCCGGACCCGTAAAGTATTCATCGATTTCCTCCTGCGACAGTCCGAGTCGGGACCACACCCTTGAAAGTATCGCCTCTCCGGCAATCGGAGCAAGAGGCATGGAGAAACCATGAAGGGCAATCCAGTCAATCTCCTTCTCCCACTCTTCCCAACCCCAGAAAGGAGTTGTATATCCGTATGTACATACATTATAATATAGACGGTCACTGAAAGGAGAGACTACTTCACGGCGCGGCTCATCCGCAAGGTCTGACGGAAAAACCAGACGGTTGCCGGTCCAACTTGCCACACCATAGCCATTGGAAAGGATATAATCATAGAAACCCTTGCAGAGAGCGACTGCAGATGTTCCCTCGACCGTCAGTCTCCCGTCCGCCACCGAAAGAGCGTATCTGTCAAGACTGTCAGTCTTTTCGAGGAGAGCGAAGTCCACATTCGAGGGGAATGAGCCGAAGGTTCTTTCAACAACATCCTCAGCCTCACTGACCTGCGCCGGAGTGCAGGCAATGAATGCGGACAACGCAATATAGACAAATGATAAACAGAAGTATAAACGTTTGATCATAGCCCTGAATCATTAAAGCCAGCCTTCCGGAACAGTTGTAGTCCACTTTTCCTTAGACATCCATGTCACAACAGCGCCTGCGGATGCTGTCTTTGTGGCAGCGTCACACTCAACCTTGTCCTCATATGTTCCGGCAGGGTCATGTTGCGCATTGGCAGTCGCTTCGCATGCATATACGCTTCCCACAGATGTTTCCCAAGGAACCATTGCGGTCACCTTGCCTGTATTCTTCGAATTGATGAATTTGACGATGGATCCGTTACCCTGGACACCGCAGAGACCGCCGACAACCGGACTGTAAGCCTTGGAAAGATCTCCATCAACAGCACCTGCGTATACATCTCCTGTATTTTCACAGTTTTCGATGACAACATAGTCCGCCGCGCCACCTATCAGACCGCCGGCACATCTTCTGGTATATCCCACGACCTTTCCACTGTTGCTGCATCCTTTCAGATAAGCGACATTGTACACTGTTCCGATGAATCCGCCGAAACGGTCAGCCACGGAATTATTACTGAGTACAGTCACATTTCCTGAGTTATAGCAATTTTCGAACTGATGGTAAGCAGTCTCCTGACCACCTTCCACAATACCCATGAAACCGCCGATATAGTTGCAGATATCGCTTATGTCTCCTGTATTGTAGCAGCCCTTCATGTGGCAGATAACAGGCTGGTCATCAATGGACTCATCCCAGGTAGCACCTGCAAATCCACCGATTCTCTTGGTTGATTTCACTGCGTTCTGTCCGACAGTATTGGTTATGTCACCTGTGTTGAAGCAATCCTCAAAGTATCCGAATGCGGTAGATGTGAATCCACCGAGAGCCCTGATTTCGCTAGTTGCAAGAGAATATGTGATATCTCCCGTATTCGAGCAGCGGATGAAGTCCCAGTCAGAGCAGATGGTAGTTCCGACAACTCCACCATAAAGACCACGGTTCATATCGATAGTCTCGGAGAAGTCTCCGTGAAGGTTTCCGCTGTTCGAGCAATCCTGCATGAGACCTGAAGTCTTGTCCCAGATCGAACCGATCAGTCCGCCGACATATCTTGCGCTGCACACAGTCAGATTTCCTGTATTGTGGCAATTACGGTATATTCCGTTACCTTCCTCATCAGAAACGAGAGAACCGAACTTTCCGGATGACTCTTCTCCGTCAGCAGTCTGGCTGATTGTTGCTGATGTGGTGATGTTCTCATAGATACCGCCCTTGCTGTAGCAAGTGAGGGCAGCCACCTTTGCATTGTAGAAAGAATTCTTTACGCTTCCGGCAATCTTGAGGTTTCTGATTGCTCCCGGAGCCTCTACTCTCTTGAAGATTGCGCTGAACTCCTCATCTGTATCGATTGCAAGAGTGATCGTATGGTCATTACCGTTGAAATTGTATGTGAACGGCTCGGTCACGAACAAAGCCTTGTCTGATGAAGAAAGGTCGATGTCTTTCTGAAGGATGATCTCATACTCCGAGAAATCCTCACCATTGTTGACTGCATCTGCAAAGGCGATGAATTCCTCCGCAGTAGAGATCGGCCAGGCATTCTCCGGGAGAGCCGGAACGTTCAGCACGACCGCCAGTTCCACAGTCTTGACCTCATCCTTTGTAGATTTTGCCGTAAATATGATCTTACCTTCGGTTGCAGCATCTGTATCAACAGCAGACGGAGCAGTGACCGCTATAGAACGGGTAGGAATAGAAACGTTTACTTGCCAGCCTTCCGGAGCGTCAACCTCGACTCCTGTGACACACTTCATCTTGAGAAGGCACTTCAATTCTTCCTGATATTCGAATGTATACGAATCCGGCAATGCAGAACCGTCCTCTGCGCATACTTCAAACTCGAATTCATAAATGCTGCCTGACTCCTCATTCTCACAAGATACGGCGAACGCCATACAGAACAGGGCGAAAATCCCTGCAAAAAGTTTACTGAATTTCATGGTTACAAAAATTTGGTTAAAAGTTTCCAGCGTCTTCCACAATCACCGGTTATACTATATATCCTCAACTCAAAAAAAACACTCATATTTATTTCAAAAAAAATATACCTTTGCAACACGGAGTCACGCAGACTGCAGACACATGATGGGACACGAAGACTGGAAATATAAGGACTTGGAATTGCCGGAATCGATGGAAAGCGGCAATTGGGGCGGATATTTTCAGTATATCTGGGAACAATATTCCGCGAAAGTCTATAATTTCATGAACTCCATGCTCATAAACAAATCCCTGGCAGAAGACCTTGTGCAGGAGGTTTTCCTGAAAGTATGGGAAAAACGGGGCGAAATCGACCCGGAAAAGAATCTCGAGGCATACATCTACACGATAGCACGTAACCTTATATATAAGGAAACACGGAAGATGCTGGTAAACTCGGCATATATGCAGGCTGCCCAGGAGATGATATCAGAAGCGGAAGAAACGACGGAGCGTGACATCGATTATAATTTTGCACACCGACACCTGAGCGAAATCATCGGGCAGATGCCGCCTGCGAGGCGCAAGATATACCTGCTCAACAAATCATACGGAATGTCGATCGACGACATCGCCAGAAAACTTCAGATTTCCTCAAAGACCGTAGAAAACCAACTGTATCAGGCAAATGTGTTCATAAGAAAGAAATTCAAGAATCTTATGAGGGTTTTTGCCTTGCTGTGGATATATATGATATATGGACAATAGTAAAAGACACACAGAACTGCTTGACGAGTTCTATAAGGGGAATGTATCAGCAGGAGACCAGATGCAGTTGCGGGAGGCCCTCGAAAGCGGAGACCTTTCCGAAGGACGGCTTGACTCATATTATAGGGAGCGTTGGAATCAGGCAGGTGATACAATGGACAGTGAGATACAGGAGCGCATGTACGGCAATCTCCTGAGAAAGATTGCATTCCGCACGGAAGACAGGAAGAGGAGCAGGGTTTCAAAGTGGATCATTACCGCTTCTGCATGTGCTGCATGCCTGGTTGCCGGCATCATCGGAACATGGTTCGTCATGGGAACAGGTCCGCAGGAAGACCTTTCGAAACTTTATACCGTCAGGACAGAAAAGGGGCAGAAGACCACAGTCATGCTCCCGGACGGTACCACAGTTTGGCTCAATTCGGACAGCAGACTTTCATATGACATGACATATGACCTCAAGGAAAGGAATGTAAGTCTTTCAGGCGAAGGCTATTTTGAAGTGGCGAAGGATCCGGAACGGCCGTTCACGGTACACACGGCAGATTACAATGTGACGGCACTTGGAACAGCATTCAACATTTCGACTTATGACACAAGCAATGAGGCCGTGACCACACTCGTGGAGGGCAAGGTAAGGGTTCATTCCGAGCACATAGACACAGAACTCACTCCGGATCAATCACTTACATATGACAGAGGCGACAACAGATATGTAAGAAAATCTTCGGTCCAGTCATACACGGCAGGACTTTGGAGAAACAACGAACTTGTGGTAAGCCCGGGAACAACGCTCGAGAAATTCGCAGTCCTGTTGGAGCGCAACTACAACATTGCCTTCGTATTCAAGGATGAAAGCATCAAGGACTATAAGTTCGAGGGTGTAATCAAGAACAGCCAGTTGCTGAATGTGCTTGAACTGATAAGCATATCCGCACCTGTGGAATACAGTATAGACAACAACACTGTGATATTGGACAGAAAACAATAACCAACATTTTATATTTATAAATTAAAAACTTCCGGTACACTTCCACAATCACCACAGGAAAGTTTTTAATTTACAAATAGCGACAACATGAACTCAACCGGTAAAAGAATGCTGATATCAGGCATAGCATTCTTATTTGCTGTATTTCAGATGACGGCTCAGGTATCATTGGATATCAGAGACGCCGAGATCAAATCTGTCATACAGCAGATCGAGAAGATGGGTGACTGGCGGTTCTTCTACAGTTCCGACCTGCCCGGACTCGACACAAAAGTCTCTGTCAAAGTCAATGACCGGAGCATCACACAGGTTCTTGAAGAAATATTCAACGGAACAGACATACAGTTTACTGTAAGACCTGAAGGTCAGATAACCCTCACCCAGAAATCGGTATCAAGAAAACCCTCATCCAATTCCGTAAAGGGAGTCGTAACTGATTCCGAAGGGATGCCGCTCATCGGCGTATCCATCAGTGTAAAAGGAGGGAAAGGAGCGATCGGTGCGATATCAGACCTTGACGGAAACTTCATCATTGAAGACATACCATCAGAGTCGACACTCATATTCAACTATCTCGGCTTCACCCGCAAGGAGGAAAGCGTAGGTGGCAGAAGTGAAATGAAGGTAGTCATGCAACAGAGCAACGAGATGCTCGACGATGTGGTCGTCGTAGGTTACGGCACATTGGAAAAACGCGAACTCACATCTTCTGTCTCATCACTGAAGTCAAAAGACTTTTCAGGAGGAAATGTAGCATCGCCGCTTCAGGCGATCGCCGGCAAGGTGACTGGTCTCGACATATATTCCAGCGGCGGTTCCGACCCTAACAGCAGCATGTCCATTCAGTTGAGAGGTGTCAACTCATTCAAGGCTGACCAGGAGCCTCTCGTTGTGGTAGATGGAATCCCGGGAGGCAACATCAACATACTTCAGAAGGAAGACATCGTTTCCATCGACGTCCTCAAGGATGCTTCCGCCGCGGCAATCTACGGTACCCGCGCTTCAGGAGGTGTCATTCTGGTGACCACCCGCATGGGTTCCGAAGGAAAGGTATCAGTCAATTACAATGGAGAATTCACTACTGAAAGCATCAGCAGACGCGCCCAGACCCTCAATGCCACCGAATGGAGGGAAATGGGATATGAAGATCTCGGTGCAGACACAGACTGGTTCAAGGCTATCACAAGAACTCCTTTCACCCACAGACATATGGTGTCGATGAGCGGAGGTACAAAATCCTTCAACACATATGCTTCAGTGTACTACAAGGAGGCACAGGGTATGTCGATCGGTTCTGACAGGCAGGAAATCGGAGGCAGGTTCAACTTCAACTACAAGACTCTGGAAGACCACCTCGAACTGAGCGGAAGGGTGAATTATGTCAACATAAAGTCTAATTACACCAACAGCGGAATATTCAGGGATGCACTCACGCTTAATCCTACCATTCCTATATATAATGAAGAGGATCCGTCCGGCTACAACATCCTCACAGGCAACGACGAGTGGAACCCGGTTGCCAATATAAACCTCCGCGAAGACAGTTCTCAGAACACACGTCTTCAGGCTAGTTTCAGCGCAAAGGTAAATATCCTGAAAGGTCTCAGCAGTACAATCAGCGTGGGACAGATACAGAATATCGACAATAACGCATACTGGGAGTCCGCACTTCATAGAGAAAGCCGTGACAACAACAGGAACGGCTATGCAAGGCAGTCATGGAGCAGATCGGGGAGAACGAATGTAGAATGGATTGTAAACTACGAACTCCGTAGCGGAAAACACAATCTCAAGGCCGTGGCAGGCTATTCTTTCCAGCAGACCGGACAGAAACTTTCATTTGAGGGAGACAATGCCGACTTCACCATCGACGGTAACAAGTATTACAACATGGGAGAAGGCAAATACATCGATGAAGGTCGCGCAAGCATAGGTTCCTACAAGTCACCTCGCGAAAGGCTCATATCGGTATTCGGACGAGTGAACTACAATTATGACGACCGTTATCTCCTTACCGCATCCGTACGGTACGAAGGTTCATCTAAATTCGGCATAAACAACAGATGGGGTCTGTTCCCTGCTGTTTCCGGTGCATGGAGAATCAGTTCCGAGCCGTTCATGGACAATGTGACATGGTTGAACGACCTCAGGCTCCGTGCCGGTATCGGTATGACAGGAAACCAGGGTTTCGACCCGGGCGTAACCACCCGTATGTACAAGTCCGACACGGACCCTTATTATGTGGACGGAAAGTGGATAACAATCTACGGACTGTCGAAGAATGTCAACTATGACCTTCAGTGGGAGACAAAGACAGACTGGAACATCGGTCTCGACTTCGACCTGTTCAATCACCGCCTCAGCGGTAAATTCGACTTCTATGTAAGAAACATCGGTAACCTGATATATGACATCGATGTACCTCAGCCACCGGCCGTATATGCTACCACTACCATGAATGTCGGCAGCATGACAAGCCGCGGCTATGAGTTCGAACTCAGCGGTGTCCCTGTCCAGAGCAAGGACTGGAGATGGATCACCACTCTCAGAGGATCTCACAACAAGACATTCCTTCAGTCACTCTACGACAGCCAGTCATATTACGACACTGTGTCATTCCCGTCACCAGGTTCTCCGGGCACAGCGGTAAGGCTTGCTCCGGGAGAGGAAATCGGACAGTTCTACATATGGAAATATGCAGGTATCGACAATGCCGGAAACTGGCTCCTCTACGACAAGGACAACAATGTGATAAATGCCACTGACAAGACTATCGAAGACAAGAGGTATATCGGCAATGCCATTCCTGACCTTGTCCTATCATGGGACAACAGCGTAAGTTGGAGGAACTTTGACCTCAACATATTCTTCAGAAGTTGGATCGGACACGAAGTGTTCAACATGACAGAGATGTACTACGGTCTGCCTAATGCTGTAAACAAGAACATCCTGCGCAGCGCGGTAACCAAGAACAGCCACATCATGGGCGAAAAGGAACTCTGCGACTACTTCCTTGAGAACGGTTCATTCCTGAAACTCGAATCTGTAAGTTTAGGCTACACTCTTGATTTCAAGAAGTGGATAGAAAGCATCAGATTCTCTGTGACAGGACGCAATCTGTTCTGCCTGACCGGCTATTCAGGACTTGACCCTGAAATCAATTCCACAGGACTGACCCCTGGATTCGAGGGTCTCAACATGTACCCGAGAACACGAGTATTCACACTCGGAGTCCAGATCAACTTCTAATCCCGACTGAAATGAAAAGAATAAAGAACATATTGACAATACTCCTTCTGAGCGCGACACTTCCTGCCCTGCACGGATGCTTCAATTTAGATGAGGAATGGTACTCCGAGGTGACTCCTGACACATTCTTCAAGACAAAGCAGGACATCTACAGCGTACTTTACCGTCCGTTCACACACGGCTACTGGTACGAGGGTATCGACAGATGGTACCTTCAGGAATACACGGCCGACCAGTTCATCCAGCCCAAGAGAGGCAACGACTGGTACGATGGAGGCATATTCTACAGGCTCCAGTATCATGAATGGACAGCCGATGACGAACATATATGGCAGACCTGGAGAGGAACAGGTATGGGCATATCCCTCGCGATGGAGTGCAAGAAAGACCTTGAAGGTCTTGATTATGAGAACTTCGGACTGACAAATGCCGACAAACTCGACCATATCAACCAGATCAATGCCATAATGGGCTATTTCTATCTCCGGGCACTCGATTATTTCGGTCCGTTCCCTGTTGTGGAAGATCCGCTTGACGAGGTGGAGGCGAGAAGTACAGACAAGAAGGTGTTCGCCAAGACAGAAAGCCTGCTGAAGGCTGCGGTAGAGAACACCTATGCAAGCACACCTGACAATTCACTTATCACTCAGATCAGCCAGGGTGCGGCTGCAACTCTCCTTGCACGTCTTTATTTCAACGCCGAGGCATATATCGGTGTGGACATGTACGAAGAATGTGCAAAGATTTGTGAGGACATCATTGACGGAAAGCACGGTTATTATGAACTGGGCGAAAACTGGAACGACTGCCACTCCCTCACAAACAAGGACTCAAAGGCGGTCATCTGGGCTTATCCGTCAGAAATGAATTATCTGGAATATGCATGGTGGTTCAAATACACTCATCACAAGAACATGGTGCAGTGGTTTGGAATCGACAATGTAAGTGCATACAACGGTCACTGTCTGACCCCTTCGCGTAAGCCGGACGGAAGCCTGTACACAGAGTGGAAACTCGGCAACACCTATGAAAAGTTCAATGATGCCGACCTCCGCAAAAAGCAGTACAGATACAAGGGAGGCACTGATTACGAGGGAATGTTTCTGGTCGGTGAGCAGAAAATGGCCAATGGAACCACCATCAAAGGAAACAAGGAATACAACGGCAAACCGCTTGTCTTCGTGGATTATGTGGGTAGGATCAGTTCCGGCACCGATCCGGAAAAACTGAGTTCAACCATGGCAGACGGAGAGGAGAACAGCGGAATCAGACCTGTAAAGGTGCCTGTGGCAAGCGACAACCAGTACAGATGGGCGTCGTACATGGTCGTTCTCCGACTTGAGGAAGTCTATTATATGCTTGCAGAGTGCCTGATGAGGGCTGGAAAACCCGCAGACGCTGCAGAACTCATAAACAAGGTCCGCAGAAGAGCATTTGAGGGCTACAACGATCCTGATCCTGTGACTGCATCAAACCTTGACAAGTACAGGATGATTGATGAGTGGGGCATCGAGTTCCTCGGAGAAGGACGCAGGAGGACAGACCTCATAAGGTGGGACATGTTCACTACAGAAGACTGGTGGGATCACTCAGCATCCGAAGATGGTTCAAGAAAAAGGTTCCCTGTCCCTACCAAAGCCATTTCAGGAAACAACAATCTGGCAAAAGAACCGATGTAACAATATAAAGATATGAAACCACAGACACAAAGACTGATGTCGATAGACGCTCTCAGGGGATTCGACATGCTTTTCATAATGGGATTTTCAGGTCTCGTCATGTCAGTATGCGCACTTTTCCCTGAAGGGACCGACTGTTGGCTCTACACCACCATGAGGCATGCGGAATGGAACGGGTTCACACACCATGACACGATCTTCCCTCTTTTCCTTTTCCTGGCAGGAATGTCGTTTCCTTTCTCCTACGCAAAACAGGTCTCGACCGGCACGCCAAGAAGCAGGATATACCTGAAGATATTCAAGAGGGCCTTGACTCTTGTCTGCCTGGGAATCGTCTATAACGGATTCTTCAAGTTCGACTTTGAGAATCTGCGTATATGCAGCGTGTTGGGAAGAATCGGACTTGCATGGATGTTTGCTGCCCTCATGTACATCAACTTCAAGACAGGTACAAGAGCACTGATATGTGCTGCCATCCTTATAGGATACTGGCTTCTGATATGTTTTGTTCCTGCTCCTGACGTTCCCGGTGGTGACCCGCTGACAATGCAAGGCAATCTTATAGGCTATGTCGACAGGATGATCACTCCGGGCAGACTCATCTACGATGGTGGAAGATTCGATCCCGAGGGACTGCTCAGTACTCTTCCTGCCATAGTAAGTGCCATGCTGGGTGTCTTCACGGGTGAATTTGTCAGAATACCTGAGGAGAAGATTTCCGGAGCACGGAAGTCGGCATATATGCTCGGTGCGGCAGCGGTCCTGCTCGGTCTCGGTCTTCTGTGGAGTATCATATTCCCTATAAACAAGATGCTGTGGTCCAGTTCCTTCGTCCTTACTGTAGGAGCATACTGTGTCGCAATGTTCAGTATATTCTATTACGTAATAGATGTAAGGAAGAAACAGAGATTTGCATTGTTCTTCCGTGTCATCGGACTTAACTCCATCACAATCTACATGGCACAGAGGATATTCAGTTTCAGCAGCATCAACAAGTTCTTCCTCGGCGGATTGGCGGGCATGATGCCAGAGCAATGGGCTGATGTCCTGCTCGACACGGGATATGTCGCAATATGCTGGCTCTTCCTGTATTTCCTGTACAAGAAACAGACTTTCTTAAAAATATGATATGAAATACTATCTCTTTCATCTGCTCATCTCTGCACTGGCCGTCATTTCGACGGTCAGTTGCTCAGATGACGACAATATCACAGGTGTGATCAAGGGTCCTGTCAAGGAAGTGACCTTAAGCGGTCAAGTCACATGCAACGGTTCACCTGTAGAGGGTGTGACAGTGTCTGACGGAGTGGAGGTTGTAAGAACTGACAGCGACGGAAAATACTCTCTTGTATCCCAGAAGAAATATGGTTACGTATTCATATCTGTTCCGGGAGGATATATGTGCGAAACCGAAGGCTCCAGACCTCTCTTCTGGCAGAAGATAAAGGGCACTGCGCCCACCGAGGAACATTCCTTCAGACTGACCGAAGAAGAGAACACCGTTCATAGGCTGATAGTGTCGGCCGACTATCATCTCGCCGACAGATACGGTAGTCAGGACCTGCACACATTCGAACAGACCTTCATGGAAGATATCCGCAATCTGGCATCATCCGACATCAGGACATACGGAATCGCTCTCGGTGACATGACATGGGACATCTACTGGGACCAGTACTCAATGTCGGACTACGGAATGCAGGCAAAGGAATTTCCCATGCCGACATTCAATGTCATAGGTAACCATGACTATGACATGACAAAGACGGACGATTTCAAGGCAGAACAAGTCTACCGCAGCAATCTAGGTCCCACATTCTACTCCTTCAACCTCGGCAAATGCCATTATGTGGTACTTGATGACATAGTATACATAAACAAGGGACAGTCGAGAGAACATGACACATATGTAAGTCAGGAGCAACTGGACTGGCTCATGAAAGATCTTGAAAACATACCTCACGACACGCCTGTATTCATCTGCATGCACTGCGCAGCATTCGATATTTCCGGCGTAAGCGACACAGGAGGAATCATCAAGGTCGGGCTGAATTTCTCGAAGGCGACGATGGAAAGGAAACTGGCTGACTGCCTCAAGGATTACACTGAGGTACATATCCTTACAGGAGACACCCATATCAACCAGAGCGTTCCTCCTGCGAGCATGTCCTCGGCATATTCCAACATGTACGAGCACAACATAGCGGCCGTATGCGCCTCATGGTGGTGGACCACCTACATGTCAGGCAACAGCATATGCAAGGACGGAAGCGAGGGAGGATATATGGTATTCGACAACAACGCCACAGACATCCGTTGGAGGTACAAGTCAATGAGATATGATTTCAGCAAGCAGTTCCGCTGCTATGACTTCAACACCATCAGGCAGTATCTCGACACGGACATCATGGTGCCGGTATTCTTCGACAAATACTCAAGTCGGGAAAGATACAGTTCGTTCAGCGAGAACACAGTATTCATAAACGTCTGGAACTGGGACCCGGACTGGACAGTCAAAGTGACGGAGAATGGAACAGAACTGCCTGTGACGCAGCATTACATAGAAGATCCTCTTCATACCATATCATATGATATTCCGAGGACCTACACCAACGGAGAACTGACAAGCAGTTTCCGTACGATAAAGACTCATCATATGTTCAGCGTACAGGCATCGTCGGCGGATACTTCTCTGGAAATCACTGTAACAGATCCGTTCGGCAATGTCTCAAAGGAAATCATGTCGCGTCCAAAGGCGTTCAACGCAGACATCGACTGATTCCCTATTTATGAAGGTACTTCATGTCTCTGCGGAGATTAAGACTGTCTTTGACGCCCTCTCCGTAGAGACGCACCCAGGTGCGGAAGCCTGACTGCCCCGCCGTAAATTCAAACACGCGGGCACCGCTCGGACCGATATGGTTGTAGACAGTGTCACAACCGCTGAAGCGTCCGAACATGTAGAACATGTCTCCGTACTTCATAACATAGTCATTATCATGATCGTGCCCGCAGATTACGGCTTCCACATCGCCCATCTCCTTGAAGTTGGCTACCAGACCGGAGTTGTAATTTGACGGGCATGGTGATTCGCACGAAACACCCACCAGATCTCTGCTGTCCGAACGAAGACCATCCGTAAATTCACGCACTGCGATATGGAGGAACGCATACGACGGCACAGGATTTCCTCCGTTTGCGGCGGTGAATGCCGCACTATGTTCCCGATACCATCCTATCTGGCTGTGACGGATATAATCGTAACCTTTCTCGCCTCTGTAATCTATATAGGAACCCGAATCAAACAGATAGAACACACGTTCCACCCCATTGTCCGAAGAGAGAGTTATGACATCGTTGGAACAGCCGCAGACACCCTCCTTTACAGGAGAGTTGATATTTCCATCAATGCTCCTGACCACATCGAAAATCTCCTGACGGCTCAACTCGAAGTCACTGTCATGGTTTCCCAATGCTACTGCGAACGGTATTCCACGTTCAACAACAGGTCGGAAAAGTTCCCTGACAGACTGAGCGGCTGGATTGCCGAAGATTATGTCTCCGGTATGGATCACAAGATCCGGCTTTTCCTCATCAAGAATCTGCACCACATTGTCAATCGCCCTCGTGGAACGTGGATCTCCTGATATATAATGGGTATCTGTAAACTGTACGATCTTGAATCTGCCGTCCTCACCAAAACGCATATCATGTACATCAGAAGCAGATGAAGATGTTCGGTCTCCACGACCGTATGCCCTGACCCCTATCTCAGGTACGGCGATGGCTGCACCTGAAAGTGCAGCCATCCTAAGAAAATTCCGTCTATCCATTCCGTTTAGAAGTTATATTTCACCATAAGATTGATGCGGTGGTTGCCTACCCAATGAAGGTCGCTTGTTGCCAGACCTCTTGCATTGAGGGCGTCAAATTTTCCACCTTCACCATCATCGACCTTATCATATTTACCATACTGAACAGATGTCCACTGGTATTCAAGACCTACGTTGAGTTTACCTATATTATATATAAGTTGCGGATTGATGCGGTACATCTGATTGATGTTTGAGAATCCGTTACCACAGAAATACACATCAGACTTCGCGATAAAGCCGCTTTCAACTTCCTTTGCAAGTCCCAGATTCTTCACATAACCGAGGAAGAGCACTCCCTGCCATTTCTTTCCAACGCTGAAAGAAACCCATGAAGATGTATTGCGGAGAGACGCATATTCCCAACTTCCGTCCTCGTGAGCATCCACTTTAGCATAACCGCTCATAAGGTTCATATGCTCACCTCCTTCACCATAGACGGTCTTGGCCTTTACAGCAAAGTTCTTGTAGGAATACTGAGCATACAGATAGTAAAGAAGTGAGGTCTTGCGGTCGGACACCTTGACCTTTGACTGGATCTGCTTGGTAGCATCCGGCACTGAAGATGTGAGATCAGGAACGGTAACTGTCGCCATTCCTACATTTCTTGGCTTTATGCTGACCATATCGATGCCGGCGCGGACCAGAAAACCCTTTGACTTGAAGGCAACTGCTCCATACATTTCCGGAGTGCAGCCATACTTTATATATTCGGCTGACGCACCGCTTGGACCTGCTGACTGGTACTGCATCTGCCATATTGCGGCGGCTGAAATGATCCAGTTCTTGCCAAGAGAAGCATCCATGGTCACCTGAGGTGTCCTCGAGAACGGTCCGAAAGGTGCTCCGACCTCAAGGCTGAACAGATGCGGATGGTCTGCAGCCATAGGATGCCATGCCTGTCCGATCTTCAATCCCACAGAAGCCTTCTGTTCCTCAGTCAGAGGAAGGTCCTTCCAGGTGATTGTGGCAAATGCCTGACGCATACGCGCTGTGGCTGTACCGGAAACCTTTGTATTACCGGAAAGGCCATTGACCTTGGAGGCATCTATTCCTGACAGTCCTGCATAGAAGTCGCCCTCTATCTTTGCTCCGAAATGTACATTGCCGATATGATAACCGCTCACATCCACTCCCAGACGGGATGTCAGTGCAAGGAAGCGGAATGATGGCGATGCATTCATATCCTCAGTTCCTGCTTCGTTCATGCTTACATCCTTAGGAAGATAGTAGAAAAGGTCTCCGGTTCCGGAAACGCTTTCACGTGAATCAAAGGCAAAGTAATTCCTTATGAAACCGTATAGTTTGAAATGGTTTTGAAGATGGTCCTTTACAGGAGCATCTGAGACTTTCTCTGCCTTTTCTCCCGCGAATGAAGGGAGGGAAAGAATCAGAGCCAATAGGATCAGTAGACTTTTTTTCATATTGATATTTTTAGATCCCCGGTCAAGCCGGGGATGACATTATAGATTACCAAGGATGACATTATAGATTGCCAAGGATGACATTATAGATTGCCGGGGAGGAAGTTTCATCAGAAACCGATAAAGATCAGCATCAGATAGCCGAGGACAAAACCTAAGACTCCGAGGATTATACCGACAGTAGCCATCTGCTTTGTCGTGATCATACCTGTCGAGTGCGCCAATGCATTCGGAGGTGTCGAAACAGGGAGACACATCGCCAGAGATGCTGCGATAGCGATTCCTACAATCATCGCCGGAACTCCGCCGAGAGCCTCGAATCCAGGATTTCCCGACATGGCCTTTCCTACTACAATCAGAATCGGAACCACAAGGTTTGCAGATGCCGAATTGGAGATGAAGTTTGAAAGGAAGTAGCAAATGAATCCACCCACAAGCATGACGATGATGGAATTCCAACTTGCGAACGGAATGGTCTGAATCAATGTCGATGCAAGACCGGTCTGATTAAGAGCGGTTCCGAGAGCGAAACCACCGGCAACCATCCACAGTACCGCCCAGTTGATATGTTCCAGATCACGAGCCTTAAGTATGCCTGTCGCAGAGAATACTGCAAACGGAATCATCGCTACGATATTTGAATTGACCTTGAAAAGGCTCTCGCCTACCCAAAGGATGATAGTCAGGGCAAATGTAACCCAGACAACGTATTTCTGGAAAGGAGTTGCCTTGGTAGGAGCGCCCTCGATCTTGATCTCGATGCTCTTGGCCTTGAACGGATAGAGTTTCATCAGAAGCACCCACGCAATCAGAAGCATCACGATCACATATGGCACCATCCTGATCATCCAGCCGACAAAAGTGATATTATAGCCTGCTTCCTGAAGAGCACCCATAGCGATGGCATTAGGAGGAGTACCGATAGGCGTACCCATGCCGCCGAGATTCGCCGCAATAGGGATGGCAAGAGCAAGAGAGATTCTTCCACCTCCGTCCTTAGGCAAAGTAGCGAGCACAGGAGTGAGGAATGTAAGCATCATCGCCGCTGTCGCTGTATTGCTCATGAACATGGAGAAGATACCGATCACAAGGAGAATACCCAGAAGCACCTTCTTAGGATTTGTTCCGAAAGGTTTGAGCATTACCTTTGCCAACTGCACATCGAGTCCCACCTTCGTTGCTGCAAATGCAAGCACAAAACCACCGAGGAAGAGCATGATGACAGGATCGGCAAAAGCCGCCATGACACTTTTATAGTTTGTAAGTTCACCGATATTTTCCTTTGCCATAAGGAAACCGAGACCCTTGTTGGATGTAGTCAGAAGAATAGCGACGATTGCAACGACAGAAGTAGTCCATGTAGGAATCACTTCAAGTATCCACATCATGGCAGTGAACACGAAGATTGCAATAACTCTCTGCTGTGTCAGCGTAAAGATCGGCTCAAGTGTATCAGGATTGACTCCAAAGAAAGAAGTAGGCACCAGAGCCAGGAAAAAAGTGAAAACGCATACTACCAGAAACGACAGACAGCGCTTGAGGTTCATAGGATGACCCAGAAATGTAAAATAGGACATGACCTTGAATGATTTTAGTTTATAGTTATATAACAGTATTCAAAAACGTGTACAAATCTGACCATTTTATTTATAAAAAACAAGAGGAAAGCACCAATGCCTTCCTCTTGCATAAATATATTTGCCAGATTATAATTAAATCAGACCTGTAGAGCCTAATACTATAAGCATTCCGTAACCGAGAACAAGACCGAGGATACCCATGATAAGACCAGTCTTCACCATTTCCTTCTGCTCTATCATACCTGTAGCGGCTGCAATTGCATTCGGCGGTGTCGAGATAGGAAGCACCATACCGAGTGATGAACCGATTGCCACACCGATGAGGAGGGTTGACACTCCACCGAGAGGTGCAAGGTTTGCAGATACAGCGGCACTTGCACCGACTGCAGCAAGAATAGGAACCAGGAGGGATGCTGTCGCTGTGTGGGAAATGAAGTTCGCCATTGCGTAGCAGATAAGACCTGATCCTACTACCATTATAACTGCCGGCCATGAACCGAATGGGATAGCGTTGATGAGAGTCTGTGCAAGACCTGTCTCCTGAAGACCTACACCGAGAGCGAAACCACCGGCAACCATCCAGAGGACAGACCAACTGATCTCCTCGAGGTCACGCTTAGTGAGCACACCGATGATAGCGCAGACACCTACAGGAAGCATTGCAACCACATTTGCATTCACACCGGTCTTCTTGTCAAGAACCCAAAGAAGCACAGTAGCGGCAAATGTTATATATACGACTATCGACCTCCAGTCCTTCTTCAGTTCGCCTTCGATGTTGAGTGTGATTTCCTTTGCCTTGAATGGGAAGAGTTTAAGAAGCATTACCCATGCAGCCAGGAGAAGCACCATGGTAAGAGGAATCATGAACGCCATCCACTCACCGAATCCCACATTGATACCGATTTCGTTCATATACTTCAAAGCGATGGCATTAGGAGGTGTACCGATAGGAGTACCCATACCACCTATGTTCGCTGAGATAGGAATAGCAAGCGCGAGGGCTGTCTTTCCTTTTCCGTCTGCAGGAAGTGCCTTGAGGACAGGTCCGAGGAAAGTAAGCATCATGGCAGCAGTCGCTGTGTTACTCAGGAACATCGAGAAAACGCCTGTAACCATAAGGAAACCAAGAAGAACCATCTGAGGTTTCTTTCCGAAAGGCTTGAGCATCACCCTTGCAAGGAAGAGGTCAAGTCCTGTCTTTGATGCTGCGATCGCAAGTACGAAACCACCGATGAAGAGCATGATGATAGGGTCTGCGAAACAGTGAAGAAGGGACTTGTAACTTGTTGCCTTGCCGAGAAGTTCCGGATCAGCATTGTTGAAGAACACCAGGCTGCTGTTGGATGTGGTGAACAGCAGAAGGACAACGACCATGACAGAAGTGGTCCATGCTGGAACAGCCTCAAACAGCCACATAAGGATAGCGAAGAGGAAGATTGCAAGTGTTCTCTTCTGAATGATGGTCATTCCGTCGATCCATGTCTCGACAGGAAGACACCAAACTACCAGAGCCGCAACGATTGCAATGAACAGGCGGATAAGTCTGGAAACAGTCTTGTCGTCTGTCTTGTGTGCCTTCTTCCAATTGTGGTACGACTCCACGAGGTCATAACCGGGAAAAATCTTAAACATACGTCAGTTATTTTGTTAATAAAATATGCTTGGTTTTCAAAACGGGCGCAAAGGTAACCTTTATTTGTCTATAAAGCAATTAAAAAGAAGTTAAAAATCCCCGGTCAAGCCGGGGATATCTTATAAGTTATGAAGAATGTATTCTACAGCATCAGATCACACCCTGTTCGAGCATTGCCTGAGCCACCTTCATGAAGCCTGCAATGTTTGCACCCTTGACATAGTTGATATATCCGTCAGGCTGGGTACCGTATTTCACACATGCCTGATGGATATTTGACATGATGGCGTGAAGTTTCTCGTCAACCTCAGCAGGAGACCAACTGATATGCATTGCATTCTGTGTCATTTCCAGACCGGACGTTGCAACTCCACCTGCATTCACGGCCTTTCCAGGTGCGAACATGATACCTGCCTTCTGGAATGCTGCGATTGCCTCAGGAGTACATCCCATATTGGAAACCTCGGCGGCAAGCCATGTTCCGTTTGCAAGAAGTTCTTCCGCATCCGCTCCAGTGAGTTCGTTCTGGAAAGCACAAGGCATGGCGATGTCACAACGTATGCTCCAGGCCTTCTTTCCGGGATAGAAAGTTGCAGAAGGGAACTTTTCGGCGAAAGGTGCAACAACGTCATTGTTTGATGCACGGAGTTCGAGCATATAGGCGATCTTCTCGGCATTCATTCCCTCAGGATCATAGATTGCTCCATCCGGGCCTGAAATCGCGATAACCTTTGCACCAAGTTCAGTCGCCTTAGTGGCTGCTCCCCAAGCGACATTTCCGAAACCGGACAGGGCGACGGTCTTGCCCTTGATGTCCTTTCCTGCCATCTGAAGCATATGCTGTACAAAATATACTGCTCCAAATCCGGTTGCCTCAGGACGGAGGATAGAACCACCCCAGGTCATTCCTTTTCCTGTCAGGACTCCTGTATTGTACTGCTGCGCAAGTTTCTTATACATACCGTACATGAAACCTATCTCACGGCCACCCACTCCGATGTCTCCTGCAGGAACATCCTGATCAGGACCGATCACCTTCCAGAGTTCGAGCATGAACGCCTGGCAGAAGCGCATGATCTCGGCATCAGATTTTCCACGTGGATTGAAGTCTGAGCCTCCCTTTCCTCCTCCCATCGGAAGTGTCGTAAGGGCATTCTTGAAAGTCTGTTCAAAACCCAGAAACTTCAGAATCGAAAGATTTACCGAAGGATGGAAGCGGAGACCTCCCTTATAAGGGCCGATCGCTGAATTGAACTGCACACGATAACCTGTATTGGTCTGGATTTCTCCATTGTCATCCACCCAGGTCACCTTGAATGTAAGGATGCGCTCAGGCTCGACGATACGCTCGACGATCTTAGCATCTTCAAACTCAGGATGCTGATTGTAAACATCTTCGATAGACTCCAATACTTCATGTACCGCCTGAAGATATTCCTTCTCATAAGGGTACTTGGCCTGAAGTCTGGCCATTAGTTCATTAGTGTTCATGTATGTTGTTTTAAGGTTGGTCTACTTCACCTCCCAGGTAGAGCCGCTTCGAAGGAGGTCATCCACACACTGGATCTTTGACTTGGCCTTCACGTCCTCCACCTGCTTGCGTACACCTTCGTCATATGTAACATCCTTCACATCCCTTATCACTCCGAGTGCTACCGGGAAATCCGGATATTTCATGTCTGCAAGCATCATATGTATGCCTACATTTTCCGAATGTGCATCGTGTACGAGTATATCGTCCTCAGTCACACCGTTTTCACCTATTGTAACGACCTTCAGGCCCATGCCGTCAAGAGCGATACCCTTGTTGCGTTCCTTTCCGAAGATCATCTTCTCACCGTGACGGAGCACGATGGTCCTGTCGGCACGGAACTCCCTGTCAGCAATCAACTTGTGCGCTCCATCATTGAATATCACACAGTTGGTCAGCATCTCAATGACAGAACAGCCTTCATGCTTCGCAGCATCGACCATGATCTCTGAAGTGAGTTTCAGTTCAGAATCAAGACTGCGGGCAAAGAAGGTTCCCTTCGCTCCAAGAACAAGACTTCCAGGGTTGAAAGGATGCTCCACAGTTCCGTATGGAGACGTCTTTGTGATTGCACCGAACTTCGATGTCGGCGAATACTGGCCTTTAGTCAAACCATAGATCTGGTTGTTGAAAAGGATGATATTGATATCTATATTTCTTCTTATCGCATGTATGAAATGGTTTCCACCTATGGCAAGGGCGTCACCGTCTCCACATGCCTGCCAGACAGCGAGATCGGGATTTGCAACCTTGATACCTGATGAGATCGCCGTAGCACGTCCGTGAATGCTATGGAAACCATATGTGTTCATATAGTAAGGCAGACGTGACGAACAACCGATTCCCGATACCACTACATATCGTTCCTTGCTGTAGCCCATTGCCTCGGTCACATCTGGAAGGGCACGCTGCAACGCGGTCAGGACTCCATGGTCGCCGCATCCGGGGCACCACCTGACTTCCTGATCTGATTTGAATTCTTTGAATGTATATCTTGGCATAATGTTTTCTTTTTAAATGTTGAGATTGCCAGACCGTTATGCTCTGCGCAATGATCTTACAGGTTTGCCTTGATTGCTGAAACAATCTCCTGAACAAGGAACGGCTGACCCTGAACCTTGTTGAGTTGGGCATATGTGAACTGTGGCATCACGCCGCGGAGATAATTCGCGAAATGTCCGCTGTTAAGTTCACATACCAGAATCTTTTCATATCCGGCAAAGACCTCTGCGGTATTCTTAGGAAGAGGCATGATATAGTCAAATTGCGCGAACGACACATCAAGACCTTCGGCGCGAGCCTCCTGAACAGCAGAAAGCACATGACCATACGTTCCGCCCCATCCTACAACCAGAAGTCTGCCTGAAGACGGACCTTCAACCTTGAGTTCAGGTATGAAATCTGCAACCTTCTGAACCTTCGCAGCACGCTCAGCCACCATCATCTCATGATTCTGAGGATCTGACGAGAGCACTCCTGCATGATTCTTCTCGAGACCGCCGACGCGATGCTCGCAACCTGCCATTCCAGGGATAGCCCATTTACGGACAAGAGTCTCAGGATCCCTCTCAAATGGCTTGTACGGCATATCCGGACGAGCGAAAGGAGGGTTGATCTTCGGATAATCCTTCATTGAAGGAATCTTCCACGGCTCCGAGCCGTTGCCGAGGAAACCTTCTGAGAGAAGAAGCACCGGAGTCATATGCTCGACAGCAATCTTTGCTGCATTGAACGCTGCATTGAAGCAATCGGCAGGAGAATGAGCGGCCATCACGACCATAGGACATTCGCCGTTCCTTCCGTAAAGGGCCTGATTCAGGTCGGTCTGCTCAGTCTTTGTAGGTATACCTGTAGAAGGGCCGGCCCTCTGTACATCCACAACGACAAGCGGAAGTTCGGTCATCACTGCAAGACCCAAGGCCTCTGACTTGAGGGAAAGACCGGGACCGGAAGTGGTTGTGACCGCAAGGCTTCCCGCATAGGCCGCACCGATGGCGGTACATATTCCGGCAATCTCGTCCTCTGCCTGGAAAGTCTTGGCACCCAGGCTCTTATGAATAGCCAGTTCCTCAAGGATACCTGTCGCAGGAGTAATAGGATATGATCCGCAGAAAAGCGGAAGACCGGATTTCTCCGAGGCAGCAAGAAGTCCCCATGCTGCAGCCTGATTTCCCGTAATGTTCCTGTAAAGTCCCTTTTCCTGCTGTGCAGGTTCGATTGTATATGTATTCGGAATTGCCTGGATATTTGCGGCATAGTTGAATCCGTCCTTGAGAACCTTCTTGTTCGGTTCTACAAGTTCCGGCTTCTTCTTTCCGAATTTTCTTTCAAGATACTGGAATATATATTCCATAGGACGACCGTAAATGTAACATGCCATACCTAACGTGAACATATTCTTGCATTTTGCTACAGTCTTCCTGTCAAGTCCGCTATCCTTGAGACTCTCTGAAGTGAGAGTCGTGATAGGAGCCGCTATGATGACACGGTCCTCAATATGAAGTTCTGAAATCGGATCTTCACCAAGACCTGCCCTCTTGAGTCCGTCCTCGTCAAAAGTGTCGGAATCCAGAAGAACCATTGCTGTCCTCTTGAGCCACTTTGCATTAGCCTTCAAAGCGGCAGGATTCATTGCGACAAGAAGATCACAGAAGTCACCCGGGGTTGTGACCTGTCCGCTTCCGATATGTACCTGAAAACCGGACACACCGGAAACTGTTCCATGGGGAGCCCTGATCTCCGCCGGATAATCAGGGAATGTTGAAAGAGAGTTTCCGAAAATTGCAGACATATCTGCAAAAAGAGACCCGGTGAGTTGCATTCCATCTCCCGAATCTCCGGCAAACCTTATGACAACATCTTTAGCATCTATTACCATAGTTATTGCTTGTTAAGTTGTATAGATTATAGTATAAATTCAAAACCAGACAAATGTATAAAATATTTTCACACAAAGTGCCATAAAGGTAAATAATTTAAACCTTATATATAGCGCGTCTAAACGGTTCAGGCGCACACTGACCGTTTCATCCGGTCGGCATGCGCCTGAAAATATTTCCATACCTGTGTATTATCTTGCCTGAGCAGCCTGTGCCTTGGCCTGAAGTTCAGCCTGAAGTGTCTCAAGAGTTCTTCCCTCCGGAATGTTCACGACTTTGCGAGCCTCAGGAGTAAGATCTGTCAACTGAGCAGGATCGATATAGAGTAGAGATGCCTTCTCGAACACCGCCGCAAATCCATTTGCCTTTGCAAGGTCATTCACAGCCTGCTGAGCCTTCTGATAGATAGGAGCCTGAAGAGTGTTCTGCAACTGCTGAAGGTCCTGCTGGATAGCCTGCTCGAACTCCTGAATCCTTCCCATGATCTGCTGAAGTTCGTTTGCCTTGCTCTGAGCGATTGCAGGAGTCCATGAACTCTGCTTCTGCTCATACTGCTGAGCCTTTGCCTGATACTCCTCAACCATTGCCTGATAAGTCTCCTGAGCCTCGAGACTAGCAGCATCTATCTGAACTCTCGCCGAGTCCATTTCAGGCATAAGTTGGACGATTTCAGTAAAATCCACATATGCAAACTTAAGTTCCTGTGCAGATGCCGCGAGTGAAAGAAGCATTGCGGCTGCAATAAGTGCGATCTTTTTCATGATATTCATTATTTAAGTTTATTTCTTTTAGAACTGTTGTCCGATTACGAAGTGGAACTGGCTCTTGCCGTTTACAGGATCATCGAATCCCCATCCCCAGTCAACTCCAAGCAGACCGATCATCGGAAGGAAGACCCTCACACCCACACCGGCCGAACGCTTGATCTGGAAAGGATTGAAGTTTCTGATATCCGACCAGCAGTTACCTCCTTCAAGGAAGAGAAGAGCATAGATGGTGGACTGAGGCTGCAGGATGACAGGATAACGAAGTTCGACAGTGAACTTGTCATAGACATTACCTGCATAATAATTTCCTGTAGATGACGACATCGCAGTAGGTGTCAGCGAGTAGTTCTCATATCCTCTGAGAGAGATGATTTCAGAACCGTAAGTGTCATATCCCGACATACCGTCACCACCGACACGGAAGCCCTCGAAAGGAGAATATCCCCACTTTCTGTTGTAATATCCGAGATATCCGAACTGGGCACGGGCCATCAGGACGAGGTCTCCTACAAGTTTTGTGTAGATGGCACCCTTGAACGACCATTTATGATACTCGATCCACTTGTAGTGGTCCTGAGAGGACTGATAACTGTAGTCGATGTCCCTCCAGTCCTTCACGATGGCAGGTTTTCCGTTTTCATCCAGAAGACCATAATCCTTCTTTCTCAAAAGTGAGTACGGAGGTGTCAACTGAAGCGAGAAACTGAAGTCGGAACCCTGACGCGGATATATCTGCTGGTCGGTCGAATTACGCGACAGGCTCAATGTGTAACTGAGGTTGTGCGATATACCCGTATCGAACATGAACTGGTAAGCCCAATCCTGAAGTTTGTAGGTCTGCCAACTCAACTGATTGTAAAGGACGAAATAGTTGTCCGGCCACTTGAGTCGCTTTCCGATACCTGCAGCAAATCCGTACACCTCCATGAACTCGTCATTGTTCAGCACATTGAACGCAAGGTATGAGTTCGTCTGACGGGTATAGTAAAGCGAAAGATTCAGTGAGGTAGGCTTCTTTCCGAACAGCCAAGGCTCTGAGAAACTTGCCGAAAGGCTTGTGTAATATGTTCCGTTGGTCTGGAAACGTATCGAAAGGTTCTGGGCATCTCCCAGCGGAACCGGACGCCATGCGGTCTTGTCGAAGAAACGTCTTGTAGAGAAGTTGTTGAAACTTACTCCGACGGTAGCGACGAATGTGTTTCCGCCCCAACCTCCGGAAAGTTCAAGTTGGCTGGAAGGCTTCTCAGTCACGTTGTAGACGATATCCACAGTGTTGTTCAACTGGTTAGGAATGATGGAGTATCCCTTTGCAGGGTCCATGATTGCCTCAGGATCGAACTGTCCCATTGACGCGATCTCTCGGATGGAGCGTTCAAAATCACTCTGGCTGAACAGATATCCCGGACGTGTGAAAACCTGACGACGCACTACCCTTTCATTGGTAAGGTCATTTCCGTTGATTACTATATTGTTGAGTGTGGCAGGTTTTCCTTCCACGATTCTCATCTCCACATCGACCGAGTCTCCTTCAACATTCAACTCCACAGGCTGGAGATTGAAGAACAGATAACCGTTGTCACGATAAAGTTTGGAAACATCATATTCATTCTGCTTTCCGCCTCCGAAGAGTCTCTTTTCCATTGTGACGACGTCGTAGACATCTCCCTTGTTTATCTTCAATATCTCATTGAGGGTCTCTGCCGTGTAGACCGAGTTACCGGTCCATGTCACATTCCTGAAATAATACTGCTTTCCCTCATCAATCTCAAAGTCGATCTGAAGACGGTCCGGCTCCACATAATACATTGTGTCCTTGACAATTCTTGCATCACGGTATCCCGCCTCGTTGAAGACGCTCAGCATGGCGCGCTTGTCATTGTCATACTCACTCTCCTGGAATTTCTTGGAACTGAACAGGTTTCTGAACCTGTTGTCCCTGGTCTTCTTCATGGCCTTGACCAGTTTTCCTTCCTTCACGTGGTCCGCTCCGTTGAATGTTATGGTCTTGATCTTTACCTTGTTGCCTCTGTCCACCGCGAACTGCACCCTGATGGCGCTGCGGATGACCGTGTCCTTCTTGGTGTTGACCTTCACCTCTACATTCTGGAATCCCTTTTCCTTGTAATACCTCTTGATGATATCGGAAGAAGTCTTTGCTACATATTCAGAGAATTCGCCTCCACGGCGCAGGTTCAGTCTCTCCTGAAGTTCCTTCTGCTCACCGCTCTTGACTCCGCTGAATGTCCAGCGCGACACACGGGGGCGTTCGATGATCCTGATCTTGAAGAAAGCGGTATCCCGAGACGGAGCAATGGAATCCACCACTACCGAGATATCCTCAAAATATCTCTGATGCCAGAGTCTGTCCACAATCGAAGACAACTCTTCACTTGGGACAGTCACCTCCATACCTTCCTGAAGACGTGCAAGTTGGAGAATCTGCTCAGGTGAGAAGTAATTGTTTCCTTCCACCTTCACGCCGCCTACGATATATTTTCGGGGATTATTGTAATCTACCGTCACACCGCTGCCGACATTCTGCGCCAGAGATGTCAGCGGCAAGAGCAGCGCCAGGTAGATCAGTCTACGTATCTTCATTTCTTCCTTCTTAATTCAAAACTGCAAATATACGCAATTATTTGACTTTTCCATAACGTCTGTCTCGTTTAGCATACTCTTCCAACGCTGAATTGAATTCATCCTTCCTGAAATCAGGCCATAGCGTGTCGACAAAGAGGAGTTCTGAATATGCCCCCTGCCAGAGCAGATAATTGCTCAACCTGCTTTCTCCTGATGTCCTGATTATAAGGTCCGGATCGGGAATACCCGCAGTGGAAAGGTATGAATCAAAACCCTCGAGCGGCATGGAAAGTATGCTCTCCGCCGAATCACCGGAAGCAAGAGCCTCCGAGACCATCTTCTTTGCAGCCTGAAGAATATCCCATTTTCCACTGTAACTGAGGAATACGATAAGAGTCAATCCGCTGTTGGAAGCAGTCCTCTCCATACATGAATCTATGACAGAATTAAGTTCAGCATCGAGTCTGTCCCGATTACCTATCACCATGAACCTCACGCCGTTACTGTCAAGTCTGTCCATTTCGGCAGCCATTGCCTTCACCATAAGTCCCATCAGCGAAGCAACCTCTTCCTGAGGCCGGTTCCAGTTCTCTTCAGAAAAAGCATAGACGGAGAGGTATTTCACACCGGCCAGAGCAGCCGCCTCAACACATGCACGGACACTCTCGACCCCTTCGATGTGCCCGTAAAATCTATCCATTCCTCTCTCCTTTGCCCAACGTCCGTTCCCGTCCATTATCAAAGAGACATGCATAGGTATATTGTTCATAGGTACAGCAGTTAAATTATCTGACATTCCTCACATCTTCCCCCCAATACAACTTATCCATCAAAGCCTGGATGAAGTTTGACTTGTCCAGCCGGACGCGCTTAAGCGAAAAATGTGCCATTTTGATGTTTATCTTTGTCGATTCGGAAACATCGCATGTCCTGTTGTCGGCGGAAAATTCGAAATGACCGTCTCTGGATTGTGTCGTAATGGATATTTCAGAGGTATCCGGCACCACAAGCGGACGCACGTTCAGATTATGAGGCGCAATCGGAGAAATTATCAGGACCCTTGATTCAGGAAGGACGATCGGTCCGCCGACGCTCAGAGAATACGCGGTCGAACCTGAACTCGTGGATATGACCAGACCGTCACCCCAGTAGGTCGGAAGCCTTATACCGTCCACGCAGACATCCACCCCCAGCATTGCGGCACCACTTCTACGGACGGTCATCTCATTGAGGGCACACTTCATCACATCATCGACGAGAGTGTCTCCTGAAATGATTTCCGCCTCAAGCACAGCACGGGTCTCGACACTGTACTCTCGGGAAAGTATCGCCGAAACCACTTCTTCCGGACGTCCCTCGGAGAGAAATCCCATCCGCCCCATATTCACACCCGCCACGGGCACCGAATTGGCCATGGCGATGATGGCAGCAGACAGAAATGTACCATCACCTCCTACACTCAACAGCATTTCGGTCCCTTCCTGAAGGGCAGAACCCGGAGTTACCGTATACACGGAACACCCTCCGGTCTCAAGTTCCGAGACAAGACGGAGGAGACGCTCGTCGGTACACAGATGGTCCGGACCGATATATATGGCTATTTTCATATTCGCAATGTTTTAAAGACGAACCGTCAAAAATACTATATTATTCTTTAATTTTGAAGTTTATTGTATTATTTTTGTCGGATTAATAATAAAAGGACATGACAAGACTAAGTGTCAACATCAACAAGATAGCGACGATACGCAACGCCAGAGGCGGCAACATGCCTGACCTTCTTAAAGCCGCTGCGGACTGCGAACGATTCGGAGCAGAAGGAATAACGGTCCACCCGAGACCGGACGAGAGGCATATCAGATATGAAGATGTAAGGATGCTCAAGCCATTGGTGACCACGGAATTCAACATAGAAGGCAATCCTATTCCATCATTCGTGGAACTGGTGCTTGCAAACAAGCCTCATCAGGTCACACTGGTACCTGACGCCCACAATGCCATCACATCCAATGCAGGTTGGGACACTCTGACACACAGGCATTTCCTGTCGGAGATGTGCGCCGAATTCAAAAGGAACGGCATCAGGACATCCATTTTTGTGGATCCCGACCCGAAGATGGTTAAAGGGGCATACCTTTGCGGCTGCGACAGGGTCGAACTGTACACCGAGTCATATGCCAGGATGTTTCCTGCCGACCCTGCTTCGGCCATAGCACCGTTCATCAGGGCGGCGGAAGCGGCCAGAGACTGCGGTCTCGGGCTTAATGCCGGCCATGACCTCAACCTTGAGAACCTTGAATACTATATCAGGAACATTCCTTGGACCGACGAAGTTTCCATAGGTCATGCCATCATATGCGACGCCCTGTACATGGGACTTGAGAGAACTATACAGGCATACCTTTCAAAAGTTCATATTTTTTAATATCTTTGTAAAATCTTTGCTGTAAAGCGAAAAAACAACAACAAATAAATAACACACAAATGAAAAACGTATCACTGATCATCAGTATTGTTGCACTTGCTGCTGCAACTGTTTTTGGAGTATTGTATCTGACTGACGGAGAAAAAAAGGCAGACGCAAATGCAGAAGAAGTTTCAAATGAGGTATCTGCAAGCAAGGGAGATATCGTCTACATCGACCTTGACAGAATACTTATGGAATATGACATGGCAAATGACCTCAGGTCTGTTGTCGAGACAAAGGCTCAGAACATCGAGGCTGAAGTGACCAGAAGAGGAAAGAAACTTGAGAACGACGTAAAGGCTTTTCAGGAGAAGGTTAACAAAGGACTGATGACAAGGTCAGTTGCAGAGGTACAGCAGCAGAAACTCATGAAGCAGGAGCAGGAGTTCAACAACTATGCTGCACAGAAGCAGGCTGAAATTCAGGAGGAGCAGGTTGTGATGATGAACCAGTTGGGCGATGCCATCAAGACTTTCCTCGACAACTACAATGCGGAGAAGCAGTACGCGATGATCCTCTCAAACAGCGGCGGAGCACCTGTAATCACTGCAGACGCAGCACTTGACATCACTGATGACGTTCTCGCAGGTCTCAACGATGAGTACATCAAGACCAAGAACGAAAAAAGCAAGGAATAAGAATTGAAGATAGCAATACTGTCCTGTTTTTATCCCTATCGAGGGGGAATATCTCAGTTTAACGCATGTCTTTATGGTGAACTGAGCAGAAATCACGATGTCAGAGCGTTCAATTTCACACGCCAATATCCAGAATTCCTCTTCCCGGGAAAGACTCAGTTTGTTACAGAAGACGACGAGGCCGTATCCATAGAGAGCACTCCTCTATTGGATACGGCCAATCCGTTTACATACGGAAAGACTTACCGTGCAATCCGGGACTGGAATCCCGATGTGCTCATTGTCAGATACTGGATGTCATATTTCGGTCCGTCATTGGGCTACATAACCCGAAGGATGAAGAAACACTGCAAGGTCATATCCATCCTTGACAATGTCGTGCCTCATGAGCCACGGTTCTTCGACACTCCCCTCACAAGATATTTCCTGAAAGGAAGCACCGGGTGCGTAACCCTCTGCGAGGCGGTTTCCGAAGACCTGCTCAAGATAGACCCGCAGGCAAGATACACGGTAATCCAGCACCCTCTTTATTCCCACTTCGGGGCAAAGAAGGACAGGGCTGAAGCGGAAAGGAAACTAGGACTGAAGCCGGGGAAGAAGAACATTCTCTTCTTCGGACTCATCCGTAAGTACAAAGGTCTTGACATACTTCTTGAAGCCTTCGGCGCACTGCCGGATGATTATCAACTGATAATAGCAGGAGAACCATACGGATCCTTCGAGCCTTACCAGCAGATAATAGACAGGATCCAAGGCAAGGAGAGGATAGTCAAGGAACTTAAATATATAAAGGACTCGGAAGTGACCGACTACTTCTCTGCGGCAGACCTGGCTGTCCTACCGTACAGAAGCGCAACACAAAGCGGAATCAGTTCGGTTTCATATCACTTTGAGGTTCCCATGATAGTGACGGACGTTGGCGGGCTGAAGGAGACGATCGGAGACAGAGGTACAGGACTTGTAGCCAAGAACGGAACTCCTGAAGAGATAAGAATTGAAATCGAGAGATATTTCTCAGACCCTCAGATTGCAGAAGACTGCATCGGAAACATCCGTAAGGAAAAGGAGAGACTCTCCTGGAAAGGTTTTGCAGAATCGCTTGTCGGATTTATCGGACAACTTTAAATATATAGAAATGAACAGAATTGTCAGACATATATTCGTGACGGCACTTGCCATGACTTTGTCATCGGCGGCCGTGTTCGCACAGGAGTACGTCAGCACACCGGTCGAGATATCCAAGGAGAGGGTGAAGATTGACGGAAAGATCTGCTATTCGCATATAGTTCTGGAGAAACAGACCCTGTACTCCATAAGCAAGGCGTATGGTGTGAGTCTGGAGGACATATACCGTTTCAACCCCACAGTAAAGGAAAGCGGTCTGAAGAAGAACTCCATAATAATCATACCTTCACCTGAAGCATTGAAGGAAGAACCGGAATCAGGAACTCCGAAGAACACCAGAACTGCAGAGAAGGCAGAAACAAAGAAGGAACAGAAAAGTGTGACAGAGAAGGATGCTGAAAAGAAGCAGGAAATGGTTCAGCAGGAAAAAGAGAAGAAGCCGGTGAAGGAAAAGGCTCAGAGAATACATATTGCCAAATGGTACGAAGACCTTGACGTGATATCGGAGCAATACGGTGTGTCAGTGGAGGAGATAATGACTGCCAACAATCTCAAGGGAAGAAAACTGACCAAAAGACAGAAACTCATAATCCCGTTCCCTGGAGAGACCGAAGCATCCGCACCAGAAGAGTCTGATATGAATACAGTGGCGGAAGCGGTACAAGAAGAAAGCCAGATTCCTGTCGTCGAGACAGACACCCTGGAGATTCCGCTGCCAAAGACAAAGGTCGACGTGACCCTCATGCTGCCACTTACAACAGCAGACGGCAAGTCCAGCCGCAACAACATGGATTTCTACTGTGGAGCACTTCTTGCCGTTTATGACCTTGCGGAAAGCGGAACAGACTGCAACCTCAATGTATATGACATACACCGGGGAGAATCGCAGACAAGCGTAGAAAGTCTGAAAAACAGCGATGTCATCATAGGTCCTGTATCATCCGCTGACCTGACACAACTCTTCAACACCATTGGAGAGCAGACACTTGTCGTGTCACCACTTGACCCGAGAGCAGAAAAACTCACGGTGAGTCACAGTTCGATGGTACAGATTCCGACACCGCAGAGCGCACAGTACAAAGACCTCGTAAAATGGGTTGAAGACGATTTTTCCGCAGGAGACCGTGTGGTGATGATCACTGAAAAAGGTGCGAGACAAAGCACTGTGACAACAGTCATGAAGGAGGCACTTGATTCATCTTCCCTCATATATAAGACATTCTCCTACAGTATCCTTGAGGGCAGAGATGTAACCAGGCCCCTCACGGAACTCATGGGAACTGAAGGTAAAAACAGGATTCTTGTAGCATCGGAAAGCGAAGCATTTGTCAACGACGTGATCAGAAATCTCAACCTATTGGTATACAACAATATAGACATAACAATCTATGCTCCTTCGAAGATAAGGGGATTCGAGACTATAGAGGTGGAGAACCTGCACAACACATCGATGCACGTGAGCCTTGCCTATTATATAGATTATGACAACCCGAAGGTGAAGAACTTCCTGCTCAAGTACAGGGCACTGTTCAACACTGAACCTAATCAGTTTGCATTCCAGGGATATGATGTGGCAGACTATTTCATAAGACTCTGCTCAAAATATGGAGCAGACTGGAGAAATCATATTGAAAGTCAGGACAAGGACATGCTCCAGAGTTCGTTCAGAATACGCAAAGAGCGCATCGGCGGATATCTGAACACCGGAGTCAGACGCATAGTCTATGAAAACGGATATTCCGTAAAGACGATAAGATGATTATCTTCCGGAAAGAAGGGACTCAGCATTCGCGATTGCTGCATCAGTCAGCGAAGAACCGCTGAGCATACGGGCTACTTCAAGGACTCTCTGCTTGTCGGAGAGTCTTTCTATTTTAGATACCGCACGAGACAATACAGGGTCTATATCCTTTGAAACAAGATAATGGGCATCTCCCTTGGCTGCGACCTGAGGCAGATGTGTGATTGCAAACACCTGCATATATGAACCCATTGCACAGATCATGGAACCCATCTTGTCAGCGACACTTCCAGACACTCCGGTATCGATTTCGTCAAAAATCATGGTAGGCATGTCCGCATAACGTGCCCTCATAGACTTCAAGGCAAGCATGATACGCGAAAGTTCTCCGCCAGAAGCACATCTGGACACATCAACGGCGTTGCGTCCTGTCGCAGAAAATCGGAATGTGACATTATCCTTGCCTGCAGGACCCGGACCGGACTCGGTGACATCCACTTCGAATACGGCATAAGGAAGTTCAAGTCCTCTGACGGATTCCGTCATCTGACGTGCAAAGTCGACTGAAGCCTTCACCCTTTCCTTGTGAAGACTCTCAGATATTTCGGAAAGAGTCTTCTCAGATGAGGATATGGCATCGGCAAGGGCATTCTTCCTGTCCTCAAGAGCGGTTGAGTCGAACAGGAGTTCGGAAAGCCTTTCCCTTACTGCAATAAGTTCAGCCTCATCCTTGCATGAATGCTTCTGCATCAGGGAGTAAAGCATCGACATTCTGTCCTCCACGACCTCCAGACGGGACGGAGAGACATCTATTCGGGAGTTGACGGATGAAACATCCGAATATATATCATCCAGTTCCCGTCTGCACGAATCCACCCTTTCCGAGAGTTCCGACAAATCCGGAATATATCTGCTTATCCGCGAAAGGGAGCGTTCTATCTCCTTCAACGATGCATCCAGAGACAGCGCGTCGGACGATGGGGAGAAAAGTTCTTCAACTGCGGCAAGACCTTCCTTTATTTCCTCCGCATTTGCCAGTTGCTTCTGCTCTTCCTCCAGTTCCGCAAGTTCACCTTCCCTGAGGGATGCGGATTCCAACTGACGGTACTGGGCCTCGTTGTAGTCCCTGTCTGCAGAAAGACGCGCCAACTCCTGCTCCAGGGACTTCAGTTCGTTCTTCTGCTTCATCAACACTCGCCACACCTGTCCGCACTCTTCGCGTAGAGGCATGTTTCCTGCGAAATAATCAAGTGTCTCAAGTTGGAAATTCCTATCAGACAAAAGAAGTGTCTGATGCTGGGAGTGAATGTCAATCAGACCTGATGATATCTCCTGAAGAAGAGAAACCTGCACAGGAGAATCATTGACGAATGCCCTTGAGCGTCCTGAACGGTTGACAACCCTCCTTATGATAAGGTGTCCGTCATCCCATTCCACATCATTCTCCTCAAGGAGTGCCTTTACGGCAGAACTGTCCTCAACCTCGAACTCTGCTTCCACGACGCAGTTGTCTGCTCCGTCTGAAACCATGGATGCATCCGCCTTCACTCCCATAAGAAGCGACAATGCACCAAGAAGTATGGATTTACCGGCTCCGGTCTGACCGGTAATAATAATCAGACCCTCCGGAAAATCAATCTCCAGAGAGTCTATCAATACAAAATTCCTAACCTGAAGCCTCGTCAGCATGGCAGACTACTCTTCGTCCTGCTTTGCCATCCTGTAATAAACCTCGCCATTCTGGAACTCCTCGATGGCTACAAGGCTAGGTTTAGGCTGTCTTTCGTAATATTTTGAAATCTCGATCTGTTCACGGTTCTCGAAGATTTCCTCCATTGTATCACGGTCATTCTTGAAATCTTCAAGTTTACGGGTAAGTTCCTTCTTCTCAGCAATTGCGATCTGGTTTGCCCTCTTTGCAAGAACAACTACTGTTTCATAGATGTTTCCTGTTGGCTCTGCAAGGTCGCAAAGGTCTCTTGTCTGTGTGTTTGTCGGTGTTTTCTTTGCCATTTTATATATAAATTAAATTTCTCTCTACTTAATTATACCGCCGGTTTCAAAGAGGGTTTCAATTATTTTTCTGCCTTTGACAACTTTTTCCTCTCCTTTGCAAAATCCTTCTCGGACATATCGTCGTCCTGTTCTGCCACGTTCTTGCCCAAAGCCTTCTGAACCTTTGCATAGACGGAGTCAAGTTCCTTGCGATAGTGGGAATCAGGAATTTCACCCACGAAATTGAAGTAGTCGTCGACGAATGTCAGATATCTCTCCTTCTGCTTCTGAGGAACACTCAAGGATGCATATTTATATGATGACATTGCTATGTAGTACAGGATGTCCTCCCTGTAGATATTGTCTGAATCATCCTTGAGGACATTTCTGAATGCGACTCTTGATGCGAGATAGTCCTCCATCTTATAATAGAGTCTGGCAGACTCGTAAGCCTTTTTGTCGAGCCTTTCTCCCAGTTCGACGAGCATGTTGCGGCAGGACTCGAGATTTTCAGATTCCGGATAATCCATGATATACTCTGAAATTGCATTCATCGCCTTATATGTCGGAGTCTGGTCCAGTTCGTACCTGAGAGTCTGGAGATAGAGACAGTCCAGACGCAGATACCTTGCTTCCGAAGCAAAAGGACTCCTTGGATAAGTCTCCACGAACGATTCGAAATTGGTTTCAGCAGTATAGTAGTCCTTTGCATTGTAATTGCTCAGACCCCAATAATATTTGACCGTATCGTCCTTCTCCGTTCCTTCCGTAAGCATGGAAAGAGACTCGAAAAGTGCCGCAGACTTCGAATACTTCTTATTTTCAAAATAGTCGAAGGCCGCCTTGTACTTGGCGTCGACATCATTGCTGTTCAAAAGAATCTCGTATTGTGACTTGCATGAGCAAAATGACATCACAAGCAATGCCGCAGATAATATTCTATATTTCATCTTATAAAATTTTCACTGTTTCATCTTAAGGAATTTCTCTGCATCCAGAGCGGCACGGCATCCTGATGCCGCGGCAGTGATGGCCTGCCTGTAGAGCGGATCCTGCACGTCACCGGCTGCAAACACACCCTCGACATTGGTCCTGGAAGTCCTGCCGTCAGTAATTATATATCCTTCCTTATCCACTTCTACCCACTGATTGAAAAGTTCGGAATTAGGGTGGTGACCTATAGCGAGGAAGAAGCCGTCCACAGCGATGTCGAACACTTCCCCATCCTTGCGTACAAGACGCGCACCCGTCACACCATATTCATCGCCAAGGACCTCCTGAGTGTTGCTGTTCCACAGGATTTCGATGTTTTCCGTATTCCTGACCCTATCCTGCATCGCTTCTGATGCCCTGAGGACATCCCTGCGCACTATCATATATACCTTTTTGCAAAGTCCTGCAAGGTAGGTAGCCTCCTCACATGCGGTGTCGCCGCCACCAACCACAGCGACCGTCTTCTTTCTGTAGAAGAATCCGTCACATGTAGCGCATGCAGACACACCAAGTCCGCGATACTTGATCTCAGAAGGAAGTCCGAGATACTTCGCAGTGGCTCCGGTAGCGATTATAAGAGTCTCAGCCTCAATCTCATGAGCATCATCCACGACTATCTTGAACGGCCTTTCAGAAAGGTCGGCAGAAGTGACTGCGCCCGGACGGATATCCGCACCCAGACGCACAGCCTGCGCCCTCATGACAGACATGAGTTCCTGTCCTGCTATGCCGTTTTCAAATCCCGGATAATTCTCTATATCTGTAGTCGTAGTCAACTGCCCTCCAGGCTGTACACCTTCATATACAACAGGAGAGATATCGGCTCTCGAAGCATATATCGCAGCCGTATAACCTGCCGGACCTCCACCGACAATAAGACACTGAACCTTTTCCATATCCATTTATTTAAAGCGCACGCGACACACGTCCCGGCAGATTACAAATATAATGCTTTTTATCAGACTTTCATCAGATGGTCCTTCACCATTCTGTAAATCCATCCCAAAAGACAATCAGGAAGGATTACGATGAACGGGAAGAACACCTTGTTCAGAAGACCCGGCATTGTGCCTCTGCGTCTGCAGAATGTCGCTCCCAGGGCACGTCTCACCGCTCTTTCCGGACTGATCATCACCGTCAGGGCACGCGCAAGTTTCTTCAGGCTCGGCTTGATCGGAATCAACGGAGTATCTACAGCACCGAAATATGCATTTGTCACGCTCACACCCGTCCTCTGACATTCAATCCTCAACTCACGGGAATAATCCCTGACAAAGCGCTTCGTATTTCCGTACATGCCTATGCCAGGCCAACTCATCCATGCCGCAAGAGACGAAATATTGAGGATATATCCGCATTTTCTCTCCTTCATGGCACCCACATACTTCCTGCAGAGCATCAGAGGTGTGTTCATATGAACCATCATTATAAGACGGAGCATACGTTCTGACGTGCGGTCGATTGCCTGACAGTACATCACACCGGCATTGTTCACCAGAACTTCCACCTCACATCCGGCCGCCTCTGTCGCCTCATATACCTTGTCTGCGGCATCCATGACCGACAGGTCCTGTACCACCGGAAGGAGTTTCAGATTTCCTTTCAGTTCCGCAGGAACCTTGTCCGAAGCCTCCACAGTCTCCCTGACCAACGTCTCGGTCTCTGCCAGACCTGCCGCATTGATATCCACAAGGACTATATTGTATCCCCTGAGCGCCAGTTCCTTGCAATATATCCGGCCCATGCCCGATGCAGCACCTGTCACCAGAGCATATCGCCTGAATCCCATAAATTTCTTTCCCATAGTATGCAATTCAAAAAATCGTGCAAAGATAACAAATTTATTCGGATTGGTCACCTTTGGCAGAGTTGTTTGGAATTTTGAATAATTCTAAATATATTTGCCGCATGAACACACACAAATGTCCTACAATGGAGGAGTACAGGGAACTCCTCAAGAAGCATTCCCTCAAGGCAACGCCCCAGAGGCTTGCTGTGCATGAAGCGATGATCGAACTGGGTCATGCCTCTGCAGATATGGTTACAGAAAAGATAAAAGCCAACGGCACTGCAAAAGTGACATTGGCTTCAGTCTATAACATCCTGACCCACATGGCTATGCTGAAGGTATACAACTACCGTCTGAGTGCAAACAACAAGATGTATTTCGACGTGAACACCTTCAAGCACATCCACCTGTACGATCAGGAGAACCACACATTCAGAGATGTCGTCGACGACGAACTTGTAGCATTACTCGAGTCCTATCTGAGCCGCAAGCGCGTCAAGGGATACAAGATAGAAAGCATCGACATACAACTTGTGGCGCGTCCTACCAAAAAGAGATATCTCGCCTAAAGTGTTCTCTTCGAACCTTTGACGATGCAGAATATGAACGACGCCAATGCGACAACGCCTCCTGCGATATAGCCGATGATCGGCTTGAGACCGAATCCGAGAGGCGCTACAATCAGGAAGCATACGCAGATGAAAGTCAGGAAAGCGGCAGGGATCGAACACATCCAGTGCTGCTTTCCTTTGTTTATAAGGTATGCCGCACCTGTCCACATCACAAGTGCCGCCAGAATCTGGTTTGCAATTCCAAGATAACTCCATGCTGTGGAGAAATCCACCTTGCAGAAGAAGAATGCAATGGCGAATATAGGGACACAGACTATAAGTCTCTTGACTATAGGCTTCTGGTCATATTTCAGAAAATCGGCGACCGAAAGACGAAGGCTTCTGAATGCCGTATCTCCCGATGTGATAGGGCATATCACCACTCCAAGAATAGCGATCACCGCTCCCGCCTTTCCGAGCCAACTCTTGCATATCATATCCACCAGATCCGCCGGTTGAGCGTTCTGCACCAGCACACCGTTTATCTCGGTGCCGACTGAAGTCATGGCGTTGTTCAGTCCCTCAGGACCTCCGCAGTATGCAATGGCTGCAGTCGCCCATATCATGGTAACGATTCCTTCCGCGATCATCGCACCGTAAAATACAGGACGGGCATATTTCTCATTCTTCAGACACCTGGCCATCATAGGCGACTGGGTCGCATGGAATCCGGATATGGCGCCGCATGAAATCACAATGAACATCATAGGGAAGATAAGGTTCTTCTCCGGATTCGAATGCCAGTTCTTGAGTACCGCCGGAGTGAGTTCCATCATCTGATGAGTTCCGTTGATCTCACCTACAATCAGCATGATACCTACTCCCAAGGCCATGAAAAGCAGGATGGCACCCATGAACGGATAAACAGATCCGATGATCTTATCCACAGGAAGAAGAGTCGCGATGATATAATACCCGAAAATCACATAGAGCCATACGGTCTTGCTGACCCCTGTAAGATTTTCCATAAGTCCTGACGGGCCTATTACAAAAGAGACTCCTACTGCAAGGAGAAGGAACGCCACTACCACATTCATGAATCCCCTCATGCCCTTACCGAGATATTTTCCTGTAAGGTCCGGCATATTCACTCCACCATTACGGATGGACATCATTCCTGCAAGGAAGTCATGGACAGCACCCATGAATATACATCCTACCACAATCCATATATATGCAGCGGGACCGAAGGCAGCGCCGGAAACAGCACCGAAGATCGGTCCAAGACCGGCGATATTGAGGAACTGGATGACGAATATCTTCCATGTAGGCATAGGCGTATAGTCCACACCATCGTTGATTTCATAAGCCGGAGTTGTTCTTGAAGGGTCGACACCGATGTAACGTGCGACAAATTTTCCATAAATGAAATATCCTGCAATCAGCAGAATGACAGCGGTTAAAAAGGTTATCATAACATAGGTTTTGGCCGGAAAACCGGCACGAATCAGACTTCAAATTTATCAAGTTTCAATCAAATATGCAACGATTATCCATAGTTTGGCATCTTTAAGCAGGTTTTACGAAAATTATATGAAAAAGATACTCAGAACATTCGCCGCAGCAGGCATATTTTCAGCACTCGCCCTTGTCTCATGCAAAAAGGACGAGGCAATTTACTACGGTAACGTCACAATGGGCAATATTGACGGCGAGACCATCATCAGCGACCAGGGAAACATATTCGACATCGCCGAATCCGGAGTCACAGTGAATCTCGCATCCTTCGAATACGGCAGGGTGATGCTCTCATGCGATGTCCTCAAGAAGACTCAGGACCAGAGATACGACATCAGGCTCACAGGCATTGCATCAGTACTTACCAAAGACGCAGTGAAGGCAAGCACAATAACCGATCCGGAATCGGAACTTGCGGTGGAAAATGCCATCAACATCAGGGAGATGTGGTACAGTGGAGGATATCTCAACATGCTCATCGAGTTTGCACAGAAGCAAGGCAGCAAGACCAAGCATTTCATCAACCTCATCCACGACGACGTCACTGCAGCGTCTGAAGACCAGAAAGGGAAATACACCTTCACACTCCGCCACAATGCTTATGGAGAGGTTCCGGTGCAGAACGAGATATATGTAAGTTCAATGGGATATGTAAGTTTCCCTATTGCAAACCTGATCGAAGGCGACGAGGCAGACATCACCATCAAATGGAAGTCGCATAAATATGAAAACGGAGCATACGACCTCTATGAAACCGAGGATGCTTCAGAGGACTGCAAATGGAAAAGAAGCGGCTTCGAACAGAACACCACAAAGAAGAGCGTAGAAACAGGTGCATCCTTCTGCGCCAGATAGATAGCATTAATATTCCTGAAATGCCTGCCAGGACACATTGGTCTCGGCAGGTTTTTCTTTTTCATCCTTCAGATTCACAAAGAAATCGAAGCCGGTGAACTGCTCAATCTGATCCACCGACACTGTAAATTCCTGATATTCACGCCCCTTGAGGTCCTTGTGAGGAAGCCAGAATCCAATGGCAATGGCATCGGTCACTTCCCCTCCCGTCCTTTTCACCTTCAGGACCACCTTCCAATAGTAATTCGGAACAGGAAGGGTCTTGCCGTCATTCTTGTTAACGATCTGCAGGGCGGCAAGGTTCTCATTCACCTTCCGGAACGATGCACCTGTCACTATATATAAGGTATCATCCTGAGGGATGGTCTCGCGCACCGCCTCTTCAAGTTCCGCCCAGATCCCGCCATTGAATCCGTTCTGGATCTGCGGAGTCATATTGGTGGAATAATAGGTCTGGGCCTGCATCTGAGGGACGGCATTGCGGTCAGCATTCGGAATCTGATGCCCCCTCGCATAGATGTTCTTCGGATAATTTTCCGTCGGGACACTCACCCCATAACCCTTCTTCACGCTGGTCTGCACATCCTCCGACACCTTCGGGTCATATCCCCATATCTCCTCGCGTCCGGTGGTGGTATGCGAAGAGCAAAGAGGATAGGCGACCCAATAGGAAGTGTAGGTATCTTCGTCATACAGAGCAGTATAGTTACGCTGCATCCTTCCCTCCATCATGGCATAATGAGTCAGACAATGCTCCGCCTCCATGCTCCACTCCCCCGGAAGTTCCAGCCAGGAAGTGCCGTTGGCGGAAGGCATCTCAGCCGTCACCTCCGTCTGTTGTGTTGAAGGTGATTTCGTATTCTTATATATTGCTCCGCATCCCGTCACCATATACACCACCGCCGCAACAGCAACCAGCATCAGCAAAACTATAAGAATTATCTTGAGGGACTTTTTCATTATTTTGGGGTCAGAAATTACAGAATACACTCCAATTATTCTGTTTCTCAGCCGTCACTTCAAGAGCATCCGACAGATTGACAAAGAAATTGAAGCCGGTCCATTGTTCTATCTGATCGACAGTCACTGCATAATCAGAATATGATTCGCCACTATAGGACTTGTGTTCAAGCCAGAAACCGATTGTGCTTGCTGCCACGACCTGTCCTTCTGACCGTCTGACTTTCAGCAGGACTTTCCAATAGTAATTAGGGACCGGACAACTCTTAGTGTCTTTTGCGGGAGTAATGTAAGTGACACTCCTGTTCTCTCCCACTTTGTTAAAGCAGGCACCCGTCACCACATACAGGGTATCACCTTGCGGCACAGCGTTCCTCACACCTCTTTCAAGCGACGACCATATTCCCGAATTGAATCCGTTCTGTATCTGCGGAGTGGAATTGGTGGCATAATAGGTCTGCGAATGCATTGTAGCGGAATTATCCCTGTCCGCATCCGGAACCTGATGGCCACGCGCATAATAGTTCTTCGACGTACCGATATAGTCAGACGAATCAAAACTGCCTACATGAACGTTGTAGGAGTCATCCCACACATTGATCTGAGAGTCTTTCGATATCTTGGGATTGATCTTCCATCCGGCAGTATTGGTTCCTCCTATCGTCGACGAATACAGAGGATATGCCACCCACAAAGGGGTGTACATATCCTTGTCATAATTGTAGGAATAGTTCCTCGCCGTTCCATCATAGATAGTGTGGACATACTCCTCAACACCTTGATTTCCAGGCAACTCAAGCCATGTGCTATTGAGAGCAGGCTGCGCTGTATCCGTGGACTCTTCGCCCCCGACGCTGTCGTCGGATGGTAGTCATTTGGTTGACCAGACGATTTTTATTTCTGTGATATACATGGCACCACTGCTGGACCTCATGCCGATATACTGATAATCTCCTTTGACTATCAGTTCCGTAGAAGTTCCCTTTACAATCGTGCCTAATAAAGTGCCTTGAGTGCCTTCATCGTACAAGTTCGTGGCGGCTGTATAGGCAGAATTCTTACCATATATATTCAAGGTTCTACCATCTTTAGTATTGGCATTCCATGTCACTACTACCTTTTTGACCTTACCGCCGGAAACCGTAGTAACAATACCGGAATTACTATTATCACTGCGTAACTGTATTGACCCATTACCTCCTGAAGAGTTACCGGCATACTCTGCAGATGATTTAGACGACTTGCCCGACCAGTCCTGATAGGAACTTACACCGATGAGATCGCGATTCAACACATCTGTAAACTCACCTTCGTTAGCGATCTCGACAACAATCTCATATGTTGCTGTTGCCTCCTTGTACGAGGATAACGCTGCTGCAGTCGCTGTGATAGTTGCTGTTCCTGCCACAGATCCAAGGGTAACCTTTCCAGTCGACGGATCCACCGATGCAACACTAGCATTGTCAGAAGAATAGGTCACTGTCGTCTGTGCACCAATAACGTCCTGACCTGTAAATGCGTTGGCCTCATCGGAGCCGAGATAGAACTGGCAGGATGCCTTTTCAAAACTCAATATCTGACTACGCAAGCCACCCTCCGTAAATGAAATATTATCTACTCGAGTATTTGAAGAACGTTTGTTTTCCAGACAAATGTTAAGTTTTTCCACACCCTGCGGAACTGTGAAAATGTATTCGAAATCAGTTGACTTCTCAATGAGAACATTTTCAGTCTTGGAAGAAACTGTGATATAGTCAGCATGGTTACTTAAGAATGACAAAGTGAAGTTTCCGTTTTTACCATTCATATCAATATTGGTTTCAAGATAACCTCCGCCACTGCTTATAAGGATTTCAGGAGCCTCTCCACCTGCGAGTTTCTCATTCTTCAGTTGAGTTTCAGTTCCACCTTTCTTGACAGCGTAATTAGAAAGACTATTATCTGAAAAATCCTCATTCCATGGGAATGGTATAGTCGGTACTTCAGGGGCAGTGAGATTAAAGTTAAGAGTCTTAATCTTTCCGGCCTTGAATTCAACTGTCTGAGCACCGATATTCAATGTCTTTTCCTGCGTGCCCAAAGATGTTCTTACACTCAAGGTCAAAGCACCATTGCTGACACTGAACGGCACTATACCCATATAGAAATCAGCGGATTTTCCGACCTCTATCTCATCTCCCTTCTCGACCGCCAATCTCGCTGTATTTGAAGTATAGTTTTCATTAGAAACGGTATATGTACCATCAGCAACGCCATAGTAGAATGTACCTGCAATCTTTTCTGGTGCAGTAAAAAGTATCTCCGAAACAATAATCGGAGCGGTCGAATTGTTTGTAACGGAAACTTTCACTATTGAAGAAAGATGCCTCATCTCCATTGCCACCTTAGCAGACGATGTCACATCTGTCACTGATCCATATACCGGATAATTTTCCCCACAAATATGCAGCATATTGCTGTTGCCCACCTGTTTTTGGGCTTCCGCTTCCCCATATAAACAAGTTGACCCATATGTCGTATAACCGACCTTTCCCTCGTCAGACTTTGAATATTTTGCGTTATAAGGATAAATGACATACCAGTCATAGGACTTGCCTGCCTCCAAAGCATTTGTCAGTTCACCGGTAAATTTATTAGCCGGCAGATTCTCTTCCGTGATGACAAACTTGTCGTTACTTCCCAGATCAGTTAAGCCGTTCTCTGCATGGAAGACACTTAATCCATCATTTTTCTCCCACGAGGTAGTCAGACCTTCATTTGAGGTCTTGACATCAATATTTGAAGCAAATATTTCGAATGGATAGCCTTGTTTTTCCGGAGAAACAGGCTGATCGATTTCTTTAGTACAGTTTGTAAGGGTAAGTGTTGCTGCAGACATCAACCCTAAAAAGAAAATATGTTTTTTCATAATTGACATTTTTTTTAGAATTAATGTTAGAAATTCAACGACTCTTCATCATTTTCCCAGTCCTTGATGGTCAACTCGCCGCTGACACATAGCATTCCTTCGCTGTAGATGTCGACGACGTCCATGGTGGGCGTCTGATAGAACCGGAGTGTCCCTCCGGTCATTTTCTCATTAGTCTTGTTCATGTCCGTATTGTTTTAGTATTAATTTCTTACGATTCAGCACGATTTACAAAAATAATCAATTTATACATAAGATACAAGATATTTTGCAGGCATGAGAAATATCCACAAAAGTTTAGTACACGTATTGCACATTTGAAAATTTTACGTATCTTTGCAGTCCTTAAAACCAACATGGTGCCCATAGTTCAGTTGGTTAGAGCGTCAGATTGTGGTTCTGAATGTCGTGGGTTCGAATCCCACTGGGCACCCCCAAAGGAAGTCTTCGGACTTCCTTTTTTCGTATATATCTGCCACACTCACCCAAAAGCAGCGTGTCATTGCGAAATGTCTACGATTCCTCATATCATCGTGAGCAACTACCTTCACCCTGTCATTGCGAGAAGCATAGCGACGTGGCAATCTGAGGGTCCGGGATGAGATTGCCACGTCGGACTATCGTCCTCCTCGCAATGACAGGGGGATGGTCGCTATCGTCCGTTCCTGCTACCGCACGCTCCTTCGCTGCAAAAGTCCACAGGACTGTTTGCTTTTCGCTCGCGACCTCGCAATGATATGCTGCTTTTCGTGTATTGATGCCAAAATAGTTGGTATGACCGGTGTGACATTTCTTGGCCCGGAATTGACACACCGGTATGGATAATCGTTTTAATGAGTTTGGGATGACCGGTGTCCGGTTTTCAGGCTAAAACTGTCACACCGGTCACAGTCAGACCCGATTACGATAGAGCAACAGTCAAGCGCGAGGACGGCCTTCAGGTCGAGCCGCCCGGAGCGCTTGAACTGTAGTTGCCGGAGGGCGTATATTCCGGCAACGGTGCTCTTGATGCCATTTTCCCAGGGGTACCTGTAACGGTTTTACAATGAAAACGTTACCGGTACCATTCAATCTGGAGAGCACTGAAAAATGCTCCACTTCAACGAATGTCTGAGATTCTCTTATCCAAACAACCTTCTGAATAATTGGATTTCTTTACTGATATCCTATTCTCAGAAGGTTGTTTTCAATAGTGA
>SUYY01000080.1 GCA_015060205.1 Bacteroidales bacterium
TCTGCTCAGCGGCGATCTGCTTCTTGAGGTCAGATGTGCCGTATACTTCGCATGACTCTTTGTCAAGTTCGCCGACCTTGTTGCCTTCGATGTCAACGAGGATGGCTGATTCGATTTCTGCCTTGTATGTATTGAGGATCTCTGCATCTTCAACGTCAGCAAAAGTGGCTGCAGTAAGAATCTGACCGATTGTGTCCTTCTTTACATTGGCATCCTGGGTTGGCTTGAGGAACATTGCAGCGAAGGCAAGAACCGCAGCGACCACCACCACGAGGATGATCGAATATATTACTGTATATGTATTACTGTTTGTATTCATACCTTATATATATTAAGCGATTTTTACCTTCTTTGCTCTTCTCTTGATCGAACCTTCGATCACGTAGTGGTCGATCAGAGGTGCAAATGTGTTCATAAGGAGGATTGCGAGCATCATTCCTTCCGGATAACCAGGATTCCAGATACGTACAGTCACTGCGAGAGCACCTACGAGGAATCCGTAGATCCACTTGCCGCACTCAGTCTGAGCGGAAGTGACTGGGTCAGTAGCCATGAACACTGTTCCGAAGAGGAAACCACCCATCACGAGTTGATAGTAACCAGGGAGATCTGTTGCGCCTACTGCGAATCCGAGATAACCGACAGCAAGACCACCGATAACTGATGATACCATGATCTTCCAACTTGCTACACCTGTCCAGATAAGGAGGGCTGCACCAAGAAGAATGGCAATCACTGAAGTCTCACCGACTGAACCGGGGATAGTACCGAGGACCATGTCGAGGAACTTAGGTTCAAGGTTTGCGAGAGTCGGGTCAGCAAGAGGAGTCGCACCGGAGAAACCGTCCACGAGACCGTTACCAGCCTGGAAAGCCTTGCCTTCAGCAAGATAACGTGTCACACCTCCTGTCCATACAGTGTCACCTGACATTCTGCTTGGGTATGAGAAGAACAGGAATGCACGTGTGAGCAGGGCAGGGTTCCAGATGTTCATACCTGTACCTCCGAATACTTCCTTTCCGATAAGTACTGCAAATGCAACTGCGATTGCAAGCATCCAGAGAGGAACATCAACCGGTACGATAAGAGGAATGAGCATACCTGAAACCAGGTAACCCTCGTTTACCTCATGACCTTTTATCTGTGCAGATACGAACTCGATGCCGAGTCCGACGAGATATGATACAACATAGAGCGGAAGTACCTTTGCAAGTCCGTAAAGGACTACATTCCAGAATGTCCAGTCTGTGAGACCGAACGCGAGTTTGTGCTGATATCCTGTGTTCCATACACCGAAAAGCATTGCAGGAACAAGGGCGAGCACTACCATGATCATGACTCTCTTCAAGTCGACGCAGTCTCTTACGTGTGAACCGCGGCGGGTCACAGTGTTAGGGACGAAGAGGAATGTCTCAAAAGCGTCGAATGTCGAATGAAGGAATCCGAGTTTGCCGCCTTTCTCAAAGGTCGGCTTTATTCTGTCTACTAAATTTCTTAATACATTCATAATCCAAAGCCTTTAGCACATTTCTTTCAACATGAGGGAGATACCGTCAGAGATGATCTGCTGGATTTCGATCTTGGAAGGACATACATATTCGCAGAGCGCGAAATCCTCCTCAAGGACCTCGTAGATACCATATTTCTCCATGTCGTCGATATTGTTTGCAAGACATGCCTTGAGAAGGTATACAGGATAAAGGTCCATAGGGAGTACCTTGCCATATACGTCATTTACAACAAATGCACGAGGACCTCCATGGAGATTGGTGTCCATGTCATATTTCTTTTTAGGTGTAAGCCATGAGAAATATGTGCGTGACGAACTGAAGAGTGCCGGTCTGAAAGGCTTTGCCCATCCTAACATCTCATATTTGTCACCCTCCTCGAGGATAGTCACCTGGTTGTCGTAGAATCCTGTGAATCCATCCTTGCCTACGTTTGCGCCGGTGAGGACGTCACCGCTGATGAAGCGAAGGTTGTATGAAGGATCATAGAATGCCTTGAGTGACTTGATCGCTGTTCCCGGATATGCCTCCACATAAGCAGGCTTGATTGCCATAGGACCAGTAACGGCGAACTTTCTTCTTACATCATATTTACCTGTGTTGAAGAGTTTACCTATGGCTGCGAGCATTACCATTGATACGGTCCATACGGTCTCACCCTTCTGGATAGGGGAGATGTGGTGGATCTGAACACCTACATTTCCTGCAGGGTGTCTGCCCTCGAAAGTGTGCTGGATGACATTCTCAAGTCTGTGGAATGGTGTTCCTGAATAGTTTGACGCATTGAGGGACATGTGTACGCCACCGTCAGTGAGTCTGTTCAGAGCGTTGATCGCTGTCTGGATGTTCTCGAACTCATCTCTGAGAACAAATTCCATGTCTGCTGCAAGAGGTGCAGTGTTGAATGCTGAGATGAAGATTGCCTTAGGCTTCACCTGCGGATTTGCGATGATTCCGTAAGGTCTCTGTACGATAGATGGCCAGAGTCCTGCGGCGAGAATCGCCTCCTTGATCTGCTCTGCAGACATCGAAGCGACCTTCTTTACACCGAAATCAACATACTCCTGCTCGGCGTCAGCCTTGATGCGTACCTCAAGCAACTTTCTTTTTGCGCCCCTTACAACCTCTGCAACAGTTCCGCTTACCGGAGATGCAAAAAGGATGTTCTGGGACATCTTGTCTGCCAGTACGGGAGTTCCTGCGAGGACCTTGTCACCCTCTCTGACAAGAAGTTTCGGAACGAGACCTCTGAAGTCGGTTGGTTTTACGGCCACAACGTCTGGAACAATCACCCCTCTGGTGGTCTGGGCTGCCTCTCCGCTTATCGGGAGGTCAAGACCCTTTTTCAAATAGATGTTGTTTGACATTATAGAATTATTTAGAGTATAATTTTCGTGCTCATTTTTTTGCGCCCGCGAAGATAGTCATTTTTTTGCTATTTACGAAGTAAATATTTTATCTTTTGTTATACGGAATGTTTGTGCTAATTTTGCACGCATTATGGAAAATGGGAAAAGTGCTATACTAGAAAGACTGAACAGCGAGCAGAGAGCCGCTGTCAGTTGTGTGGACGGACCGGTACTTATAGTGGCGGGAGCAGGTTCGGGTAAGACGAGGGTGCTTACAAGCAGGATTGCATATCTTTTGGAACAGGGTTGCAATCCGTCTGAAATACTTGCCTTGACTTTTACAAAGAAGGCTGCTTCGGAAATGAAGGAGCGTATAGCCCTGATGGTGGGCGAAAAGAAGGCCAGAAGGCTGTATATGGGAACATTCCACTCGGTGTTCATAAGGTTTCTGCGCGAGTTCTCCGAGTCTCTGGGATATCCGCAGACATTCACAATATACGACACAAGTGATTCTGTAAGTGCGATCAAGACCTGTCTGAAGGAACTCCAACTTGATGATAAGGTCTATAAGCCCAAGGATGTGCTCAGCCGCATATCGATGGCAAAGAACAACCTTGTCACTCCCGCCGCCTACCGTCGCAATGCGAATGCGATCCAGAACGATGCATCTGCCAAAAAGCCGCGCATAGTAGATATATATGACCTGTATATGTACAAATGTCGTCAGGCGGGTGTGATGGACTTCGATGACATACTGCTGAACATGAATATCCTTCTGAGAGACAATCCGGAAGCGTTGGCGTCCATTTCCGGACGTTTCAGGTATATAATGGTCGACGAGTATCAGGATACGAACTTTGCTCAGTATTTGATTCTCAAGAAGTTAAGTGAAAGCCACCGGAATCTTTGCGTTGTCGGTGACGATTCCCAATCGATCTATGCATTCCGTGGTGCCAAGATTGAGAACATACTCAACTTCAAGAAGGATTATCCCCGGCATCATATATTCCGTCTGGAACAGAATTACCGCTCGACCCAGGTGATAGTGAATGCTGCCAATTCCGTGATTGCCAAGAACTCAGCGAGAATCCCGAAGGAATGTTATTCCCGCGGAGAGGAAGGCGAGAAGATCAGGCTTATCCCTGCCTATACGGAGCAGGAAGAAGCAATCCTCGTGGCGTCGTCCATTGTTTCCAGAATTCAGGCAGATCATGCTGAATATCAAGATTTTGCGATCCTGTATAGAACGAATGCCCAGTCGCGTGCGCTCGAAGAGGCCCTCAGAAAAAGGAACCTTCCGTACATGATATATTCAGGAAACTCCTTCTTTGAAAGAGCGGAGGTCAAGGATGTGATGGCGTATTTCAAACTTGCTGTCAATGTGAACGATGACGAGTCGTTCAAGAGGGTGGTCAACAAGCCGGCACGAGGCATCGGAGAAACATCTCTTTCTGCTCTTGTCAATGCCGCTGTCGAGCATAGGACTTCGCTTTTCAAGGCAGCATTTGCTGAAGACCTTGAGCGATTCGGGCTTAAGGCTGCCGCTATAAAGAAGATCAGGGAGTTCTGTGAAATGGTAAATTCTCTGGCTGTAAGGGCGCAGAAGGATGATGCCTATGCCGTGGCTTCAGCCATAGCGATGGAGAGCGGCATATACATATCTTACAAAAGTGATACAAGCATAGAAGGGCAGGCAAGGACTGCGAATATCGACGAACTTCTCAACAGCGTGAAGAGTTATGTGGAGGAGCGGCAGAACGAGATGTTTGAGGAGATGCAGGCAGATGGTACGGTTGCTGAAGGTGCCGAGGTTTCCGCTTCCGACATGCCGTCTGTGACATTGATCGATTATCTTGAAAATGTGTCTCTTCTCAGTGCTGTCGATGTGGAGGACGATGAGGATGGCAACAACAAGGTGAGCCTTATGACTGTCCATTCATCCAAAGGTCTCGAATATCCTTATGTGTATGTGGTGGGAATGGAAGAGAATATTTTTCCGTCAGGAGGATTTCTGTCAAGTGAGAGTGAAATCGAAGAGGAAAGGCGTCTGTTCTATGTGGCTATGACACGTGCCAAGAAGGTACTTCAACTTTCTTTCACTCAGACACGTATGCGTCACGGCAAGCATGAATCCAATTCGCCGAGCCGCTTCGTCAGGGAGATCGACCGTCAATATGTAAGCAATCCGATGGCAGCGGAGTCTGAGGAGTCTGACGCACCTGCTTCAGGTGGATGGAAGCAGACTTTCCCTTCGAAATTCGGGAATTCGTACGGAAGGTCATCTCAGCCGGTCGTTGAGCGAAGGCAGTTTTCTTCCAGACCGTCTGTTCAGGCTCAGCCGGTGCGTTCGGGGATTGCTCCCAAGCCGGTATCCAGACCTCAGACTGTACAGAAACGTGTCCCTGATGCTGATTTTGTGCCGACTCCTATACTTCAGTTGCGGGAAGGACAGCGTATCGAGCATAACCGTTTCGGTTTTGGAGAAATTCTTGAAATTTCGGGAGAAGTGACGGATTTGAAGGCAAAAATCCGCTTTGATGACCATGGAGAAAAGATTTTGATACTTAAATATGCTAAAATTCGTACAATTTGATTGATATTTTGGTAGAATTATTTACATTTGTGATGAAGTTTTTCATAGTTTAAGTTTAGGTTAAGTAACGGGACTGTCGCAGTGATTGTGATGGTCCCGTGAATTTTTGTGTCCGGACCTGAAGAGCAGCGTGTCACTTCATCGTAATCGGACTGACGAAGAGCAGCGTGACACTGTCATTGCGAGGAGGACGATAGTCCGACGAGGCAATCTCGATATTGATGCCAAAAATCGTTGATGTGAACTGTGTGACATTTCTTGACCCGGAATTGACACACCGGTATAGATAATCGTTTTAAAACCAGTTTTGGATGACCGGTGTGCCGGTTTTCAGGCTAAAACTGTCACACCGGTCACTGTCAGACCCGATTGCAGTAGAGCAACAGTCAAGCGCGAGGACGGCCTTCAGGTCGAGCCGCCCGGAGGGCTTGAACTGTAGTTGCCGGAGGGAGTATATTCCGGCAACGGTGCTCGTCCTGTCATTTTCCCAGGACCACCTGTAACAGTTTTGCAATGGAAACGTTACTGGTACCATAAAATTGAAGGTATCTGGGACGGTTTCGTGGCAAAAGCGTAGCAGGTGGAACTGCAAGTATCACGACGCAGGAGTTTTGGCTTATACTCTTGCGTCGTGGCACGGATTCCGGAAAATGACGCCGTTTTCCGTCACGACGCACGAGTTTAGCACGAAAGTCTTGCGTCGTGGCAGAACAAAACAACTGAAACGTCTGATTTCACTCATAAAATTATATTTCAATTACTTATATATACTTTCACCAACTATATTTGGCATCATTACCCCACACATCTCAATCGTATCTAACAAGAACAGCATCTCACTCCATCGTAATCGGACTGACGAAGAG
>SUYY01000018.1 GCA_015060205.1 Bacteroidales bacterium
TGACCCATTCGTAGGTCGTCTTGCTTTCCTCCGCGCATATTCAGGAAAACTTGACGCAGGTTCATATGTACTCAACACCCGTTCAGACAAGAAGGAGCGTGTTGCACGTCTCTATCAGATGCACTCAAACAAGCAGAATCCTATCGAGTGTGTAGAGGCTGGTGACATATGTGCAGCAGTTGGTTTCAAGGACCTCCGTACAGGAGATACAATCTGTCTGGAGCAGGCTCCTATCACTCTTGAGTCAATGGAGTTCCCAGATCCGGTTATCGGTCTTGCTGTTGAGCCAAAGACTCAGAAGGATCTTGACAAGTTGGGTATCGCACTTGCAAAACTTGCTGAGGAGGACCCTACATTTACTGTCAAGACTGACCATGAGACAGGTCAGACTGTCATCAGCGGTATGGGTGAACTTCACCTTGACATTATCGTGGACCGTCTCCGTCGTGAGTTCGGTGTAGATATCAATCAGGGTGCACCTCAGGTTAACTACAAGGAGACTATCACAGCAACTGTTCAGCATCGCGAGGTGTTCAAGAAGCAGACCGGTGGACGTGGTAAGTTTGCAGACATCATCGTTGAGATCGGTCCTGCAGATGAGGGCGTAACAGGTCTCCAGTTCATTGATGAGGTTAAGGGAGGTAACGTTCCTAAGGAATTCATCCCATCTGTAGAGAAGGGCTTCAAGTCAGCAATGGCAAACGGTGTTCTCGCAGGTTACGAGGTTCCTTCACTCAAGGTTACTCTCAAGGATGGTTCATTCCACCCGGTTGACTCAGACCAACTTTCATTCGAGATCTGTGCTCGTCAGGCATTCCGTCACGCTTGCCCTAAGGCTAAGCCTGTACTCCTCGAGCCTATCATGAGTCTCGAAGTTGTTACTCCTGAGGACTATATGGGAGATATCGTAGGTGACCTCAACCGTCGTCGCGGACAGATCAATGCAATGGACTCGACTCTTGGTGCACGTATTGTGAAAGCATATGTTCCACTTGCAGAGCAGTTCGGTTACGTGACTATTCTCCGTACCATTTCTTCAGGACGTGCTACCAGCACAATGTCATTCCACCACTATGCAGAGGTTCCAGCAGGACTCGCAAAAGAGGTGATCGAGAAGAGTGGCTACAAGGCTGAGGATGACGAATAATTGTTTAACAGAATTCAACGAAATTTGATATGAGCCAAGTAATTAGAATAAAACTCAAATCATTCGATCATATGCTTGTTGACAAGTCGGCAAAGAAGATCGTTGATACAGTGTCTGCAACAGGCGCTCGCGTGAACGGACCTATTCCGCTTCCGACCAACAAGAAGATCTTCACTGTTAACCGCTCGACTTTCGTAAACAAGAAGTCACGTGAGCAGTTCGAACTCAACTCTTACTGCCGTCTTCTTGATATTTACGACTCAACTCCAAAGACTGTCGATGCTCTTATGAAACTCGAACTTTCTTCAGGTGTTGAGGTTGAAATCAAACTTAACTAATCGAAGATATCGAAAAAAGTATTATATTTGCAATGTGGTTCGGTAACCACTCCGAACCACATGCAAATTAGTTCTTTTGAAATAATCGACATTGGCAGCCCGCAAGGGAGATGGTCGTTTCGAATGACCGCCGATGTTATTGAAAATGTTTGTTTTGGTCAAGCCAGTTATAAGATTTTGGCTTGGTTTTGAGGAATTTCAAGGCGGACGAGTGACGAAGGAAGGAGTTACCTTTCGGTAGTGACTGACAGAGGATGCGAAGTCCAACGAAGAAATTACCAAAAGCAAACAAAATATTGGTCCTATAGCTCAGTTGGTTAGTAGCACCTGACTCATAATCAGGGGGTCCCAGGTTCAAGCCCTGGTGGGACCACAAAAAGCACCTGCAGATCTGCAGGTGCTTTTCGTATTAATATGACAGTAACGGTATTGTCTTATAGATTACATGAGACCGGTTACGGATGCTGCTGGAAACAACAGCCTTTCAATGGATGCAGAGGGATCGCAAATCGGTCTCCATCTTCTTTCCTGCTGACCTTGACGATCACCTTCTTTTCGCCTGAAGTCGTGGATATGACCTTATAAATCAGCGAATACAGCATCGTCAGAAATGCTTCCTTGTTGATTGCTATCGTAATGTTGTCATCAATATAATAACTCATTGACACGCCGTCCCAGATGTTCAGACCGTCGCAGTTCCTATATATATGTGTCCTAATTTGTCCTGATGCAGACACAGCAGGGCATTGTTCGATAGTCCGTCGGCGGAAGATATCGTCTGATGCCGGGCTGAGCGTCCCTCGGAAGCAAGAAGAGCAGACAGGATTATGGAGAAGATAAATGCGGTTGTTTTGTGTGGTGTCATTGTCGGGTAAGTGGTTACGTGAGCAAATGTATATAAAAATATGCGAGGTGTTGTGTTTTGTGACGCAATTGGCGGTTCTCGATATAATCTTGGCGCAAAATCACACATTTTGAATGTAAGATAGCCCCTCTTTCGTGTCGGTGATTCGGTTTTGTCGCGATTTGTACAAATTTTCGCTGGAATAAGTATAAATTTACCGCCGAAATATAATTAATGACACGATTCCATATGAAGACAAGAATTTTATCGTTTGTACTGTTGTTTACGATATCGGCTCTGATGTCCTCTCACATCGCCTCTGCTTTCAGCGAGACAGAAATCATGGTCAGAAGCGCAAGCATGAACAAGGATGTTCCTGTAACTGTCATCACTCCCGACTGTTATAGCGAAGGTCATTCCTTTCCTGTGGTCTATCTCCTGCACGGTTTCAGTGACTACCATCGCAAATGGGCTGTGGGAGGTCATGTGGGTGCGCTTGCAGACCGGCATGGCGTAATCGTGGTCATGCCTGACGGCGGATTCAGCAGTTGGTATCTCGACAGTCCCATGATGCCGGAATACAAATATGAGACATTTGTATCCAAGGAACTCATTTCATACATCGACGGCAACTACAAGACCATCCCCGACAGGAAAGCAAGGGCTGTTACCGGTAACTCGATGGGTGGACATGGTGCCATGTATCTGGCCATCAGGCATCAGGATGTGTTCGGGTCTGCCGGAGCCATGTCCGGTGGAGTAGATATCAGACCGTTCCCTGATAACTGGCATATATCCAAGAGACTCGGTACCATAGAGGAGCATCCTGAGCACTGGGAAGCGAACACAGTCATCAATATGACACATCTTCTCAAACAGGCATCCATCAATATAATCTTTGACTGCGGAACGGAGGATTTCTTCTACGAGGTCAACTGCAATCTGCATAGGAAACTCCTGCAGGAAAATATTCCTCATGAGTTCATATCCCGTCCCGGAAGTCATAACTGGACATATTGGTTCAACGCCATCAAGTATCAGTTCCTTTTCTTCAGTGACAGATTCAGTCAGATGAATTGACGTTTTATATCGGATAAAGCCCCAGAAGGCGATTTTGCTTTCTTTGCAGGAAATATGATTATAACACTAAGATTTATACAGACATGAGATTTTCAAAGTACCTATTGGCCTCTGCCTTATCAATGCTGTGCGCTTTCAGTGCCGTCTCTCAAGTGAAGCAGAGTGTTGCTTCACCGGACGGAAACATCAAAGTGGATGTGACTCTTGCAGGCGGTATCACTTACGATGTATATTGTGGCGACGAACTTGTACTTGACCGTTGCCGTCTTTTGATGGATGGCATCAATGCCGACAGACAGGCAATGCATTATGTGAAGAAAGAGCGTCAGGTGAGAAAGGGCGATGTAGTGAAAATAAAGATGATGCGTAACGGCGGATATGCCGCTGAATTGAAATAGAGATTCTCAGTGTTATGAAACGTTTGGTTTTTACAGTACTGCTGCTTGCTGCATTCAATGCAAGAGCACAGAAGTTTGTTACTTACAGGGAAGCGGCGGATCCGGTTCCCGTTTCCCAAGCGAGCGTAAAGGCTTGGACAACAGTAGGCAGGCTTCAGGCACAATGGGTGTCTGCTGACTCTCTTTATTCTCGCAGCGAGGTACCTGCTGCCAATGCTGGCACATGCGCAATCGTGGGTTGGAGAGGCGAGCGTGTTTCTGCTCAGATGCTTCTGTGGAGCGGAACAGGACTCAATGGCATCAGATGCAGAGTGAAGGATTTTGTGTCGGAAGACGGGAAAATGAGTGCAGATATTGCCCAGACCCGTTTTGTTAGATATACTCTTGCGGACGAGGGCGGTGAAAACTGCCGTTGCGAGAGAGGACCTAAACATCCGATGATTCTTGCTCCTGATATGCTGGACTCTCTCAAGGTGTTCAATATGGATCCTAAGACAGTCCGTCCGGTGTGGGTGACGGTGGATATTCCTGCCGATGCCAAGCCAGGAGTTTACAGGTCTTCAGTGGAGGTGACGGCAAAAGGTGCCAGGATGACACTGCCTTTTGAGGTTGAGGTCATCGGTCAGACTCTCGGCAAGGCGCAGGCCTGGAAATACCATCTCGATCTGTGGCAGCATCCGTCGGCAGTGGCGCGTATACGTAATCTGGAGATGTGGAGCGACGAGCACTTTGATGCTATCAGGGAAGAGATGTCTATGCTTGCAGATGCCGGCCAGAAGGTGATAACCACAACACTTAACCGTGACCCGTGGGGTTCGCAGACTTTCGATGACTATGAGAGCATGATCATCTGGACACATAAGAAGGATGGAAGTTGGGAATATGACTACACTGTGTTCGACAGATATGTGGAACTGATGATGAGCCTCGGGATCAGGAAGCAGATCAACTGCTATTCGATGCTTCCGTGGAACAACAGATTGTGCTGGTATGAGGAGAAGAACAATGTGTTCGTCGAGAAATCGCGTGGTCCAAGGCATAATGAATATGAGAGCCTTTGGGGACCGTTCCTCAAGGATTTCTCCAGACATCTGAAGGAGAAAGGCTGGCTTGAAATCACCAATATAGCAGCAGACGAGAGGAATCCGGAGGAAATGGAGATCGTCATCAAGATCATGAAGAAGTATGCTCCGGAACTGGGCTTTGCAATGGCGGATAACCATGCTTCTTACCGCAGGATACCTAATGTAAGGGACTGCTGTGTGGCTCAGCGTCAACTTTATCTGACTCAGGAAGAGATTGATGAGCGTCGTGCAAAGGGTTATGTGACAACATTCTATGTATGCTGCAGCACATTCTTCCCTAACACATGGACTTTTTCTCAGCCATGGGAGTCTGAACTTCTCAGTTGGCACGCTCTTTCAAAGGACTATGACGGTCAACTCAGATGGGCATACAACTCATGGCCGGCACGTCCGGAATATGATTCACGTTTCCGCAGGTGGGGATCGGGAGATACATTCCAGGTATATCCATATGCCCGTTCTACCATGCGTTTCGAGCGTTTCAGAGACGGTATTGAGGCATTCGAGAAGATGCATATCCTTCGGGAAAAATATCCGGATAATCCGGCTCTCAAGCCGCTTGAGGACCACCTCTCGAAGATGGCAGGACTCAGACTTACTGACACAATACTTCCTTGGCATGAGATGTTCGAGGAGGCTCAGAAACTCTTGAATTCCATTTCAAAGGAACTTGCCCGTTGATTCTTTTTGAACCGGCAATAAAGCAGAAGAGGGAGACTGATCAGTCATCCCTCTTTTTCTATTCTGATAGTATGTGAAGTCTTTGTTTCTTCAGACCTTTGCCTTCGACTTCGATGATTATATCGCCGGGTCTGTCGCTGCTTTGGACTATGACTGTGAGTTGTCCGCTGAAAAGATGCATCTGAGGCTGGTGGAACGGCTCGAGGCAGGTCGGGTCTCCGTTGCCTATCGCCTTGAAGGAGCCTGCTCCGGATACCTTCACCTTGACAAGCCTGCTGTCAGCAGGAACCGGATTCCCGTCCTTGTCGGTAAGGCTTACATTGACAAAACACAGATCCTCGCCGTCTGCCTTAAGCACGGTGCGGTCCGGGTTCAGTTTCAGTGCTGCTACCTTTCCTGCAGTCCTTACTGTCTTTTCCTGCGCAGGATTTCCATCGGCATCATATGCCACGACCTTCAGTTCTCCAGGTTGATATACCACGTCGTTCCACATCAGGCGGAAGCGTCGCATCGCCTTTTCACCGAGGCAAGGAGTAACCCCGTCTGATTCTGAGAAGGTCCTGACTCCCTGTGACACACCGTTTACAAACAGTTCTGCCGAAGGATATGAGGTGTATACATACACAGGGGTGACTTCGCCCTCGCGTCCTTTCCAGTTCCAATGAGGCAGGATATGAAGTGTCTGTTCATTGCTGTTCCACTGACTGCGATACAGATAGAAACGGTCCTTTGGAATATATGCAAGGTCCACGATGCCGAAGACAGAAGAATGATTAGGCCATGCGTCGGTATCATACGGTGACGGCTCCCCAAGGTAATCGAAGCCGGTCCATACGAACTGTCCCATGCACCAACTGTAGTCCTCGTCCGCAGCAAGGTCCTCGTCCGGAATATTGGACCAGTCGCAATGGCCTGTGTCATATGAGGATGACTGATGGTCTGCATCCAGTTGGTCCGGTCCTATATTTACCGGAAAATGGTACACTCCGCGTGAACTTACTGTCGAAGCGGTCTCGCTGCCAAGAATGAGCCGCTGCGGAAGCACGTCGTAGGCCTGCTGATATCTGCCCACCTTGTAGTTGAATCCGACGATGTCCAGTTGTGCGGCAAATCCGTTTCCGACTACTGAGTCGAACTGGTCCATTCCGCAGGTGACAGGCCTTCCGGGATCTTCCGTATGGTACAGGTTCTGAAGCCATGCGGCCACCCGGATGCCTTCAGGACTATGCTGCGAAGGGACCTCATTTCCGATACTCCACATCACAACGGACGGGTTGTTCCTGAAATGATGGATAAGATTGATCATATCCCTTTCAGCCCAGATTCTTCCGTCTCCGCTGTCGACATTGAACCATCTGTGGTATCCGTTTTCACATTTCGCTATGTCCCATTCGTCAAAATTCTCGGCCATCACCATGAATCCCATCTCGTCGCAGAGTTCTATGAGTTCTTCTGCCGGCATATTGTGCGATGTTCTGATGGCGTCGCATCCCATGTCTTTCAGGATGGTAAGTTGGCGTCGGATCGCCGCCTTGTTCACAGCGGCTCCCAAAGGTCCGAGGTCATGGTGCAGGCATACTCCTTTGAACTTGCGCAATTCTCCGTTGAGGTAAAAGCCCATTCCCGGACGGACCTCCACCGTCCTGATGCCGAAACGGGTGCTGACGGCGTCCTGTACGATGTTTCCGTCTTCCCTTATGGTCCTGAAACTCTTGTAATATCCTGTTCCCCAGTCGGTATAGATCCGGCCTCCGGTACGGACTTCTGTTTCGGCACGATAGAGTGCAGGGTTTTCAGGAGACCACAATTCAGGTGATTCGACATGGATTATCTGCTCGATTTCTCCGGAAAGTATCTTTCTGGTATCTGTCTGCTCTGCAACGACATTTCCTTCGGAGTCGACAATGCGGGTGTGCAGAGTCACCGCCTCCTCGCTTCCAAGACCTTCGATCTTTGTGCGGACACTGACGATTGCTCCCTCTTCACTGACATATGGTGTGGTGACATATGTGCCCCACACAGGTACATGAATCTGCGGAAGTGTGATATGTCTTACCTTTCTATATAGTCCTGCACCGGGATACCAGCGGGATGACTGCGGTCTGTTTTCCAGCAGGACAGCAAGGTCATTCCTGCCCTCCTTGAGCACGTCTGTCACATCGCACCAGAAAGAGTTGTATCCATATGGCCAGAAACATACCTTCTCTCCGTTGACAAGCACCCGGGCCTCGCTCATCGCTCCGTCGAAGAAGAGTATGTGCCTGCGTCCGTCAAGGCTGCCTTCGCCGATTTCCAGAGTCCTGCGATATGCCCCTTTGCCTATATATGGAAGTCCTCCTGTGCGTCCGGTCTTTTCAGTGGCGGTTTCCTCCCTGTTCTGGACCACGGCAACGGTCTGGAGGTCATTTGCACGGTCGAACGGTCCGTATATGGCCCAGTCATGAGGGACAGAGACCGTTTCCCAGCCATCTGCGGAAGAAATGTCGTGTCCATGGCGGAAATCCCACTGCTTCAACAATGTTTCCGTACGGACATTCTGTCCTGCTGCACCAAGAGCAAGCCAGAATGTCATCATGATAATATAAATCCTTTTCATCTTCATTCTTTAAACGGATCGAGAGCGGCTGTCGGTTTTCCATCTTTGAATGCTCCAAGTCCGTAACCGTCATTATAGCCGTTCGGTGCCTGAGGCTCCCAGTAGAACACACCCTTGCAGCAGTCCAGTTCCTTTGTCTTTTCCAGCAGGTATGAAAGCATTTCCCTGGCGATTTCGGGATTGACTACCGGCATACCTGTCTCGCAGATCATGACATCTTTGCCATAAGTCTCATGAACTGCCTTTATGTTGGCAATGCAGGCGTCGGTATTCGGCTTCCAATCCGTGTCGAAGGCATTCTTGTCGGCATTCCACCAGCATGGATACAGAGACATTCCTATCATGTCATACTTGCCTCCGTTGGCCTTGAGGACAGGAAAAAGCCTGTTGTAAAGTCCGATGTCATGTCCTCCGTCCAGATGGACAAGCACCTTTGCCTCGGGATATACGGATTTTACGGCATCATATCCTGCATTTGTAAGGGCAGTGTAATTCCTGCCGCCGTTTTCCTTATAACTTCCCAGAGGCCACATCATTCCTGTTCTGGTTTCATTTCCGACCTGAACCCATTCCACCTCGACTCCGTATTTCTTCAGAAGCGACAGGACTTCTGCCGTGTGGTCGGAAAGAGCCTTTGTCAACTGTCCGATGTCATATGATGCCCATGCGGCAGGAGGAGACTGATGACCGGGATCTGCCCATGTGTCGCTGTAGTGAAAATCAATCATGATTCGCATTCCCAGTTCCTGGGCACGCATGGCCTTCACAAGTACGTCTGAAGCAGAGTTCCACCCTTCGGCAGGATTCACCCAGACGCGGTATCTGACGGAGTTCATGCCGAGTTCCTTCATTAGGGCGGTACATTCTCTTTCTGCACCTTCGGCATTATAGAACTTCATGCCCTGGCTTTCCATCAGGGTGATCCAACTGATATCAGCCCCCTTTGCAAATGCGGTCCTGTCTATCACGACGTTTTCAGGACCCTTGGCATCCGTGTGAGGGAGAGAGGTTCTCTCGCAAGAGCAGCATGCGGCGATTGTTACTGCCGCAACGCTTGCTCCTGTCAAAATAAGATTCTTTATAAACTTCATGGTAAAGATCATAATGCTGTCATAGTGTATGTAGGTGCGGTGAAATCAGACAGATCCAGTTCTATCCTGTATGTGCCCGCTGCTGCCGGAACCGTGTTGTCGTTGTTGCCGACAATGCACAATGTGCCGTCAAGGTCTGTATCCGCATATTTCCATCTCCATGTGTTGGAAGCGTCATCAAGCACGAACTTGAATCCGTATCCTATTTCGGTGATATTACATGTCGCCTCCCACTTGCCTGTCTCCATATTGAAGGTGAGAGGGTCGGAATCAAGGCTCCACTGGTTGAAGTCACCGGTGACCGCCACTTTGGTCACCTGGGTCTCGGACCATGTCATGGTAGTGAAGTCCGCTACGACATAGTTCATTCCCGTGTTGGAACTCCAGCAGTTCCATCCGCCTTCTCCGAGGACGTACTGACCGTCGCCGTTGCTGCTGTAGACGGACTCATCTGCCACGAACCTGAAGTTGCTGAAGTCAGTGCCCCAGGCAGGGTCGGTCCATACGAATCCTTCAAAGATGCCGTCTTCGTCGGTCTTGGCCATCCGGCATGCGAGCGAGAGCCTTTCGGAGCCTTCCTTGAAATAGTAATGCATTGCCACATTTTCCGGATATGTTACCGTAGGAGGCTCTTCCGCACCCTCCTTCAGAGACCATCTGTAGTCTGAAACATTGAAGGTTATGGTGTATGTGCCGGCCTTTTCAACTGTAAATGAAGCAGAAGCGTCCGCAGTATTTACCAGTTCGAATCCGTCTGAACCCACTGGTATCAGGCTGAACGGATACGGGATACCTATGGTTCCGCCTTCTGTTCCGGTGGTGATGTCAAATCTGGCACCTGTACCGGTCACTTTTATTGAGGCGTTGTCTCCGGTGGTGATGATGCCGCTGTATCCGCCTGCCGACTTGGAATATTTCAACTCTACAGACGTGCCGTCGATGTCGAGATTGACTTTTGGAACATCCACATGCCACCAGAGTTCATTCTCTGTGTCGGCGTAGACATACTGGCATCCTGCAGGCTCTGCAAACCAGCAGTTGTTTGTCGAGGAGGCGACAAGGGAGAAGGCAGTCCAATCTGCGTTACAACCCCACTGCGTACCGTCCGCCGCGATGAAGAAGCAGTTGTACCATCCGCCGGAAGGCACAGCAAATCCTTCAAACAGCATTGGAGATGCATTTTTACAATGAAGAGTTGCAAGAACCTGGGTAAGGTCGGTCTTGTCCACAATCTGCATCCATCCGGTCTCGACGGCATAAGGGGTTATCTTCAATGTAAGGACTTCTCCATATGTGTATGATGCTCCCATCTTGACCACAAGGCGGGCATATACGTCATATTGCCGTACTTCGGTCATCCCCAGTTTCATGAGCAGTTGACTGAGTTCGCCTCCGGTGAACTGCAGGGATGTCTGACCGTTCTTGAGATATACCTCTGTATATGAGCCGAAATCAGAGGATGCGGAGAACTGCATGCTGGATGAAGTCAGGTCGTCAGGAAGGGCCACACTCGGATCGCTTACCTGAGGAAGTGCCCCCGCGTTCCAGAAGAGGGACAGGGCGAGAGCATCGGTACCGTCGCTTGTGAGGGTTATTTCTGTGGCGTTCGCGCTGAAATCCGACGGAGCGCCAGGCTCCGTTACTGTCAGTCTTTCACCATCCTTTTCGCATGCATTGACGAAAAGGAGTATTGCCAGGATTGAATATATATATCTTTTCATCAGAATCCGTATTTAGAATTTACTTTTTTGAGTTCAGGATTTGCGGAGAGTTCCGCTTCAGGAATAGGGAAGATTTCATACTTGCTGTCCACATCCTTGCCGTCCTTCACGCCGCCTTTCCAGTTCCAGTCATATCCGGAAGTGAATTTTCCGAAACGGATAAGGTCCGTCCTACGGGTCGCCTCAGTGTACAGTTCTCTTGCCCGTTCATCAAGAATGAAGTCAAGAGTCAGTTCGGAATCGGAAATATTGCCGGAATCATTGCCGTATGCTCTGGTGCGGATCTGATTCACATATCCCAATGCCTCGCTCCTGGTTGCGCCCTCGCCGCCTCTGATTACAGCCTCTGCAAGCATCAGATAGACATCTGCAAGACGGAACATAGGGAAATCCGTTTCCGCTCCTACATTTCTGGTGTCAGATGCAACCTCTTTTGTATCAGTTAGGTTGCTCCATTTGTTTATGAGCCAGCCGGAAGTGGTTTCATCATGTGCTATGATCTCCTTTGGTCTGTCCTGATACACATACTTGGTGTCACCATCTAATTTGTACCATCCATCCTCAGGGGCATCTGTGTATGCAGCCCTGTTACGGCTTCCAAAATAGCCTCTGCTGTCACCCTCGGTGAATTTGTCGACGAGTTGAGGTCGTGCCCTGAGGCAGTTCCAGTACATTGAAACTCCGAATTCCTCGGTTATACCGGCATCGACGTCGAAGCGCGGCGCACATACCATATATGTACCTGCACCCCATGCCACGGTGTTGACGGTGTTGCATGCAAGTGTAAATATGATTTCGTTGGTGCGCTTGTGATTGTCCGCATTGAAAAGTCTGGAATATGATTCCTCCAGAGAGTATCCGCAGTCCATCACGGTCTTACATGCTTCTATGCACTCGCTGTAGCAAGGTCTTTCCACATATACTTCGGCGTTGAGATACATCTTGGCAAGGATGGCGGCAGCAGTGCCCCTTGTTACATGTCCGTATGAAGACAGAGGAAGTGCATCCGGTGCAGAAAGTTCCTTGAGTTCCTTTTCGAGATAGGAGAAAAGATCTTCCCTTGTGTAGGTTTTCGGAACATATGAGCCGACATGGTCGTTTTCATCGACAAACGGAACTGCAGGGAAGAAGTCCAGAGCGTGGTAATAAGCCAGTGCTCTCATACAGCGGGCCTCATTTCTCCAGCCGGCAATCTTCTTCCTGTCTGCCTCGGAGAACGAGGCTATCTTCTCATCCGATGCATTACGGATAAATTCGTTGGATAGCGCCACTATATTATATATATGATAATATATCGCTGAAATCCAGGAGTCGCCGGCAGTCCAGGCAAGGTTGTTAAGATCCGTTGTGCTTTCGCCTGCTGCCCATACGTTGTCCATATTGTCGGTTGTCGCTTCCTGCAACATAAGAAGTGCTCTTGTGTAGTTCTGGAGGCGGTCGTCACTTGCAATGCTGGACTGGTTCACAATCATTGACGTATATATTCCGGAAAGCACGGATTCATAATTGGCTGCACTCACGTAGACATCCTTTGACGTTGTCTCAGTGTGAGGATACTGGTCCAGTTCACAACTTGCCAGAATTGCCGTCATGCAGAATATTGTAAATATCTTTTTCATAATAGTGCCGGTTTAGAAGTCAAGTCCGAGACTGAGTGAAACAATGCGTGGACGTGGGTAGAACGAACTGTCGAAGCCGCTTGGAACTTCAGGGTCCACTCCTGAATATCTGGTCCAGGTGAATACGTTCTGTACAAGAACCGATGCCCTCAGTCCCATGGTGTTTCTGAACACTCTTCCGAAGTCATAACTTACGGTCAGATTGTCCATCTTCAGGAATGAGGCGTTCTCCACATAATGGTCCGAATAGAACTGGCGGGTCCTGAATCCTGTTTCAAGATAACTTGAATGGAGGTTGCTCAGTTGCGGTGCACTGTATTTCATGGTTTCGAGGGCACCGGTATTGACAGCCATAGCGTTGTAGACATAGTTGCCGAGACTTGCACGGAATGCCGCCGAAACGGAAAGGTTCTTCCATCTTATGCTTGTGTTGAATCCCAGAAGAAAATCTGCGGCAGGCGAGTGGTAGCAGTATCTGTCGTCGATTGTGATGCTTCCGTCGTCGTTGAGGTCTGCATAGGCACCTTCTATAGGTCTTCCTTCTGTGTCATACAACTGCTTGTACACGAAGAAACTGTAAGGCTCCTCACCTTCTGTCATGACCTGCACATATTTGCCGTCGATCATAGGTCCGACAAGGGTTTCTGTGACTTCGCCATTGTCGACCAATGTCAGGTTGGTGATGCTGACATTCTGCCATGTGGCATTTGCTCCGATTTCCCAAGTCCAGTCCTTTGTCTGTACTGGAATCACGTTGAGGGATGCCTCGATACCGTAACTTTCCATATTGCCGACGTTGGTGGTGATGGACTTGGTGAAGTTTGTGCCTGCCGCAGCGGGAACAGTGGCAAGAAGGTCTTCTGTCTTTCTGGTGTAGTAGTCGAAACTACCGGTGATCCTGTCGTCGAGGAATCCGAAGTCAAATCCTGCGTTCCATGCTCTTGTTGTTTCCCATTTCAGGTCCGAGACATAGGCAGACGGGAGATAGGTGTTCACCATATTGCCGTCAGAGCCGACATACTGGCTATTTTCGGTACCTGCCCAATATACAGGAAGGTAGTTGTAGTTGCCGATTCCGTCCTGCTGTCCGGTGACTCCGTAACTTGCCCTCAGTTTGAGGTTGGTGACCGCCTCTGACTCTTTGAGGAAGGACTCTTCCGCGATATTCCAGGCGAGTGCTACCGACGGGAATGTTCCCCAGCGGGTGTCAGGAGAAAAGCGAGATGTGCCGTCACGTCTGACTGTGGCAGTAACCATATATCTTGAGTCATAAGAGAGGTTGACACGTCCGTAATATGACATCAGGGCATGTCTCTGGTCTGTGGCCTTGAACGGTCCGTTCAGGCTTTCCTTTGCCGCGTTGTATACGTCTCCGGCAGGAGAAGTGGCCTTCCAGTACTGCCAGTCGTATCCGGCGGTGACGTCAATCCTGAATTTCTTGATATCTGTACTGTAGTTGAGATATGCGGTGAAGATGTTGTTGTGCTTTTCTGCGGGACCATATGGGGCATAATATCCTTTCTGGTCGTAGTTTGATGCCGCTGTCTCCGGTATGAAGGTATATCCCTTTCCGGTGGCATAGTCATATCCGTATGCAAGGTGGAGTTTCAGGTCAGGAAGGAAATGCATCCTGTAATCAAGTTCCGCATTGCCTACTACCCTATATACCTCGCTCTGGGCATCGGTCTGCTCCAGAAGTCCGAGAGGGTTCTTTACGGCATCAGGGTTCGGTGTCCCGTTACTTGTGATTTCTGTATATCCTCCAAGTTCCTCAAGACCGGAATATACCGGGATGGTCGGGTTGAAGGTCGCCGCATTCCAGATGGCTCCTGTAGGTGCAAAACGGTTGTGGTTGTATGCTCCCTTGACGTTTATGCCGATCTTGAGATAGTCATCGAAGAATGAAGGATTAAGGGAGATGTTGGCTGTGGCTCTTTCCGCATTGTCTGTCTTGAGGATTCCGTCCTGATTGTAATATCCCACAGACGCTCTGAAAGGAAGGTTCTTGACAATACGTCCGGAAACGCTCACAAGGTTGTCTGTGCCGAAGGCAGGTGTATATATCTGACTGTTCCAATCTGTACGTGTGTCGCCGAGCAGGGATGTGTAACTTTCGTCAAGAGTGTTCACTACCTTTATGAAATCATCGGTGGAGAGCATATCCGCCAGCCTGGTCTTCCATTGTACGGACTGTGTGGAGTTTACATTGACAGATATCTTGCTTCCGGAGCCTTTCTTGGTCGTGATTATGATGACACCGTTGGAGGCTCTTGAACCGTAGATGGCTGTTGAAGATGCATCTTTAAGGACTGTCATCGACTCGATGTCGGAAGGGTTGATCATCGAAAGGAAGTTGCCGTCGTTGCCGCTGATTCCTCCTATTTCGAGAGGAATGCCGTCAAGGACGATAAGCGGGTCGTTTGATGCATTGAGGGAGGCTCCTCCTCGGATTCTGATGGTGCTTCCTGCAGTAGGGGATCCGCTGGTCGACATGATCTGAACTCCGGCTACCTTACCGTTGATGAGTTGTTCAGGAGAAGACAGGAGACCGTTGTTGAAATCCTTGCTTCCCACAGAGGAAACGGATCCTGTGAGGTCTTTCTTGGCCGCAGTACCGTAACCGATGACTACGGCGTCGCTAAGCAGTTCAGTGTCAGGCAGAAGGCGGATGTCTATCACGCTTTTTCCATCCACTGCGACAACCTGGGTCTCATATCCGAGATAGGAGAAGGTAAGAGATCCGTTGTCAGGAACATCAATCTGATATTTTCCGTCAATATCAGTCGTAATACCGGTCGTGGTTCCGGTGACAATGACTGTCAGGCCGATCATAGGTGAGCCGGTCTCATCAACGACGGTTCCGCTCACTGTCCTGGATTGCGCCATGACATCATGAGAACTGAATATACCGACAAAAGCGGTCAGTATAACAGCAATTCGCAGAAACATTTGTTTCATTTTGTCTGATGTTATTAGTTAATATTAGTGTTTTTACCGCAAGTTTAGGAACTATCGGATACGGATAAAACACCAAATCGGACAAAAATTAACGTTGTTCGGACAACTCAGGAATCTGCCCGTTTCCTGTATTCCTTCGGGTTCATTCCAAATTCTTCCGTGAAGCATTTTGAAAAATATGAGGCGTTGGAATATCCCACAAGGAACATGACTTCAGACACGGTGAATTTGTCCTCGCCGAGGAGAATCGATGCCTTCCTCATCCTGAGTTTGCGGATATAATTCACAGGTGTCGAGCCGGTAAGTTGCTTGAGTTTCCTGTAAAGTTGCTTGCTGTCGACAGCCACGATGTCGGCAAGGGACGATACGTTGAAGTCCTCTTTTCCCATATTTTCCTCGATGGCCTTCGTCACTTTCTCCATGAATACCTCATCCGGGGATTTAAGGTCGCGGCATTCCTTGAAATCAGGCTTGGATGTCGCCTCTATTCTTACGGATTCCTCTATGGAATTTCTTTTCTTGAGCAGTTGGGCTATTCTGAGTTGGAGTTTTCTTATGTCAAAAGGTTTAGGCATGAATATATCCACGCCGGCCCTTATACTCTCAAGTTCCGTTGCCATATCCTCTTTTGCCGTAAGCATTATTACAGGGGTCGTTGCTGTCCTGAAACTCTTGCGCACGGCGCGTGTAAATGTGAATCCGTCCATTTCCGGCATCATCTGGTCCACAATTATCAGGTCCGGGGTGTATCCCTCCATCGCATCGATTCCTTCCCTGCCATTGTATGCCTTGCGGCATTCGTAATGCCGGGACAGGGTTTCAGCAAGAAAAGCCACCATTTCCCGGTTGTCGTCTATGATCAGAATCTTTGCGGATATCTCATCTGCCGGATCGTCGGCGATTCCATCATTCTTTACGATGCAGGAATTTTCGCCGGTAAGGGGTATTTCAAATCTGACGACGGTTCCGGATCCGCTTTCGATGGAAATCCTGCCGCCATGCAGTTCTATGTATTTTTTGACAAGATAAAGTCCTATGCCGCTTCCTTCCCTGTGCTTGCCGTTCTTTCCCTGAAAATAGCGGATGAACACCAGTGACAGTTCCTCCTTGTCGATTCCGCGACCGTTGTCGGATATCGTTATCACCGCGTTTCCATCTGCCATATCAAGTTCGACATCAACCGCACCGGTATCCTCGCTTACATATTTGATGGCATTGGACAGGATGTTGATGACTGCGGATTCCAGTTTCAGTGTGTCGATGTTTGCCCATACCGTTTCCTGGGAACTGCGCATGGTCACGGAGATGTTCTTTTCTTCGATTATGCCCTTGAATGTATTGAGACAGTTTCTCAACAAGGAGTTCAGTTCTGTGTGGGATCTTATGAGAACATCTTCGCCCTCTGCTTCCAACTGTCTGAAATCAAGGACTTTGTGAATCAGGGTATTGAGTCTCAAGGCATTGTTGTGAATGGTGGTCAGAGTCTCCTTCTGCCTTGCATTTGTCGTTTCTGACAGCATCCTGCTCACCGGTGCCATGATCATGCTCAGAGGTGTCTTCAGTTCATGCGAAATGTTGACGAAGAAATCCATCTTCATGTTTGAAAGTTCCAGACTTCTTTCCTTCTCCCGCAGTTCGAATTTCTTCCTGTTCCGGATGTGGATTATCCTGATTCCCGCAGTGATGATTCCGGCAATGAGGATAATATATATGACTATGGCCTGCCAGCACAGATACCAGGGGTATGGGACCGAAATATACCAGGAGGATATAGTCGCTTCCGGATTGTCTGCAGGGTCGGATGCGCTCAGTTCCAGAGAATATGTGCCTCCCGGAAGATTGACCAGAGATATGTGGTTGTTGCCCTTGCCGAGTGCCTGCCATTTCTCTTCCTCGTCAAAACGGTAATGGTATGATTCGTCGGCCTGGTACGAAAGTGATGACAATTCGATGATGATGTCGGATTCTTCCTTGAGTTCAATCCGGTTTCCGTACCGGCAGTAATCCTTGCCCGCCCTCATCAGTGTTCCGTCAGATATAAGAGAAGTTATCCGGACCGGGTCGGCGGTTGTCACATCGCTTTTCTTGTCCACGTCTATCCTTGTCAGGCAATCTTCGCCACCCAGCAGGATATCGTTGTTCCGGTGGTCGTACAGACCGCAGGGGTAGTTGTCCGAAGTGTGTGATATGTTTGTCAGGACCGAGGTCTCGGGTTCAATGCGGAAGATGCCCTCGGAGGAGGTGAACCAGACCATGTCGTTCTCCCGGATGAAGGAGTGGATCTTCCTGCATGTCTCGGAAAATGGTATCTCGGTGCTTTTCTTTTCGGAAATGTCGTACCGATGGAGTTTGCCTGAAATCGAGTACCAGATATGGTCATCAAGACATATCATGTTGTCGGCATAAAAGTCATGACCGTCCACTTCAAGAGTGTTTATGTCGATTGAGACCAGACCGTTCGAGCAGGTTGCCCAGATGCAGTCATTTCCGCCGTCCTGCATCAGGTAGACGTTAAGTCCTATACCTGAGTCTTCGTTGAAATGATGCAGTATCTCCAGATTGTCCTTCCGGCAGATGAACAGTCCGCCCATATAGGATGCAATCCATATCCTTCCGAACCTGTCTTCCAGTATGGAATATGCCCAGTTTGCATTCTTACCGGACCCGTCGACCTGTACCTGATAGAAGTCGAACGCCCTCTTTCTGCGGTCGTATCGTGCCACTCCGCCGTCCGAAGCAATCCAGATGTCGTTTGAACTGTCTTCATAAATGCATCTGATGTGATTGTGCCTCAAGGGATATCTGTCGGAGTCCTGCCTGAACCATTCCGCTTCATATGGTGCTGTTCCGTCTATATGTATAAGCCCGTTTTCTCCGCCGAGCCAGTAGTCTCCATGTGAATCCATCAGCATGTATGTGAACAGGTTTCCATCTCCGGAGCGGACTATTTCCGAAAGGTAGATGTAATGTTGTCCCACGTTCCTCTGGGCAAGCGAGACGCCTCTGCCGGTCGCAAGCCATACGTTATTATTCCGGTCACATAGGATGTCCCATATGATGTTGTTGCACAGCGATCTGGGATTTCTGGAGTCGTGGACTATCCTCGTGTGGGTGTTGCTGTCGAAATCAAAGACGAAAAGGCCTGCATCCGTGCCGATGAGCAGATTGCCGTCGTGGTCAAGGGTGAGGGTCTTGAAGGAGTTTCCTGTCAGAATGGACTGCCTGTGAACCTTGCCTGTCTTTATGTCATATCTGTACAGGTGTCCTTCCGTACCCGCCCAGATACAGTCTCGTTTCCTGTCCCAGAGCAGTGAATTTACCATAAGCCTTTCAGGACTGCCCAGGTCGATGGTCTTCCGGACCTTATCAGAACAGTCGTAATAACTCAGATGTTCATATGATGCCACAAAGAGCCTGTCTTCCGTCGCTTCCAGGGAATATATGGTGGTCTCAGTTTCGTTCTTCAGGTCAACACTCTCCATCTCTCCCGAGACGAGTGACATCTTTTTCAGTCCGTGGTCGCGTGTGCCGATCCACAGACATCCGTCAAAAAGGGAAAGCGACCGGACAGCCAACGTAAGTTCTGCCTGTTCGTAAGGGCGCCCGAATGTCTTCCTGTCAAGGTCGAACCACCGGACTCCGTTGTCTGTCCCCAGACATAAATAGTCCTTTGTGACCTGTACGATGGCGAATATGGGGTTTCCTCCGGAATATGTTTCATCGACGTATTCATGAAGGTCATATCCGTTGTAACTGTATAGACCTCTCATTGTTCCAAGCCATATCATTCCCGAATCATCCTGAAATATGGTATTGACGATATTTGCATCGACAGGCAGGGAGATGTTCTTGAATGTCTGGTACGACTGGTTCCTGTGCAGAGGGTGAAACTGACGCTCCTCTCCGTTCAGACCGAGGCAGCAGAATAGAAGAAGTAAGGATAGTAGCCGGATGTTTCTCATGTCGGACTTTTTGACCGAAGCAAATATATCCAATAATCTTGAATCGAAATCAAAAAATTTGAACAACTTCTTCAGAGAACCCGTCATCAAGATTATCACCTGAATCAGACTTTCTGTCCTGTTTCAATACAGTAAACGCACAGAATAAGACACGTTTATTGAAAACTTTTTGTACCTTTCCAGACTTTTATATGAATCATGTCTGTGGTTCGGATAGAGGAAAGTCACAAAATGTTTAAATCAACGAATATGGGATTTATTTCAAGATTCAAATCATTCTATGGCGTATCTGCGCCATCTGAAGATCTCGTTCCTGTCGAGCACCAGGAAAAACTTTTCAAGAGACTGGGCTTTCAGTCATTTCTTGCGGGTACTATCGGCTACAGTCTGTATTATGTGTGCCGTACGACCCTTAATGTGGTAAAGAAGCCGATTCTCGACGAAGGTATTCTTGATGCCACGCAGTTGGGACTCATAGGTTCTACATTGCTGTTCGCTTATGCGATAGGAAAGTTTGTCAACGGATTCCTTGCTGACCATTCCAACATCAAGAGGTTCATGGCGACAGGTCTTATCGTATCTGCAGCCGCAAACCTTATAATGGGAATCCTCGGTTTTGCAGGGGCAGCCATTCCTACAATGGCCTTCTTCGTCCTTTTCGCAATCATGTGGGGCATCAACGGCTGGTCTCAGTCAATGGGTTCTCCGTCAGCCATCATTGCGCTTTCAAGATGGTACCCTCTCAACAAGCGTGGAACATATTACGGATTCTTCAGTCTCAGCCACAACCTCGGCGAGTTTCTTTCTTTCCTCTTCGTCGGTCTTGTCGTTTCCACATTCGGCTGGCAGTGGGGATTTCTCGGTTCTTCGATCGCAGGTGTCCTGGGAGTGATAGTGATCATATTCATGCTTCATGACAATCCTCAGAGCAAGGGTCTGCCTGCTGTGGAGGATATGGCACATGAGGAGAAGACGGACGAGGGAGTATCTACAGGCGAACTTCAGAAGCAGGTACTCAAGACTCCGGCAGTGTGGATTCTTGCTGCTGCAAGTGCATTCATGTATATCTCAAGATATGCCATCAACGGCTGGGGAGTGCTCTTCCTTCAGGAGACCAAGGGCTTCTCTCTTGCAGAGGCGACCAGCATCATATCAATCAATGCCCTTCTGGGAATATTCGGAACGGTTCTTTCAGGATGGTTCTCCGATGTGGTCTTCAAGGGTGACAGATACAAGCCGGCATTTCTTTTCGGTGCTCTGAACAGTGTCTCTCTTGTACTTTTCCTCTTCGGTGGAAATGCTGCATGGATAAATATCCTCGCGATGGTTCTGTTCGGAATCTCGATAGGAGTTCTGATCTGCTTCCTGGGTGGACTCATGGCTGTGGATATCGTGCCAAGAAAGGCTTCCGGTGCCGCCCTGGGTGTTGTAGGATGTGCAAGTTATATCGCAGCCGGTATCCAGGATGTTGCCAGCGGATGGCTGATTGACAAGAACGTGCAGACTCTTGCTGACGGCACACTCTCTTATGACTTCACGCCTGTGGCGATCTTCTGGGTCGGGGCGTCAGTCATATCTTTCCTCCTTCCTATGCTGAACAGGAAGAAGGCAAATTCGTCAAAAAATTAAAAATCATATAATGAAACGTTTGTTTTTTATCATCTTGTTCGTAACTGCGGCAGTTACGTCGTATGGACAGTCATGGTTCAATGTGGGTTCATACAATGTGAGGTATGACAGTTCAAAGGACAAGGCCAAGGGTGATGGCTGGGAAGCACGCTCCAAGGAGTTGTTCGATATGGTCAATTATGAGCGCTGGGAGATATTCGGTGCGCAGGAGGTACTTCACAACCAACTTCAGGATATGCTCAACAACCTCGACAATTATGACTACATAGGTGTGGGCAGGAACGATGGAGCGAAGAAGGGCGAATATGCGCCTATCTTCTACCGTAAGGACAGGATGCGCTGTCTTGACAAGGGATGGTTCTGGATATCCGAGACGCCGGATGTGGCTGGTTCGAAAGGATGGGATGCAGACCAGTGCAGGATATGCACCTGGGGCAGGTTTGAAGACAAGAGTACAAAATGGAAGTTCTGGCTCTTCAACTTGCATCTTGACCATCGCGGAGTCGTGGCACGCAGAGAGGGAGCAAGGCTTATCCTCTCCAAGATAAAGGAGATGTGCGGTGACGAACCGTATATTCTCACCGGAGACTTCAATGTGGATCAGAACAATGAGATATTCGACATCCTTACAGGTTCCGACATGCTTGTGGATACTTACAAGTCGGCAAAGCACCGTATGGCTCCAAACGGCACGGTCAACCGCTTCAAGGCTGATTTCGGAACAGAAAGCCGTATTGACCATATCTTTGTCTCTCCTCAGTTCAAGACTCACGAATATGGAATACTGACCCACAACTATTGGGTTCCGATTGAGATTTCGGAGGAAGACAAGAGGGCGATAGAGGCAGGAGTCGAGGATGTGGTCTGCTTCAAGGCAAAGATGATATCAGACCACTATCCTGTAGTGGCAAGAGTGGAACTTCCTCGTCTGAGGGCACCTCAGGACTGGGCGCAGTACGGCCGATATGAGCAGAAGAACGCGGAAGTCGGCAAGAGACCGAAAGTGGTGTTCATGGGTGATTCCATCACCGAAGGCTGGTATCGCTTCCGTCCGGAGTTCTTCCACGAGAACAATTATCTCGGCCGCGGAATCAGCGGTCAGGTAACAGCCCAGATGCTGGCGCGTTTCAGAAGTGACGTGGTGAACCATCGTCCGAGAAAGGTGGTGATCCTTGCCGGAACAAACGACATCGCGATGAATCAGGGATATGTATCACTTGACCATATATTCGAGAACATCGTCTCCATGGCGGAGATTGCAAAGGCAAACAGGATCAAGGTTATTCTCTGCTCTGTTCTTCCTGCCGAACGCTATGGCTGGTCATGGGAGATAAGCAGCGAGGATGCCATCAGGTCCATCGATGAACTTAACGCCAAGATCCGTGAATATGCGGCAAAGAACCGTCTCAAGTATGCGGACTATTACTCGGTGATGGCAGACGAGAACAAGGGTCTGAAAAAGGAATATCAGAGAGACTTGGTCCATCCTAACAAGGAAGGATACCTCGTGATGGAACAGGTGATTCAGGAGATTCTCTGATAATCAGTGCTTTAATATAAGAATTACTTCCGCTTTCCGCGGGAGTATTTCTTTTTACGGTAGTTCTTCCGGTAGTATTTGAGGATGACCGCCATGATGAGTCCTCCCAGAACGAGGACGATGAGTATATATGTCCATGCAGAAGCGTTGGCTCCCTTGACACGCGACCACATCTTAAGAAGAGCCTCTGTGTCGGTGTCGTGCATCATGGCACAACGCTCGATTGTCTCCTTGTCCGGATACATTATAGGGTTGACGCATGCCTCTGACGCTCCTTCCCCGAAGAAGTAACTCACATCCACAGGTTCATACTCGAGACTGTCGCTCATCGCTTCAAGCACGTCATCTCCGCCTATCGCGCTGACATATCCGGTCATGTCCATGTTTCTGAGGGCATTCTCAGGCATGCACATGAAATTGATGAAGTAACTCGCAGCCTTGATGTTGCGGGCATATTTGGGTATGACCCAACCGTCGAACCATACGGCACTTCCTTCGGACGGGATGGTATATCGCAGTTCGATGTCCATTTCCGCCGCCTCGTCGATCGCCCATTGTGCATCACCGCTCCACGAGAGGTTCATCCAGGCCAGTTCCTTGGTCATCTGCTCCTTGCCGAAGTCTGCCTCCCAGCCGGCGATGGATTCTTTGAAGGAGTTGAGGTAGTTCTCCACAAGGGCGATGGACTCGTCAGATGTATCGAATGCAAGAGTGCGCAGGTCCTTTTCTCCCGACTCCAGAGCATCCTTGTTAAGCGCTGTAAGCATGGTTGTGTAGATATCCCTGTAGGCATCCTTCATCAGAAGTTTGCCCTTGTATGCGGGGTCTTTCAGAACTTCCCAACTGCATGCCTTCTCATCGCTGACATATTTCGGATTATAGATAAGTCCGACCGTGCCCCACATGTAACCTACAGAATAGTCTCTGGCGTCCTTGCCATGGCCCTCGATCTCTGCAAACTTGGAATCTATGTATGGGGAAATGTTTCCGAAGTAGTCAGGGGTCTGTCCGAAATTCCTCTCGATAGGAAGAAGAAGGTCGTTCATGAGCATCCTTTCTATGATATAGTCCGAAGGACATACCACGTCGTAGTCTTCATGGCCGAGTTCTATCTTGGAAAGCATGGTCTCGTTTATGTCGAATGTCTGGTAGATTATCTCCACAGTCTCTCCGGTCTGTTCGAAATACCACTCCTCGAACTCGTCGAGAAGTTCCTCGTCAATATAGTCCGCCCAGTTGTACACCTTGAGAATGTTTCCGCGGTCTTCCGCGCAACCCCATATAGTCATAGCCATGACGGCTGCAAGCAATATCTTCTTCATCTTGAAAATTCTAAGGATTATTTAGATGCTTTTTCTGCAGCACGTGCCTTTCTGAGATTGATGACGATCAGCAGTGCCAATATACCCAGGAACAGGATTGTGATCATTGGGCGGAGTTCCGGAGTAAGTCCTCCCTTGCGGGCATCGGTGTAGATGTATGTCGAGAGTGTGTCCAGGCCTATCGTTCCTCTTGTGAAGAATGTCACGGCAAAATCATCAAGTGACATTGTGAAGGCGAGGATGAATCCGGATATCATTCCCGGCTTGAGCAGAGGCAGGAGCACTTTTCTCAAAGCCTGAAATGGTGTTGCACCAAGGTCGAGAGCCGCTTCATATATGTTCGGGTTCATCTGCGTCAGTTTGGGAAGTACGCTCAGGACAACATATGGCGTGCAGAAGGTTATATGTGCAAGGATGACGGTAGTATAGCCCTGGCTTATGTGCAGGAACACGAAAAGAAGGAACAGGGACACACCGGTGATTATGTCCGGATTGAGCATCGGGATGTTGTTCAGGAAGGTGATGGCCTGTTTTCCGCGTCCCTTCATGTTGTGGATGCCGATGGCTGCTATCGTGCCTATGAGTGTTGATACTCCTGCCGCTATGAGGGCTATCACAAGGGTGTTCTGGATGGCCGACATCAGCGATCCGGATCCCTGCATGTCACCTGTGAACAGGTTGGCATACAACTTTGTCGAGAAGCCGGTCCAGTTGCCGAGGACCTTGCTTTCGGTGAAGGAAAAGACTGCAATGAACACGATAGGAGCATAGAGCACTATCAGGAGCAGCCAGATGTAGCATTGTGCAAAAAATCTCTTCATACCTTATACCCTCCCTTCGTTAAGTTCCTTCTTGTCATCCTGAAGCAGGCTTGTGATACCGATGATGATGAGCATCACCAGAGAGAGTGCCGCACCGTAGTTCCACATTCCGGAATTGATGTTTTCCTGAATGATGGTACCGAAGAGTTTTATCTTGTTGTTGGTCAGGAATTCAGATATTGCGAATGTGCTTACGGTCGGCATGAACACCATCATGATTCCGCTCACGACTCCAGGCATCGAAAGAGGTACCTGTACTTTCCAGAACACCTGCCATGGTGTCGCTCCAAGGTCTGAGGCTGCCTCTGCGTAGGACTTATCCATCTTCTCCAGGATGTTGTATATAGGATATATCATGAACGGCAGGTAGTCATAGACCATACCCACGATGAGAGTACCCTTGCCCAGTTGGAATCCGAGCATATGGAAAAGTTCCGCAGTGGCAAGAGTCCTCATGAGGGCGTTTATCCACATCGGCATGATGAAGAGCACGATAGTGACGGCGCTCCTGTTCAATTTCTTGTTCGCAAGGATCCAGGCGGCAGGGTAGCCCAGAAGGATGCAGATGGCTGTGTTTTCTATTGCCACCTCCAGTGACAGGGCGAATGTCTCTATCGCATCCTTGTCCGTGAAGAATTTGGTGAAGTTGGCAAAGGTGAAGTGTCCGCTTCCGTCCCTGAATGCATAGAACATGATCAGCAGAAGCGGCAGTGCTACGAACAGCACCAGGAATATTGCGTAGGGCAGTGCCCAGGTACTTCTTTTAGTCATTGCACTTGATGATCTTAATGTCCTTGGCGGCGATGTTCACTCCCACAAGGTCTCCCTTGTCCCATATGTCGTTTGTGTCGACCCAGATATATTCCCTGTGCTCGGTCCTTACCGTCAGGTGGTAGTGGTCACCCTTGTAGAGGAGGAAATAGACCTCACCTTCGATATTTCCGTCTTCAGGATGGTCGATAAGATCCACTTTGGAGAAGTTGACCTCTACCTTGACCTTGTCTCCGGTCTCCAGACCGCTCTGAGGTTCGCATTTCCACTCTGCGCCGAGGAATCTTACGCTGTCCTCCGAGACCATTTCTCCCTCGAAGGTGTTCATGCTTCTTTCCTTGTGCATGACCTGGATGTCGGCAGGACGTATGATGAGTCCTACTTCGGATTCAGGTTCGAATGAGTTATAGTCCTGGATCATCAGTTCATAACCCTTGTCGGTGTCCACGAACATTTCATAATGCACTCCCTTGAAGGTGCAGGATTTCACTTTGGCTGAGAACTGTGCGCTTTCAATCTTGTTGGTGATGTATATGTCCTCAGGGCGAACGACGACGTCCACATCAACATTATCGCCGAATCCTTCGTCCACACACTCGAACTCGTGTCCGGCAAATTCCACAAGACGGTCCTTTATCATCTTTCCGTTGAGGATGTTCGACTCGCCGATGAAATCCGCCACGAAGGCATTCTGAGGTTCGTTGTATATGTCTGTCGGTGTGCCTATCTGTCGGATATTGCCGTCATCAAGCACCACTATGGTGTCTGAAAGAGTCAGAGCCTCTTCCTGGTCATGCGTAACATATATGAAGGTGATGCCGAGTTTGCGGTGCATCTCCTTGAGTTCGATCTGCATGTCCTTGCGCATCTTCAGGTCAAGAGCCGAAAGAGGCTCGTCCAGAAGCAGCACCTTAGGCTGGTTCACGATGGCCCTGGCGATGGCAACACGCTGCTGCTGACCTCCTGAGAGAGATTCCACATCCCTGTCCTCATAGTCTGTCATGCTCACCATCTTCAGAACTTTGCGCACCCTCTTGTCTATCTCGGCTTCAGGAACCTTCTGCAGTTTCAGACCGAAAGCGATGTTCTCATAAACATCCAGATGTGGGAACAGGGCATATCGCTGGAAAACAGTGTTTACCGGACGCTCATGAGGCGGCATGTCGGTGATGTCTGTGCCGTTGATGAGGATTTCTCCCGAATCAGGAGACCCGAATCCTGCAATCATGCGCAGAAGAGTGGTCTTTCCGCAGCCCGACGGACCGAGAAGAGTGAGGAATTCTCCCTGCTTTACTGATATGCTGACATTGTTCAGAATGCATTTCTCTCCAAAACTCTTGGACACATTCTTTATCTCTATGATGTTTTCGCAGTTTTTCATCGTTGTCATTTCTTAAGTTTGTCGATCAGAAGTTTTCCGGCCTGAGTCAGGTCAAGTTTCCAGGTGAGTCCTATGTTGATATAGTGACCTTGCGTTATATGTGAGTTTGACGCCCATATGGCATGGATTCTCAGATCCTTGTATTCCTTCAGCGGGAAAAATTCGGCGCCGGCTCCATAGAACAGATTGTCTCCCGTGTAATCGTATCCGAAATTATCTTCATTCACTCTTTCCCAGCCGATTTTGGTGAAGATCCGTCCCCATTCCCATTCATATGAAGGAGAGAATACCAGGGTAAAATCGCTTGTGAATGCCTTTCTGATGTCTGTACATCTTGTCATGTAGTCAAGATCGAAGGAGAAGTCGCCTGCATGGAACCTGTTGCCCAGATTAAGCGACTTGACATATTTGCCCCTTGTCTTCTCCCAGAGGTTTGTGCTCCAATATGATTCATAGCAGTCCCATTCTCCCCTCCATGCGAGAGCATAGGCGAAGAGGTTGAATCTGTCGATGTCTGAGAACGGAGAATTTGTAAACTGGAACAGAAGAGTCTGACCGTCAGCGGGATACCATCCTGCCGATGCTCCCCAGTGCCATGGGGATATGCAGTTCCAGAAAAGGGAGTTCATCTCCCAGTAGCAGTTCAGGTCATATTCGTCATATTCGAAACTTCCGACCTTGATGTCTTCCTTGCCCGCTGTAACAAAGAAACTGTCGTTGTCGTATGAGAGGGTGAGCCAGTTGGTGTTGCCGAAGCCCGGTTCATCGGAGCCTTCGAAGTTCGCAAGGCGATGATTCAGACTATAATATATATTCGGAGCAATTTTACCGTTTATGTCCAGAAAAAGACCGTTTCCGCCAAACCGGCCGGCATCTTCTGCAAAATCATGACCATAACCGAACCTGGCATCAAGTGATATATCCGGAATATAGTCGGAAATTTCATTTGCATCCCCCCAGGATGACTTCTGCATTGTCGCAGTACTATCGACTTCCTGCGCGCTGACTGCAGAGCCGATTGCCCAAAAGGCAACCCCCAAAAAGACAGACAGTTTTCTCATTTACTAATAAACGGTAAAATCCATAAAAGGTGTTTGAAGTTAGACTTTTAATCATGAAAAGCGGTCATAAGTCGGTCCCGACTCACAATCGCTTTGCATATCGGGGACAAAAATAAAATTTCTTTTTGAAAAACCGGTCCATTTTTTCCATAAGATTTTTGTAAAAAGCATAAAAAAAAGAAAAAATCGCCATCGCCCTATATGATTGGTCTTGATTTTTTCGCAAATTTGCGATGCAAGGGGAGATGACGATCGCAACCATAACTTTTTAATTGGTAGCCGTATTCGGCTTTTGTTTAACTTCTTAATTAAAAATTATGCGTTACGATTTCAGGTATGCGGATTTATTGAATGACGAGGTGTTCAAACTGGTGTTTGGACAGGAATCCAGCAAGGATGTGATGATTGAATTTCTGAACCAGGTCATCCCGGACAGACACATCGTGGATTTGGATTTTATGGATAAGGAGATGAAGTCTCTGGAACCAGGAAGAAAGAATTCGGTCTATGATATGTTCTGCAAGACTGGCGATGGCTCCAGAGTTGTAGTGGAGGTTCAGAGAAGAAAGCAGCCGGCTTATGTGGAGAGGTCGATTTATTATTCGACATTTCAGATAAGAAACCAGGTAGAGGCCGGAAGTGCAGAGTATACGTTTTGGCCGGTATATGTCATAAGCATTCTTGATTTTAATATCGAGGAAAATGCTGGAAATCCTGAGGTAAAGACGGTTTATCGTCTGTATGAAGAGAGTTCCCATACGCTTTTGACTGACCGTCTTACTTTTATATACATAGAACTGGACAAGTTCACTAAGAGCATTGATGAACTTGATGGAAATATATTGGAAGGAATGTATTTTTGTCTTAGGAACATGTCCAGGCTGAGAGAGTGTCCGGAAAAGTTGAACCATAGTGTCTTTCAGAAAATGTTTCATATATCTGAACTTAGAAACATGGATGAACAGACACGTTCTAAAGTGATAGAAAAGATGACAACAGAAAGAGATTTAAGGAACCAGATGGCATATGCGAAGAAAACTGCTATCGAAGAAGGTCTTGCAGAGGGGCGTGCAGAAGGTCTTGCAAGAGGTCTTGCCGAAGGTCGAGCAGAGGGCCTTGCAAAAGGTCTTGTCGAAGGTCGAGCAGAGGGCCTTGCAAAAGGTCTTGCCGAAGGTCGAGCAGAAGGTCTTGCAGAAGGTCTTGCAGAAGGTCGCATAGAGGGTCGAGCAGAGACAATAAGACAACTTCTCGAATCCGGTATATCTTTGGATGTGATTGCCGGAGCATTAAACCTTTCTCCCGAGGAAGTGGAGATCTTCAAGGATAAATAGTTTATATGGCTGAATGACAGCGGCTATTTCGACATGCCGATGGTAATCCGCCATCGGCATGGGAAATGTGCGATGTTACAGATATTTCTCCGGAATGGGAAGTACTGGCGGATCCTTCCAGAATATTGCGAAATAAAAGGCCTGGAAATCACCATCTTCCCATATCTTGACTAGTTCCTCAGTGAGGCGGTCCTCGCCTTCCGGGTCATACGGTTTCTTGAGGTCGGTACCGAACATCTTTGCGACACCCTGCCAGAAACCTGCAGCCATTCCGTTCTTATAGTCCTTGATGATATTGAACGATGACTTTCCTACCTCTCTGTCTATCAGTTTCATAAGCAGCGCACCCTGGCTGACTGTCATGTTTCTCATCTGACTCTCGAATACATCGAAAAGTTCCTTCTGGACCTTTGATACATACTGGTCTCTCTTTACCCGCTTGAGATTGTCGGCGGCGATGGTGCTGTCCGCTTCCTGCACTAGTTTCCTGGCCACCAGGGCGTAAGGATAGGCCTTGCTGAAATTATGTACCAGACGGTAATATTTCCTCCATTCGCGCCCCTTCTGCCGGGGAAGTCTGGAATAGACCTTTGACGGGCGGATATTGTCGATATATATGGTGTCCTTGCCCTCCACAATATACCTCAGGGCGTTTTCATCTTCAGCGAGGCGCTCTCCCCACACAGAGGAGGCTCCGACCTGAGGAGAGGTCTTCTTCCGTGATTTCTGTGCGTGGCATACTCCATCGGAGGCAACAGCCAGAATCAGAAAAACGATAAATATGTGTGCAAAGTTTTTCATCTCATCATATCAGATTCTGCAAATTTAATGAAAATCGTATATTTGCCGCACCATAATGGCAAAGAGATATGGATGAAAAAATGCTCATAAGCCAGATCCGCTCTGGTTGCGCGAAGAGTTTCAGGAGCCTGTATGAATTGTATGTCAATGATTTATACAGGTTCATTTATCAGTACGTGAAATCGGAGGACATTACTGATGAGATCATTCAGGACACATTTATCCGTCTGTGGATGCATAGGGAACGGCTTGACGAATCGAAATCCGTCAAGTCATATCTGTTAACCATCTCATACCGGCAGGTTCTGAAGGAACTGCGTCGTCAGGTCCGGAATCCTCTCATGCGCGATTATGTCGAGTTCGTCGATTCCCTTGCTGTAGAGAGCAGGCAGGCATACGATTACGACCTTTTCCTCAGGACATTGAAACTTGCCAAGGAGGATCTTCCTCCCCGGCAGAGGGAAATATGGCAACTTAGCAGAGAAGACGGTCTGTCTTCTGCGGAAATCGCCCAGATGCTGTCCATCTCGGATCAGGTGGTCCGTAATCAGTTGTCTGCGGCTATGAGAAAAATCAGGGAAAGACTCCTTAAATTGTTATAAAGTCAAATTTCGAATGTTACAAAAACCGTGTTTACGGATATAATATATAGAGAGTATGAGCACATTATTGGAAAAATACAGAAACGGTAAGATAACCGCAGCGGAATTGGATTTGTTGTCAAAGGAAATGGAACAGATTTCCGACATCGAACTGAAGTCATTGCTGGAGCAGGACTGGGACGAGTTCTCTTCTCCTTGCCCATTGACAAAGTCCAAGAAGGATGCGTTATACCCGATAGTGAAGACAGAAAGGAAAAGATCCCGTATCAGTGTCTATATGGGTGTGGCGGCATCCTTTCTTATGCTCATCAGCATCGGCCTTGGACTCTATATAGCGGATATGCGAAGTGATATGAAGCAGATTGCCGCATCCGAGGTGTGTTTCGCCTCCGGCAACGAAGGAACCTCTACCGTTACTCTTCCGGACGGTTCGACGGTGAGACTCAATGCCAGGTCGCATATTACCTATGGTTCTGATTTCGGTGTTTCCGACAGAGTGGTCCGGGTGGAAGGAGAGGCTTTCTTTGATGTTACAAAGGATGAAGAAAAGGAATTTGTGGTCAAGGCTCAGGCAATGGAAGTGATTGTTCATGGTACAAAGTTCAATATCTATGCATATCCTGAGTCGGATTTCTCGGAAATGTCTCTGGTGGAAGGCAGTGTGAGCCTTCGTAGCGGGGACTCCGTGCTGAAGGTGTCTCCTAATGAGAAGGTGTGCATCGACCGTTGTACCGGCAGGATGAACCTGATGGTGACTGACAATGAAGTGGAGACCGCATGGCTCAAGAAGACCATGATATTCATGCATGAGCCTCTCTACAGGGTGATCGACAAACTTGAAAGACGCTTTGGAATACAGATAGAATGTTCTGACGGCATATCTCTGTCTGACATATATACAGGTACATTCAAGGACAGGAATATCACGGATATTCTCGATGTCCTGAAGATGCATTATGGATTTGACTACCAAATAGACGATAACCATATTAAAATAACTCATAACTAACCTGAAATATGAAAGGAATCAGCATTTCAGTACGCTGCGCCGTATTGACGCTTTTCTTTTCTCTGTTATTCTCTCTAAGTGCATCGGCACAACAGGGAAAGGTCAGCGTTGATTTAAGGAATGTTTCATTGAAGGAGTTTTTCAATGTCATCGAGCAGCAGACGGACTATCGTTTTTCTTACAGAGATTCGGAACTGGATGGAAAACCATCCGTGACGGTGAAGGCGGTCGATGCGGATCTTGCATCCTTACTTTCCTCTGAACTTTCAAAGGCGGACCTCCGCTACACATTGGTCAACGACAAGATCGTCGTGACACCCCGGCCTAAGGAAAATCCCGAAGTGACAGTTTCAGGAAGGATAATCGACAGGGCCGGAGAACCTGTAATCGGTGCTTCTGCTCTTCTGAAAGGAACATCCAGAGGAGTCGTGGCAGACGCTGACGGAAAATTCACCATGACAGTGCATAAGGATGATGTCGTGGTGTTCTCCTGCCTTGGTTATACGGACCAGGAAATCAGAATAGGGGGGGGCAATCGTAATATAGAGGTTGTTCTAGAAGAAGATTTTGAAATGCTGAATGAAGCGGTGGCCGTCGGTTACGGTACTACGCTTCGCAAGAATCTCACAACTTCTGTCGCAACTATCAAGGCCGAGAGTGTCTCAAAGGCTGCGAGCAGCAATATGTCCCAACTCCTCATGGGTAAGGCTGCCGGTCTGAGGGCAAACATAAGCAGTACCCAGCCGGGAGGAAATGTAAGCATATCCATCCGAGGCGCCGGTACTCCTATATATATAGTGGACGGAGTGATGATGCCTTCCGGCTCATTGGAAGTGGGTAACGGAACCATCGAGACTCCTAATTCCATCAACCGTGCCGGTCTCGCCGGTCTCAATCCAGGCGATATAGAGTCCATTGAGGTCCTCAAGGATGCCTCTGCGGCCATCTACGGTATCAATGCCGCCAACGGTGTCATCCTCATCACTACCAAGAAGGGAACGGAAGGTGCTCCAAGAGTGACCCTCGAGTCAAGTTATTCGTTCGTAAGGAACTATAAGTATCTTGAACCTCTCACCACCAAGGAGTACATGAACTTCGCCAATGTGTTCAGCAAGGAAAGTTACCTGCTCAACCACGAGATGGCGCCTTATGGTATCAATGAATATGATCAGGGATGGTCTCCGGTATTCTACCCTGACCAGATAGAATCTGCAACAAACACCAATTGGCTGGACTACATCCTCCGTCCCGGACATATCCACAACCACTCTCTGTCCATAACCGGAGGTACGAAATATGTCAAGTACTATATCGGCGGAAACTTCTATGACCAGCAGGGTACGGTCATAAATTCGGGAATGCGCAGATATACTCTGAGAACCAATCTGACGGCTCAGATATTCCCGTTCATGAAACTGACCACAGTCCTCAACATCAACTCGAACGACTTTGTCAACTCCAACGCTGACGGTGGTGGAGCCGGTGGCGTCGGCAAGGATGCGCTTCAGTCTGCCCTCATGTTCCCTCCGAACTATTCGGTATATGATGCGGAAGGCAATTACATGCGTTATCGCTCTACCGCCAATCCTGCCGAGATGTCGATGTTCAACGACAAGACCAAGTCGACCGGATGGTATACCAATATCGTGGCTGACATCAACCTCTACAAGGACATCCTCACATTGAGGGGCGTATACGGCTTGAACCGTGAGTCTGCCAAAAGATCCCTTTATATCCCGACCACAATGCTCTGGTATGAGGTTGCGGGTGTTTCCAGAGGTCATATCGGAGATGCATCGCGCGACGACCAGACAATCGAGGGAATGCTCATGTACAAGCAGAACATCGCGGATGTGGTGAATATCGACGCCGTTCTCGGTATGGGAATCTACAATCAGTCGGGAGAAGGTCTGGAGGTCGATTACAAGAACGCGAACGACAATATCGGACCGGACAACATCTCTGCTGCGGAAGGCCCTTTCACTCCTACATCTTCAAAGTGGGAAAATGAGAAGAGGTCACAGTTTGCAAGGGTTGCGGTGGACGTCCTCGACCGTTATGTGATCTCGGGAACAGTACGTCGTGACGGAACAGACAAGTTCTTCCCTGGAAAGAAATATGCATGGTTCCCGTCTGCTTCGGTAGCGTGGAAACTCTCCAACGAGTCGTTCCTCAAGAATGTGAAATGGATAAATCTCCTGAAGATCCGCGCAAGTTATGGTGTTACCGGAAGGGATAACCTCGGTACATCTCTTTACGGACTGTACAGGAATGCTCCAAGTTATGTCAAGTTTGACAACAATCAGGTCAATTTCATCCCGTATATAAAGTCTGGTGCCGATTATCCTGACGTAACATGGGAGAAGACCATCATGAAGAACATAGGTATTGATTTCCACCTCCTGAACAACAGGATATGGGGAAGCGTCGACATCTTCCGCAATGATGTGACGGAACTTCTCGGAGAGGCACCGGGAGAGCCATTGAGCATGGTGGGAACCCGTCCCGTAAACTACGGACATTATTTCAGGTCAGGATTTGACGCAACCCTCAATACTGTCAACATCAAGACCGGCGGCTTCGTGTGGTCATCGATGCTCACTCTTACCCACTACAACATGTATTGGGTGGAGAGGACAGAAAACTACGATTATCAGGAGTACCAGATAAAGGAGAAGGAGCCGATGAATGCCAATTACTACTATCATGTGACAGGCATCATCAATGCTGACAGGTCCAACATGCCGGATTCGCAGTTGAGCCTCGGTGCAAATTCACAGACTCCGGGCTATCCTATAATCGAGGACAGGAACAAGGACGGAATAATCGGAATAGAGGACATCTATATGGACGACACTCTTCCAAAGATAAGCATCGGTTTCGGCAACACATTCACTTACAGGAACTTCGACCTTGACATATTCCTTTATGGACAGTTCGGTTCGACAAGATACAACTATGCCTTCGCCTGGGCTAATGCCGGAACTCTTTCCTATGGTCCGCCTCAGAACTCAAACCAGTTTGCATATCTGCTCTGGAATTCCCAGACCAATACCAAGGGCACGCTTCCGGGTATAGCGACAACCAAGAGCGACGCTCTTCCTGGAAACGCAGGATGGGATCTGGGAAGACAGGATGCTTCTTTTGTCAGAGTCAGGAACATAACCTTCGGGTACAATCTGCAGGGCAAATATCTCGGAAAGGTATTGTCCAAGAGAATCGACGGAATCAGATTTTATGTCGATTTCCAGAATCCTTTCACATTCAGCAGATTCTCGGGAGTCGATCCTGAAATATATATCGGCAACAGTTCTTCACCGGCCGGTTATCCTATGACAAGAAGTTATTCATTGGGATTGAAGTTTAACTTTAAATAGTCCAGAGCGATGAAAAAGATATTATACATGGCAGCCATATCCATGATGCTTATTGTAAGTTCTGGCTGCGAAAAGAATTTTGACCCGAAGATCTATGGCGTGCTTACCGAGCAGAACTTCCCTGTGTCGGAAAGTGATTTCGAAGCCCTGATGATGTCCTGCTATATTCCGTTTGTGAACACATGGACATATTCTCTCTATGCTTCGAGCGGTAACCAGCACCCGTGGTACATTCCTGCCGGAGGAGTCCTCAAGCAGTTTGATGCCACATCTGACATCGAGGCACCATGGGTGACTGGAGTATGGGACAAGAATTACAGAAACTATTCGGAAGCGAATTTCACCCAGTGCGTCTATGCGAGCCGTGGAACCCTCTCCGACAGCCAGCCTAACCATTATCCCAAGACCCGTGAGGTAACCCGTTTTACGGATGTTATCGGTGCCATCGAGTCGGCCTCCGCTTCAAATATTTCAGAAAGCAGGAAGCAGGAGATTCTTGCTGAGGCCCGCCTTTGCCGCGGTCTGCATATGTACAACCTTCTCCACGTATATGGACCTGTTCCGGTGATCGTGAAACCGGAGGACGTGGAAAATCCTGCGGCTCTCAACAATGCCGTGCGCCCGTCACTTTCGGACATGGCACAGTGGATATATGATGACTTTGAATTCGCCGCAAAGCATGTGCCTGAGACTCAGGTGGAAAAGGGTCGTTTCACACGTGATTTTGCAAGAGTGTGTCTTATGCGTCACTGCCTGAATGAGGGTTATCACAAGGATGGCTGGTATCAGAAGGCCATCGACATGTACAATGAACTCAATACGGGAAAATACAGACTTTTCGAGGCGGGAGAAAATCCTTATAAGGAGATGTTCCGTGAAGTGAACGACTTCAACTGTGAGATCATAGCAGCGATCAGTTGTGACCCATCATCGACAGGAAACCTTAAGGAGGGCAGCATGAATCCGTTTGCGATGCTTGCAATGCCGAACAACTGTGCAAAGAAGGATGACCTGGGCAATCCTACACCGTTTTCGGTTGTAGGTCCCGGCTGGGGACTGACCTTCAATCTTGCGCCTAAGTTCTATGACACATTTGATGGGAGCGATCTCAGAAGGGAATGCATCATCACATCTTATTATACAGTTACCGGTGAATGGTGGGGACCGGCAGAGATCGGTAAGAAATCGGAGTGGGACGGATATGTTCCTTACAAATATCCGGCAGAGACATCTACAGCACCTAACTTCGGAAACGATTTCCCTCTGGCACGTTGGGCTGATGTACTTCTGATGTTTGCCGAGGCGGAAGTGAGAAAAAGCGGAGCGGCACCTTCAGAAGATGCTGTGGCCGCAGTCAACAAGGTCCGCAGCCGTGCCGGTCTTGGCCCGCTTCCAACATCATACACTGCTTCTGCAGAAGCGTTCCTTGATGCTCTTCTGGTGGAGCGTGGTCATGAATTCTGGTTTGAGGGATTCCGTAAGATCGACCTTATCCGCTTCAACAGATATGCCAGGAACAATGCCGCCATCAAGGGCGAGATACCTACCCATCAGTATATTCCGCTTCCGAACTATGCAGTTGATGAGGCTGCGGAAATCGGAAAGGAACTGGTTCAGACTTATTCGCGAGAGGGATGGGAGGCAGATCTGGCATCAGCAAAGAAATAACGGTTAAAAGATGAAACTATCATGAAAAGGATATTCTTTAATATTTTGGTAATTATCGCTTCGCTTTCTGCCGTTTCGTGCGCGGAGAAGGTTGACAAGAACGTGACCTGGCCTGAATGGGCATCCCGTCCTATCCTGTCGGGAATGTCCGTTGTGGCTACTTCCGGGGAGAAGGCCATAATAGCGGGCGAGACAGTTGTCTTTTCTGCGGAAATCAAGGATGAATACAACGAGTTGACAGGTTATACCCTCGAGGTGAAATATGGCGACAATGTGGTTTTGAGTCTTGCCGAAACTCTCAGCGGTCACGAGGCGAAGATTTCCAAGGAATTTGTGATGCCATTCGCAGCATATCTCCCATCCGGTGAATTTCAGCCGGAAGTGTCTCTGAATGTTGTGAATGTCAAGAACGGAAGGTCCGTGCAGCGTGTCGCAAAGGAAAGCAACATCATCCTGAGCCGTCCCGCATCTCCTGAAAAACTTTATGTCATTGACAACAAAGGACAGAAGTTCGAACTGCAGAAGGGTGAAGGAGAGTACTTTTATGTGACTGCTCCGGGTGCCGACCTTTCCGGTCTTGGTACTTCGTTCCACATTGCGGCAAAGGCATCAGGAAACTCTCCTGATTATTCCGATCTGGTCTGGGGCTATGAAGACGGAAAGATCTCGGTGCTGGGTAAGGCCGGTCAGGCAATCTCGGCACCTGACTCCGGCGGCAAGGGATTCAAGGAACTGGGATTTGACCTGTTTTCATTCAAGATCGAGAAACTGGTCAATCATGTAGTGACATTCGACAAGGAAAATCTTGCAGCACTGGATCAGGGCGGAGTCAAGTATCTTGCAATGGAGAATGTGAAACTCATCAAGGATTGCGAGATAGTTTTCAATGGTTTCGGTGACCTCAAGGCCATGCTTCAGCCGGACAGATTCGAGATTCTAAGTGACAAATCCGCAAAATACACCGGACATACTGCACAGTGGAGCATATACTATGACACTGTAGACAACTGGCTCATAGTCAATTATGCAAGTTTCCACGAGCCTGGTCAGATCTGGGTGACAGGTGTGAAGGCCTGCTTCCCTCTTGGAAACAATGATACCGGAAACGAGTTGAAGTATCTTGACGGAGACGGAAAGAGCAGATTCGCCACTCTGTCCGCAATCAAGGACGAGAACGGAGACTATCGCATTCTGGTATACCTCAAGAATTCTTTTGTAATTCAACTTTTCACAAGAGTGAAATGGAGTACTCAGATTGCGCTGAATTCTCTTACCGAGGAGTATGGAGTGATAACCAAGGACGGATATTTCATCAACCCGGGAAAGGAATTTGTTCCCGGAGTATATGAACTGGTGTTTACCGTCACAAAAGCAGACAATAACAACGGAGACGGTGCCGTTGTGGACGTTTCCTTAACGCCATATGCCCTATGATGAAAAGACTTTCAATAATTATCGGAGTCCTTGCGGCAGTAGTTCTTGCCGGTTGTGAAAAGACGTCTTCATCAGGAGGTCCGACAGTATGTCCCGAGGTGAATCAGGGCGAATTCATCATCCTTTCATGGTCCGACATCATCGATGCAGATGCCGAATGGAAACTGGAAAAGTTGAAGGAGGCCGGTTTCAATGCATATCTCGGCTGGTTCAAGACTTTTGCCGAAGTCGACGCGATATTGACATCGGCAGACAGGCTCGGTATGAAGATCATAACATCCTGTCCTGAGATTCAGACAGACCCGAAGAATGTCATCGAGGCAATGTCCGCTCATCCTTCTCTGTATGGCTATCATATAGAGGACGAGCCGGAGGTTTCAGAATTCTCGATGCTTGCAGGGGAAATCAAGAATATCCGTAAGTACGACACGGAACGTCCTTGCTATGTGAATGTCTATCCTAACTGGGCTTGGGGCGGTGAGGATGCGTATCTTCCAAAGTTGCGTTCATTCCTCAAAAGCGTTCCGGTCTCATTCCTTTCATTCGACAACTATCCTATAAAGATGGTGGCTGGGGAGAGAAAGGTGAGGGATGACTGGTATCATAACCTTGAGGATATCCGTACTGCATCAAGAGAGGTGAAGATGCCGTTCTGGGGCTTTGCCTTGGCTCTTGCTCACAGCACCTCAGAGGCATCATACCCTGTTCCTACCATCGGAGATCTCCGTCTGCAGCAGTTCAGCAACCTTGTCTATGGAGCATCGGCATTCCAGTATTTCACCACCTGGGGTATAATTCAGAGCAGCGGTGTGACCGGAGTATATGCCGATGTAAAACGGGTAAATGAAGAACTGAAGCAACTGGAGAAGATATTCCTTGGAGCGGAAATCAAGAACGTATGGCATACCGGAAAGGTCATTCCGAGCGGCACGAAGAAACTCAATGCCTACCCGGCAGGAATAAGTTCAATCTCGACCGGAGATGAAGGGGCGGTGGTTTCATATTTCTCCAACAACGGCAAGAAATACATTGCCTTTGTCAACAAGAGTTGCACCGGTGGTCTCGATGTGAAGATAGATTTCACAACCACGGCGGCACGGGTCGACAAGAACGGCACGGAAAGCCCGGTAGAAGATTCGTACCGCATTCCGGCAGGAGACATAATAATATTCACCTGGAAATAGTGTAGTTCATTATGAAGAGACTGTTTTACATGGCAACGGTGTTCTGCATGATCTGCGGATGTTGTCAGACACAGGAACAGACGGAAACGATTCCGATTCTAACCTGGGCTGGAATGCCTTCGGAAAAGGCGGAGGAATGTTTCCCGATAGCGAAAGAGTGCGGAATAGACTGGCATCTTGGTCTATATGGCAATCTGGAGCAGACACTACATGCAATGGATCAGGCCGCGAAGGTGGGAATCGGTGTCATCCCCGGTTTTCCCGAAATGAAGGATTCGACGGAATATGCCGTCGCTGCCATCATGGACCATCCTGCATTGATCGCATATCATCTCAAGGATGAGCCTGAAACCTGGGATATTCATTGGCTGAAAGCACTTCATGACAAGGTGCAGTCTTTGGATTCATCACACCCATGCTATATCAATCTTTATCCCAACTGGGCGTGGAATGAAGAGAACTATGCAGACAATATCGAACTGTATGCATCGGAAATCAACACGCAGTTCTATTCCTTCGACCAGTATCCGGTGACAGAAGATGAAGGAAAGATCTCCGTACGTCCGACATGGTACAGGAATCTCGAGGAGTTTTCGGCAATGGCCCGCAGGCACGGAAAGCCGTTCTGGGCATTTGCCTTGGCGAAATCCCATCACCTCGGCCCGCCTTCTCCTCCGGCATTCTACCCGGTGCCTACCCTCGGCCACCTTCGTCTGCAGGTGTTCAGCGACCTCCTGTATGGCGCGCAGGTTATCCAGTATTTCACATTTGCCGGAATATATGACAGCAAGGAGGGCAGGAAGACCCCTGTATTCGATATCTTCCGTCAGGTCAACTCAGAGATAAAGGCCTACTCTCCGGTTTTCCTTGGCTGTACGGTAAAAGATGTATGGCATACGGGAGATTCGATACCGTCACATACGAGGCGCCTGAAGGATATGCCTCATGAGAAGGTTAAAACCTTGGAGATGAGCGGAGAAGGCGCCGTGGTGTCTTTGCTCGAAAACGGTGGACGGACCTATCTGGCGGTTCAGAACAGGGACTGTGTCAATGATGCTACCCTCGACATCGTATTCAATGGCAGGGTAAAGCGCTTTACATCGGAAGGTCCCGTCCGTCACGACGGCGGTACTATCACTCTTGAACCAGGAAACATGGCAATATTCATACTTAATTAATCACATAAAACTACTACTATGCGTTACTTTAAATCACTAATTCTGATGGCTGTGGCTCTTTTTGCCGCTTCATGCAACGAAAAGGAGCCTGTTGAGGTACCGAAAGAGCCGGAAGCACCGGTAGTCGTATCTGCAACATTGCGAGGCACTGACGGAGAGACTGAGATACTCGCCGGCAGTCCTGTCAAATTCAGGGCGGAAGTTACTGTAAAGAACAGCGAACTCAGCACGTTCACTCTTGAAATCAAGAAGGACGGAACCATAATCGGTTTGGCGTCCGGAGAACTCTCAGGAACAGAATCAATCATTGATACTGAACTTGATCTTGCACTGAGTCTGGCTTCTCTTGATGAGCCGTTCTTCCCTGCTGTGACATTGAAAGTCACCAATACCGACGAGATGTTTGTAGAGAAGACCCTCACAGAGGCGGAGAACGTCAAGATCACCACAATGGAACTGATGGACGCCCTCTGGCTTGTGGATAATCTCGGTTTTGCTTATCAGATGTCTCCTACCTCCCAGAAGGGAAAATATCGCACAACTGCAGATCTTGAGGTTCTCGGAACATCGTTCCAGATTGTTTCAAAGGTCACTGCAGAAGGCGCAGTAGATCCTTCCGGCGAGAATTACGGAACATTCGACACACCGGAATCAGGCGAGTACGGACTGTATTGGGTCGGTTATGACGTGTTTACAGGAGAACTCAGCAAATGTCTGGACTATACATGTGTGATAGACATGGCGAAGATGGCGACAGACGGAGATGCGAAGGTCTTCTGGAGTTATGCAATCGTAAAGGACTGCCGCGTGGTGTTCCTGAATTTCCCTGAAGGCTTGCAACTCCAGGCAGACCGTTGGGCTGATGTTGAGGGCAACACTGCAAGATATACAGGTCATGACAACGGCAAATATGAAGTTTATTATCTGCCGCAGACTAACTGGCTTGTCTTGAAGGAGCAGTGGTCTAATCCGGTGTCACTTTGGGTTACAGGTGAAAATGCCGGTCTGCCTATGTCACCATATTGTGGCGACTTTATATTCAACTGGTTCGGCGGAGAGGTAAACTGGAATTACAGTTGGGACCGCGCTACCGCTGTCATGAAATCTGAAAACGACTGGGAGGTTATCCTTTATCTGAAGTCGAACTTCGCTCTCAAACTTTACTATACTGCCGCAGCATGGGGATCGGAGTGCGACTGGACATCCACAACTCCTGAAACTCTGGTGATTTCACCGGTTGAGGCTGATCCTGAAACAGGAAAATTGGACGGAAACTATGGTAATGCAGGTCCTGCATTCACAGAAGGTCTCTGGACACTCAAATATAATACTGACACAGAAGAGGTTTCTCTCGAGAAGTATCTCGGTCCTGTCATCGGTGGAGTTGCTACAGGTGACAAGGATCCTGATGCACCGGAACCTGATGAGCCGGATGTCCCTGATGTACCTGAGCCGGAGGTGGCGTCTCTCTATCTCGTTGACAACAACGGCAATGCATGGGCGATGTCTGTTCTGAAGGACACTCATTTCATAACAGATGAAACTACAGAAAACATAGGAACTTCTTTCAGATTTGCAGCGAAGTATGCAGACGGCAAGATTGATGAATCAGGCTATGTGTCAGAAGAGTTTACACTAGACGAGGCATACGGTCTTCATGGTGGCAAAAAGCCGTGGAAGATAGGTTTCGACAAGAACACCGGAAAGGTCATCTACCGCGTAGGTATATGGAGAGGCGGCGAAGGCGCTGACGGCGACGGTGCTGCAATCATCGAATGGGTGACAAGGCTTCCTCAGAACAGTGAAGTGTTCTTCTTCGGTTTCGATAAGCCGGTTTCTCAGATAGTGAACACTGCAATCTTTACCGATATCGACGATGCAGCATGTTCAGCACGCTACATCGGTATCTCTGATGCATTCGAGACATGGTACAGACCTGAGCAGGGATGGCTTGTGTTCAATAACAACGACGCATTGAGCATCGGCAAGCAGAACAACCATGTCATCATCGGAAGAGGTGCATCCTTCCCTCAGAGTCCGTACACCGATCTCCCTATCGCAGGAGACCTCTCTGGTGCAAAGACCGCCAAGACCATTCCTCTCTTCAAGATTTCAGAATCGGTCTACAGGACTGATGTATATCTGTCAAAGGATTTTGAAATCCAGTTCTATTCAAATTACAACTGGGGAAGCATGTTGACAGACTGGACAT
>SUYY01000081.1 GCA_015060205.1 Bacteroidales bacterium
CGATAAAACCAGGAAGCGTGAGATCAAAGGATGCATTGCAGGAGCCAAGGCAACAAAGTGTGACAATCTCTTCCTGATTACAGATCACGAAAGCGAGGTCATAGAAGAAGACGGATATACAATCCAGGTTGTTCCTATCTGGGAATGGCTGACCAAAGAGGAATAAATTATTAAGTACTCTACGACATAACAAATATAAATTATCCGGTCAGAGGACGTGAGTCTTCTGGCCGGAGTTATTTGGTCAGGAATGATGCGATGTCCTCTCCTTCCGGCATCTCAAGGGTCTGACGGATGGTGCTCTTGCGTTGGTAGACTGTGCGGACTGATTGCTGGGTCACTACGCTGATTTCCTTGGTGGAGAAGTTGGCCTTGAGGAGGCAGCACAGCTGTATTTCCTTTTCATTCAGGATGTTTCCGAATCTTTCAACAAGTGATGTGTAGAATCCGTCATAGATATAGTCCATTGTCTGATAGAGGTCTGTCCAGTTCAGGAGGGCAACTACATTGACTTCCTGACTGGTGATCTCCTTCATCCTCTTCAGGAGTTCCTGATTGGCTGTGGTAGGGTTTGATGCTGCCATTCGTATGACTCCAAGCTGCTGGAGGACTATTCTCTTGAAGAAGCGGTCATCCTTCTGCTCGGTATTCACCTGCGATTCGCTGACCAGTTGGCGCAAGGCTTCCAGTTCTTCCTCCTTCTCGATGATCTGCTGCTTCTTTCTGCGGTAATAGAATACAGATACTGCAATCATCAGCAGTAAAGCCAATCCAACATAGGTAAGGATGATCTGGGTGCGCTGCTTCTCGATAGTCAGTTTGAGGTTCTTTTCGGCCAGCTGCTGATTGTTTGCCTCCTTTGCATCAGTTATAGCCTGTTTCTTATATGCGTTTTCCTGCAATGAATTCACAAAATTTGCCCATTCCATTACATTGATGCGTTTGTCCTTTGCATAGTCCAAGGTACTTTTCAGCATCTTCATGTAGCTTGACATCGAGATGTTGTTCCTGAAATCATCGTCGGCATATTCATCGGATAAACGAACATGTTTCTCAGCCTCCTTGATACGGTCCAATAGTAAATAGTAACGTGCAATGGAAGCATGAGCCCATGCAATATGCATACTGTCTTTGTCTGAGTAATGATTCAGGATCTGCTCTTGAATTGCAATTGCCTTTTCATGTTTGCCGTAATCACTGATGATGTCTGCATAATTTGGAAGGACACGTCCCCAATACAGAGAGGAATCACTAGGCGTCTTTACGTATTGTGGAAGATTCTCAAACAGACGTTCGCATTCTTCCTGACGGCCGATGTAATAGCTCAATGTAGCCAGAGCCTGCTGGTTTTCAAAGCCTCGCTCGGCTTCATCCTCCATTATTCGTGAGAGGTAACTGTAACAAGCCTCGAAATCATAATCTTTTGCAGCCAAGTCATATAAGGCGTATAGAGCCTTCCTGTCAGTACCGGCAACCGGTTCAAGAAGATCATAAGCCTTTGCTGATTCCCCTTTCCACCAATAGTGATATGCAGTCAGAATTGTTGCTTGAGACAGTCGGGCGGAGTCTGTCGGCTCAAATGTACGGTAATACTCCAATGCTTCACTGAGTTGTGTGTCCTCGCTTAAAGATTCGGCATTGTTCAGGCGTTCTTCAGCATCATCAAGTATCTGTGCGTAATCGATGCGTGGCTGCCTGGTCGAGCAGCTTGTAAGAGCTATTATGAGCAGCAATATAAGTCTTTGCATGGTGTTTCTTTTTCGTAAAGGTAATGCTTTTTTACAGTTAATTGTCTTGTTGCACTCCTCATATAAAGTCAGGAAAGGTCATATATAAACTTTTTATTTTGACCCATATTGATTATCAGGTGGTTACACAGTGATTTGCACAGTAAATACTTTTGCATATAAACCCTTTGAAACGCCTTTCAGACATAACTTTGCATCAACGGAAAACAAGTAAATATGAAAAATATGAAGGTGTTTTTAACGATCATGAGTATGCTGCTGGTGCAGACAGCAGCCATGGCAAATAACCGTATAAGCGGTGTACTGGTGGATGACAGTGATTCCTCTCCTTTGGTCGGAGCTACAGTAGTCTTGACTGATGGATCAGACAGACAGGTAATGGGTACAACAACTGATACGGAAGGTAGATTTGAATTGAAGGGAGCCCCGGAGGGAGATTATCTGCTTCAATGTATGTATGTGGGATATGATAAATTCTCACTCTCACTTAAACAGGTGGTCAAGGATGTGGATCTGGGAGAGATCCGGATGAAGCAGGTTGCAGAAGCATTGGAGGAGGCTGCGGTAATCGGTGATGCTGTCGTTCAGAAGATTGACCGTCAGCTGGTGATGCCTACTATGCAGCAGAAGAAGGCTGCCACCAACGGAGTGTCGCTGCTGCAATATCTCCAGATTCCTGACATATCAGTGAATGCCATTGAAAAAAACATAACCAACAGTTATGGTGAATCTGTGCAACTGCGTATAAACGGCGTAGAGACCTCTCAGGCAGAAGTTATGGCTATACGTCCGGAAGATGTCATCAGAGTAGAATATCACCAGCAACCGGGATTGAGATATGGCAATGCTGCTGCAGTTCTTGATTATATCGTGCGTAAAAGGGAATCAGGCGGCAATGTCTCTACCGACCTGACCAACTCCTTCTATCCATCACTAGGATTCGGCAATTATCATGTCTCCGGTAAATATCATCATGGAAAGTCATCATTCTCGGCATTGGTGCAATGGAGCAGACGTGATCTTGAATGGAATCGCGAGAACGAAGAGATATTCAATTTCCCGGACAAGACTATCGTCAATCGTGAAACCGTGGCAGCTCCCAACCGGGTGAAATACGACTACATAACCACTTCGCTCAACTACAACCGGACAAATGGAGAGAAAAGTATGTTGAACATCGCATTCAACAACAATACCAAGGACATACCGAACTCATTTACCGACAGGAACAGCATTCTGCATCAGGGTGACATGGTATATGAGGTAAAGGATCGTGAGCAGTCTGTCACACATATTCCTTCGCTTGATATATATTATCAGTTAAATTTCAAGGATGACCAGCATCTTTATTTCGATGTTGTAGGAACATATATCAACAGCAGAAGTGAAAGGCAGTACTTTATCAATGAGATTGCCGGTCAAGCCGGCAATGACGACATCATGTCGAACGGAGTCGAGACAAATCAAACGGTAATGTCACAAAGCATGGGAGATAAATACTCGATCATAGGAGAAGCGATATACGAACGTCCGTTATGGAAGGGTGAACTTACTACAGGCATAAAGCATAACCAGGCTACGATGAACAATATATATCAGAATGACATCAGCAGCAAGGTGTCCATGAACACTTCAGAAAGTTCTCTTTTCGCAGAATATCAGTCGAAGATAGGAAAACTGAACTACACGTTAGGCGTGGGTGCAATCCGCACATATTATAAACAGGGAGATTATACTCAGGAGAAGTATTTCTTCCGTCCTACATTGAATCTGTCTTACAAGTTGAATAAGTTTTATTTCCGATATAGTGCAAGCATGTCAGGGTATGCGCCATCATTGTCGCAACTTAGCGATGTCGAGCAGCCGATGGATGCCTGGCAGGTAAGACGTGGTAATCCGAATCTCAAGAGCACTGCATATTTCACCAACCGCCTTTCCGGTAGTTACAGGGCGAAGTGGATCAATATAGATCTTTCTGCCAGGTACTCGTACGATGACAAGCCGATAATGGAAGAGACAATATTTGAGAACGGCAGATTTGTACGCACCTTCGACAACCAGAATGGATTTCACAGATTGAATGCGCAGGCTAATATACAGATCAAGCCTTACAAAGATTATATATCGATCAGTCTGACTCCTTTCTTCAACCATTATGTCAGCCTTGGCAACGCATATTCACATACTCACAACAATTTCGGATTCAGGGGAAGCATTGTCGGTATGTACAAGAACTGGGTTTTCATGGCTGAGATGAATACGTCGAACCATGAACTGTGGGGAGAGACCATCAACAAAGGTGAAGCTATCCATACGATAGCATCCGGATACAACAGAGAAAAATGGGCATTGCAGATGATGGTGATGAATCCGTTTTCAAAGAACTATAATCAGGGTGTCGTCAATCTTTCGGAACTGGCTCCAAGCAATCAGCTGGCCTTTTCCCGCGACCTCTGCCCGATGTTCATGATCAATGTCTCATTCAACATTCTGACAGGCAAGCAAAAGCAGACCAAGAGTCTGAGGATTGAAAATTCAGATACAGAATCAGGAATATTGTCGGGAACAAAATAGGTTAGTAGATTCTTGACAGAGGCATAGCCGGGGATATCTCGGTTATGCCTTTTGTTATTCGTTTACCAGGAGTTTATACCCCTCCCCTCGCACGTTCACGATGCGGATGCGTGGGTCGGGGGCGAGACGGCGGCGGAGTCTGGAGATGAATACCTGAAGGCTACGGGAGTTGAAGAAGTCGTCGTCGCCCCAGATTTCCAGAAGGAGAGGTCTTGTGTAGAGGGTCTCTCCTTTGCTTGCGCAGAGAAGTTCGAGGATCTTTGCTTCGCGCGGTGAGAGTTCTTCGGATGTACCGGCATGATCGAGACGGAGGGTGTCCGGGTGGAATGTGAATTCACCGATCCTGTATGTCTGAGGGACAGGAGCAGTCTGAACCTGCCTTCTCCCTGCCAATGAGCGCAGCCTGACGATCAGTTCCATCATTCCGAAGGGTTTCTTGAGATAGTCATTCGCTCCGAGTTCAAAGCCTTCCACAACGTCGTCTATGGCAGATCTGGCTGTCAGGAACAGGACGGGAGTCTGTTGGTCGGTCTGCCTTATCTGCCTTACCATAGTGAATCCGTCCATCTTCGGCATCATCACATCTGCAACCAGGACATCCGGCTTTTCCGCATAGAACTTACGCAGTCCTTCCTCACCATCCGTAGCAGTGCGGACATTGAAGCCCTGGCTGGTCAGGGTGTTGCGGATGATCAGGACGAGGTCTGGTTCGTCTTCTACCAATAATATGTTAATACAATCTATGTTCATAAGATTTCTCGACTCGCTGCGCTCGCTCGAAATGACAGGGAGGAACTCGTTCATAATGACAATGTGAATGAGGTGCCTTTGGCCGGTTCGCTTTCAACGCCGATGCTCCAGCCGTGCTTTTCTACGATGCTATGGATATAATACAGTCCGAGGCCGTAACCCTTCACATCGTGAAGATTGCCGGTGTGGGCACGGTAGAACTTCTCGAATATATGCTTCAGGTCCGATGCGGACATTCCTATACCGTTATCACTGACGGCCAGTCTGTTTCCTTCTGCTGCGATATTTATTGAGACTTTTTCGCCGGAATATTTCACGGCATTGTCTATCAGGTTGTTCAGGATGTTGCTCAGATGCATCCTGTCCGCATTGACGGTGAAATCGGAAGGAATGTCAATAGTGAATGTCACATCCTTTTCCGCTTTCATCCTGTGCTTTTCCACAATATCATCGACCAATGCAGCAAGATTAATGTCATCACGGTGAAGAACCAGGCCTTTCCTGCGTTCCATACTCATAGACAGGATCTGCTCGACAAGTCCGCTCAGATGTTCCAGCTGGCTCTGCGATATCTCAAGATACTTCCTTCGCTGCTCCGGTGAATCTTCATCAGGGAAGTTCAGCAGGGCATCGTTGGCTGCGTATGCGACCG
>SUYY01000019.1 GCA_015060205.1 Bacteroidales bacterium
GCGTCGTGACGGAAAACGGCGCCATTTTCCGGAATCCGTGCCACGACGCAAGAGTATAAGCCAAAACTCCTGCGTCGTGACACATACAGTTCCACCTGCTACGTTTTTGTCACGAAACCGTCCCAGATACCCTCGGATTGAATGGTACCGGTAACGTTATCATTGCAAAACCGTTACAGGTGCCTTGGGAAAATGATATCGCGAACACCGTTGCCGGAATATACGAACTCCGGCAACTACAGTTCAGAAACCGCTTTAGGTTCAGGTCGTTGCCCCGATAGTTGTGACTTATCGGATGATAATCTCATATGGAAGGCGGGCGTAGACCTTGCCGGTCTCGGAGGAGTTCCAGGTGCCGAATGCTTCACCGACGGATTTGAATGGGGTGCCGGCGAGAATGTTCTGCTCTTTCGGTCCTTCCAGACTCTCGAGAAGGAGTTCGATGCTTGTCATCGGTTTTGGATATCCGGCAACGGTGACTTCTTCCACAGAGTTCACTCCTTCTATAGACAGGGCTGCCCATGTGATTGCGTCCTCGATTGTTCCGATCTGGTCGACAAGTCCGATACCCAGAGCCTCTGCTCCTGTCCATACACGTCCCTGTGCTATCTCATCCACTCTGGCAATGCTCATGTCGCGTCCCTCCGCAACAATGCCTGTGAATCTGTCATATATCTTTTCAACAGATGCCTGCATATATGAAATCTCTGCATCTGTAAGCGGACGCATCATTCCGTACATATCGGAATGCCTGTTGGAGTTGACCGGGGTGATGTTTACGTGGAGTTTGTCCTCGGCTGTCCCGCTGAAGTCAGGAATCATGCTGAACACACCTATAGAACCGGTGAGTGTGGTCTCGTTTGTGTATATCTCGTCACAGCATGCAGAAATCCAATATCCGCCGGATGCGGCGTAGTTACCATAGGAAGCCACCACAGGCATCCTTTCCTGAAGAAGAGCGAGTTCTGTCTTGATCTTTTCAGATGCGAGCACGCTTCCTCCCGGTGAATTTACTCGAAGTACGGCAGCCTTTACCGTACTGTCTTTCCTTATGTCAGATATGATCTTGGCAAATCTGTCACCAGCGACTATGCTGTTCTCCTTTGTGTTGCCGTCGATTATATCTCCGTCAGCATAGATCACGGCCACTGTCGCCTTTGGTTTCAGATTGAACGGAGTCCTTAATACGGCATAATCCTGAAGTGAGATGGATTTTATCTCATCAGGATCTTCTGCTACATACAGGTCTGCAAGTTTTCTCATCAACTGATCCCTTGTGACGAGTTCATCCACAAGGCCTTTTGCCAGGAAGTCTTCAGGGAAATTGAGTTCCAGGTTGTTAAGCATGGAGTTAAGTCCGGCAACCTCGATATCTCTGGACTGAGCCATCTTTTCTGCCCAACTCTCCCAGATTGAGCGCACCATTGCTTCGTTCTGTTCCATGTTTTCCCTGCTGGAGGAGTTCCTGACGAACATCTCTCCGGCGGATTTGTACTTTCCGTGGCGGATCAGTTGGACGTTTATTCCAAGTCTGTCCAGGAGATCCTTGAGGAATATCATCTGTGAAGATGCACCTGTCAGCATGTTCATGCCTCCGTCATGGGATGTCATATATATCTTGTCAGATACCGATGCAAGGTAGTATCCTGCATTTGTCGGGTTCTCCATATATGAGACTATGGCTTTGCCGCTCTCCCTGAAATTCTTCAGTGCGCTTCTGAGTTCCTCTATCTGAGCCATTCCACCCATGACGCCGTCTGGCTTCATGTATATGAACTTTACTGCAGGATCACCCGCTGCCGCATTGATTGCGTTTATTGCGCTGTATATTCCGATATTGCTGATATCCATTCCGTTACCCTGCAGGGCTGTCAAAGGGTCGACTTCCTGAGTCTGTTCGGTAAGCATTACCTTTGACATGTCAAGTGTAAGAATTGCAGATTCGGGCATCACCGGCTGATGTTTGCCAAGAGATGCTGCTGCTCCTATTATTCCTCCTAAAATAATGAGTGATGCAAATCCGAACAGGAGGAGTCCTGTCAGGGTCGCAAGTGTCATCTTGATAAAGTTCTTCATGTCAGATTCGTCTTTTAACTCCACAAAAATACAATTTCATCCGCAAAAATAGCCTGTTTTTACGATAGATTGCAAAAAACGGGACAATTTAAGTCATTGCAAAAAGAAAGATATGTGGAATTAGAGAGGATTTTTGTAACTTTGCAGGTTGGTATGAAGAATGTTTTCACAAATGTTTCCGCCATCGTGCTGGTATTATGGTACTCGTTGAGTGTCATAGGCTTTGATGTGCATACGTGTAGCGGAAGCGGGAAAACGTTCATTGCTACTGTAATAAGCGGTACTGCATGCGAAGATATTCATCCGGATCATGACCGGAAAGAATGTTCCTGCTGTCATCATAAGGATACCGCTCATAAGCAGGAAGATACCACCTTGTCGACCAAGCCTTGCTGCACAGACGATTGGCAGACAATTGTTTTGACGGGCGTCCGCATATCCGAGAAACATTCCGATTATGACGGGTGCTGCTACGGTCATTGTCCCTGCATCATCAGTACTTCCGATGCAGATTTCGTAAACATTAAATGCATGTCAGGCCTTCGGGCCTTCTGTAAACCGGATTCCGGCAAGATCTCTTCACGGGATTTCCAGCGGATATATGGTGTCTGGAGAATTTGACGCTTAAATGCATGATCATCATGCCTTCCGATCGTATGTCTGCACCCGCCAAGGTAGCCGGACATAAAGTGTAATTCTCAGATTTCTAGTTAATTAACGAATAAAATATCATGAAAAGACTCATATCGGTATTTATATTATTTGCGGCGTGCGTTTCTTCGTATGCCCAGGTGGATACGACGGGAATATATGGTGAAAGAAAGGACAGTCTCGATGCTGCGGTGTTTGTCTCACAGCAGGCAGGAAACTTTCTTTCAAAAGGCAAGGACCTCAGAACCGAGGTCATTTCTGCCGCCGGACTCTGCAAGATGGCATGCTGCAACCTTGCTGAAAGTTTTGAGAACTCTGCAAGTGTTACGGTAGGATATTCGGATGCTGTCACAGGAGCACGTCAGATCCGACTTCTCGGACTTTCGGGTGTATATACCCAGATGCTCGACGAGACACGTCCGGTGATGCGCGGTCTTGCGTCCCCTTTCGGACTGTCTTATGTTCCGGGACAATGGCTTGAGAGCATTCAGATTGCCAAAGGCTCGTCTTCAGTCATCAACGGAGTGGAATGCCTTACCGGTCAGATCAATATGGAACATCGCAAGCCTACTGACGAGAAGCCGCTTTTCATCAACGCGGCGGTGATGAGCGATACCAAGATGGACTTCAACATAGCATCATCTCTTCAGATGGGATATAAATGGAGTACAGTCATCCTCGGTCATGTGTCAGGTAATATCGTAGCACATGACATGGACGATGACGACTTTATGGATGAGCCGAAACAGTTGCAGTTCAATCTCTCCAACCGCTGGCTCTATATGGCAGACAACGGAATGCAGATACGTTTCGGAGTTCGTGCAATCCAGGACAGCAGGCTTGGAGGTCAGATGCTCCCTGAAAACGGAAAGCATGTCTTCTACAGCAGGGACAGTTACATATGGAATCCTCTCGAAAAGCCTGCTGATCTTGTAAATCCATGGGGATCCGACATCCTGAACCGTTCGCTCAACGGATATCTCAAGGTCGGTGTTCCTCTCAATGAGGAGAATACCCAGAATATGGCTCTGGTCGCTGACTACAATTACCAGGATATGGACTCATATTTCGGTGCTACCAAATATATAGCAGGACAGCACTCTGCATTGGCAAACCTGCTGTATCAGAATGAGATAAACGAGTCCCACAAGTTCACACTCGGACTTAACGGCGTTTACGACCGTTACAATGAGGATTTCAGAAGAATCGTCATCGGACAGGATGTGACCGATAATGGCGTGACCGATCTTGCAAGCGCAGGTGTCTTCGGTGAATATACATATCACTATGGTGAGACATTGTCTGTAATCGCAGGTATTCGCGGAGACTGGTTCAATCATGTCTCTGACGGAAAATCCAAGTTCCGTGTGTCTCCAAGACTGACCCTCAAGTATATGCCGATAGATGAAATCGTCATCAGGGCAAACGGCGGACGCGGTCTGCGTTACTCTACACCTCTGGTTGACAATATCGGAGTATTCTCGACCGGAAAGCAGTTTGAAGGTCAGTACAACGAGCATATTCTTGAAGACGCCTGGACATTCGGCGGCAACATCACATATTACCTTCCTTTCGGAGCATCGTCGAACACATACCTCAGTGTGGACTATTTCAGGACTCAGTTCACCCAGCAGATGGTGGTTGACTATGAGAGATATGCAAATCAGATAAGTTTCTATGCTCTCGATGGCAACCGTTCCTTCACAGACAACATCCAGTTGGACTTCTCCGTTGATCCTGTGGAGAGATTCAACATCACTGCAACTTTCCGTTACACAAATGCAAAGATAGAACTTGCCGGAAAGGGACTGGTGGAAAAGCCGATGACAAGCCGCTTCAAGGGAGTTCTCAACCTTCAGTATGCAACCAATCTGAACAAGTGGATATTTGACTTTACCGCATCTCTTAACGGTTCATGCAGGGTATATGACTTCATGAAGGATTTCAAGGATGAGGACGGAAATCTCATGTACAAGAACGGTCGCACTCCGATCTATCCTATGCTTTTCGCCCAGGTTACCCGCAGGTTCAAGGGATGGGATGTATATGTAGGTGCGGAGAATCTGACAAACTTCCGTCAGAAGAATGCAATCATCGGTGCAGACAATCCACGTCAGCCATCTTTCGATGCAAGTTGCATCTGGGGCCCTCTGATGGGTATAAAGGCTCATATCGGCTTCCGATTCACCCTTTGGAAATAGCCCTTTACCGAAAACGAACAATTACAATATTTAAATCTACTCACTTATGAAAAGAATCATCATCGCTTTGTGTATTGCATTTGCTGCATGCTCAGTATCAGCAGGTGCAGCGGAATTGACAGCACCTTCCGCGCAGATATTCAAACAGTCAAAGAAGGCTAAGGCCGAAATCAAGGAAGTTACATTCACCGCGCACATCCATTGTGCAAGTTGCGTGAAGAAACTCCAGGAGAATATATCATATGAGAAGGGCGTGAAGGGACTTCATATATGCATGGAGGACCAGATAATCAACATCAAGTATGATTCGTCCAAGACAAACGAGGAGACTCTCAAGGCTGCGATTGAAAAATTAGGTGTCAAGGTGACCGGAAAGAGCGAGCACGGACATCAGCATAATCATTAATAGACCGATTATGTATAAAATTCTAACCAAAGACATGCTTACCCCGACCATCTGCAGGATGAAGGTCGAGGCTAAGCGCCTTGCATCTGCTGCACAACCGGGACAGTTCCTGATTATTCGCGCAGATGAGCAGGGAGAGCGCATCCCGCTCACAATCAGTGATTTCAACAGGGAGGAAGGCTCGGTGACGATCGTTACACAGCAGATAGGAGCATCCACTTCCGAAATATGTTCATATGAAGCAGGAGATGCTTTTGCGGATGTGGTCGGACCTCTCGGTATTCCGTCAGACTTTACTGAAATGTCTGAAGAGGAACTGTCAGGAAAGAAGTATGTCTTCATCGCAGGAGGTGTGGGTACAGCACCGGTATATCCTCAGGTGAAATGGCTCCACGAAAGGGGAGTGGTCGTCGATGTGATAATCGGTGCCAAGACCAAGGACCTTATAATATATAAGGAAGAGATGCAGGCTGTCTGTGACAACCTCTATATCTGTACCGATGACGGTTCTGAAGGCTTCAAGGGACTTGTCACAGCGATGCTGGAAAAACTTGTGAATGAGGACGGAAAGACATATGACCAGGCTGTAGCCATCGGTCCTATGATCATGATGAAATTTGCGACTCTGACATGTAAGAAACTTGGACTTCCTGTGATCGTGAGTCTTAACACGCTTATGGTGGATGGCACAGGAATGTGCGGAGCCTGCCGTGTGACAGTGGGAGGCAAGGTTCGCTTTGCTTGCGTGGAAGGACCGGAGTTTGACGGCTATCTCGTTGATTTCGATGAGGCTATGCGTCGTCAGAGAATGTATAATACAGAAGAACATGACGCATCTGAGCATCATGTCTGCAGAATAGGGAGGGGAAAATAATGGCAAACAAGATTCCAAGAGTGCCTGTCAGAGAACAGGACCCGAAGGTCCGTGCGACGAACTTCGAGGAAGTATGTTACGGATATGACTCTCAGGAGGCTCAACTCGAGGCTTCCAGGTGTCTTAACTGCAAGAATCCGCGCTGTGTCGGAGCATGTCCTGTAAGCGTGAAGATTCCTCAGTTCATCTCGCTTGTCGCTTCCGGTGACTTTGCCGGTGCCGCTGCTGTCATTGCAGAGGATTCGTCTCTTCCTGCAGTCTGCGGACGTGTATGTCCTCAGGAGACCCAGTGCGAAGGAAGTTGTATACTCGGTGTCAAGGGTGAGCCTGTCGCAATCGGAAAACTGGAGCGTTTTGTGGCGGACTGGAACAGGGAAAACGGCGGTGTGAAGCCTGTCGTCGCTCCTGCAAACGGTCATAAGGTAGCAGTGATAGGCAGTGGTCCTGCAGGATTGGCATGTGCTTCTGACCTCGCAAAACTCGGTTACGATGTGACTATCTTCGAGGCTCTCCATCGTCCCGGAGGTGTTCTGGAATATGGTATTCCGGAATTCCGTCTTCCAAAGGACAAGGTGGTCGCTGCCGAGATTGCTTCAGTGCAGGCTCTCGGAGTGAAGATAGAGACAAATGTGATTGCCGGCCGTACTGTTACGATTGACAGTCTTCTTGACAATGAGGGATTTGATGCAGTCTTCGTAGGCTCTGGCGCAGGTCTTCCACGTTTCATGAATATTCCTGGCGAGCACTTCAACGGTGTGTTCTCGGCAAATGAGTTCCTTACCCGCAACAACCTCATGAAGGCATACCGCGATGACTATGACACTCCTATCCATGCCGGTAAGAGGGTTGTGGTGGTAGGTGGCGGTAATGTTGCCATGGATGCTGCAAGAACTGCGTTGAGACTCGGTGCCGATACGACAATCGTTTATCGCCGTACGGAGAAGGAACTTCCGGCACGCGTGGAGGAGGTTCATCATGCAAAGGAAGAGGGTGTCAAATTTGCGATGCTCACCAATCCGGTCGAGGTTCTTGGAGATGAGAAAGGCTGGGTAAGGGCTGTGAAGTGTATTCGTATGGAACTTGGCGAACCCGATGAAAGCGGACGCCGCAGTCCTGTGGAGATCCCGGGATCAGAGTTTGAAATCGAAACGGATACAGTGATCATGTCACTTGGCACGTCACCTAATCCGCTCATTGCAAAGACTACGGCAGGTCTCGAGACCACACGTCGCGGATGTCTTGTTGCAGATGAGAACGGTGCTACAACCCGTCCGGGAGTATTTGCCGGCGGTGATGCAGTCACAGGTGCCGCAACTGTTATTCTTGCGATGGGTGCAGGCCGTAAGGCTGCCGCTGCCATCCATGAATATATTCAGAGCAAGTAAGGCATATATACAGTGAAACCGCTCGGGATTCCCAATCGCAAAGGAATTCCGAGCGGTTTCATTATACTGATTCTCAATCTTTGCGGTAGATATGTACCGGCAGTAGTGCGATGATATAGCCTATGAGTGCCACTCCGCTGACGGTAAGAAGAATGTCCCACCCGGAGAGTATGACAGGGTAGGCCTGGACAACGAAACTCCCCGGCATCTTTATGAATCCGAAATGCTGTTGCAGAAGAGAGAATCCTATTCCGACCACAAGACCGGCCGCAAGTCCCGTAAGTGATATCAGCCAGCCTTCCAGAACGAAGATATTCCTGATGAGCCGGTCTGTAGCCCCGAGGCTCTGCAAAGTCCTTATGTCATCCTTCTTTTCGATTATCAGCATAGAAAGACATCCGAATATATTGAAGGCAATGATTATGATGATGAATATCAGTATCATGTATATCGCGGCCTTCTCATATTTCATCATCTTGTAGAGTGACTCGTTCTGCTGAAAACGGTCCTTGACCTTGTATCCCGGTCCGAGCCTCTCGCTGATTTCCTTCTGAAGAGATGCAATCTCCTTGGCCGTGGTGCCTTCCGTGACCCTGATCTCTATAGCGGAAACCTCGTCCGTATATTCCATGAGTTCCCTCATCTTTTCGATAGGGATTATCATGGTCCTGCTGTCCACATCGCTGTTTATGGAGAATGTGCATGACGGCCAGACCTTTATGGATTCCAGAGATGATGCGGGATTTGCAAGAGATATCCTTCGTGTCCTTGAAGGAAAATATATATGTATCGGACTGACGAAACGCGGACTTATCCCCATCTGGTATGCCAGTCCGGCACCTACTGCGGCCAAAGGCACATCTCCACGGTGCAGAGTGAAATCTCCCTCGATAAGATGCTCCCGGATGGGTGATTCCCCCTCATAAATCCAGTCTACCCCCTTGACATATGCCAGTCCCTGCTGTCCGTCATAACTGATGAATACCTGTTCCTCGATCACGCTGCACATGTTCAGGACCGAACTCTGGTCGTATATCCAGTCGTATGTCTCTCCTTCGGGGATGAAGGATTTGCCTTCGGCGGGTGTGATAAGCAGATCGGGTTCGATATTGCCCATCATCGACTTGATGAGCGAATCGAACCCGTTATAGATTGAAAGTATTATGATGAGCGCAGCGGTTCCCACAGCCATGCCGATAGCGCTTATCGCCGAAATTATGTTGATCACATTATGTGACTTCTTGGCGAAAAGATATCTCCTTGCTATAAAACCTGCCGTACTCATTTGCCTGATTGGCGAATGGCTATTTCTTCAAAAGTTCCTCGATGTGTTCCACATAGTCAAGGGAACTGTCCAGATAGAAGACTATCTCAGGCACGATGCGGAACTGTTTGCCGACCTTGCTGCCGAGTTCACCTCTGAGCGGCCTGTTGTTTTCCTGGAGTACTTCCATTACCGGCTCGGCCTTGTCTGAAGGGAATACGCTCACGTAGATCTTCGCTACAGAAAGGTCCGGACTTACCTTCACGCCGCTCACAGACACAAGCGCGCCACCGAATGCCGCCATGCCTTTGCTGCGGATGATCTCAGCCATCTCCTTCTGAATCTCCTTCGCAACCTTCAGTTGCCTTGTACTTTCTGTGTGTTTTTCCATTACTGAACCTTTATGATGAAGTAGTTCTTCTTTCCTTTCTGGGCAAGAATATATTTGCCGTTGATGAATGACTCCTCACCGATCTGAGCGTTGATGTCACTTACCTTTTCCTTGTCGATGCTCACACCGTTTGCCTGGATCATCTTGCGGCATTCGCCCTTTGACGGGAATACTGCGGTCTCACCGGCGAGAAGGTCTATTATGCCCATAGGGAACTTCTCTGCCGCAACCTCGAATGTAGGAACACCGTCGAACACAGCGAGGAATGTCTTTTCGTCAAGACTCTTGAGTGCATCCTTTGTTGCATTTCCGAAGAGCATCTGCGATGCTGCAACAGCATTTTCATATTCTGAAGCACCATGCACCATTGTGGTAACCTCCTTTGCAAGAAGTTTCTGAAGTTCACGGCGTTCAGGAGCCTGAGCATGTTCAGCGACTGCAGCCTCGATCTCCTCGCGGGAAAGCATAGTGAAGATCTTGATATACTTCTCTGCATCTGCATCTGAAACGTTCAGCCAGAACTGGTAGAACTGGTATGGCGATGTGCGCTCGGGATCGAGCCATATGTTGCCCTTCTCTGTCTTTCCGAACTTGCCGCCGTCGGCCTTTGTGATCAGAGGACAGGTAAGCGCGAATGCCTCCTTGCCAAGAATGCGGCGGATGAGTTCGGAACCTGTGGTGATGTTGCCCCACTGGTCTGCTCCACCCATCTGCAGAGTACATCCCATATGCTCGTAGAGATAGAGGAAGTCATATCCCTGAAGCAACTGATATGTGAACTCGGTGAAAGACATGCCGTCGCGAGCCTCTCCTGAGAGTCTCTTCTTCACGGAGTCCTTCGCCATCATATAGTTCACTGTGATATGCTTTCCGATGTCGCGTGTGAAGTCAAGGAATGTGAAGTTCTTCATCCAGTCATAGTTGTTCACAAGTTCTGCCTTGTTCGCAACGTCCGAATCGAAATCAAGGAACTTGCTCAGTTGGGCCTTGATGCACGCCACGTTGTGGTTGAGCGTCTCCTCGTCAAGAAGGTTCCTCTCCTGAGACTTCATCGAAGGGTCTCCGATCATACCTGTCGCACCTCCGACCAGAGCGATAGGCTTGTGACCGCAGTTCTGGAAATGCTTCAGGATCATGATGCTTACCATATGTCCGATATGGAGAGAGTCTGCTGTAGGGTCAATTCCCACATATGCTGCAGTGGAGCCTTCAAGAAGTTTCTCTTCAGTTCCCGGCATGATGTCCTGGATCATGCCTCTCCACTTTAATTCCTGTACAAAATTCTTCATCATTATATCGTGTTTTTTATATTCTTGTGACAAATCAACCCTGAATCTACTAGCATCCGAGAGTCGCCTTGATGAACTCGATACGTCTTGCAAACTCCTCCTTGCCTATCAGGGTAACTATGTCAGCGATGCCCAGACCGTTGGATCCGCCCACAAGTGCCAGGCGGAGGCAGTTCATCACCTTGCCCATAGGCCATTCGTTGCCGCGGATATATTCCTCGAGAGGTCCTTCAAGAGCCTCTTTTGTGAACTCGCCCTCAAAAGAGAGTATGAAATCTGCAACCTTGAGTGCCAGGGTGTAATTTTCCTCTTTCCAGAACTTGGCTGCATCCTTCTCGACGAATGATGTCGGTGCGACGAAGAGATATGGGGCGATGTCCCAGAAATCAGCCACGAATGTGGCCCTTTCCTGGATGAGCGAAACCACCTTCTCCACATATTCGCGTGAGGCATTGATGCCCTTGCTCTCGAGTATAGGCATATAAAGGTCGGTCAGTTCCGCAACGCTCTTCATCCTGAGATATTCCTTGTTGAACCACTTGGCCTTGTCTGCATTGAACCTTGCTCCTGACTTTATGACCCTTTCGAGGGAGAATGCCTCGACAAGTCCTTCAAGTGAGAAGAGTTCCTGGTCGTTACCCGGGTTCCAGCCGAGCATGGCAAGGAGATTCACGAATGCTTCAGGGAAATATCCGTCCTCACGATATCCTCGTGACACTTCACCTTCTGCATTCACCCATTGGAGTGGGAATACAGGGAAGCCCAGACGGTCTCCGTCACGTTTTGACAGTTTTCCTTTTCCGTCAGGCTTGAGAAGAAGCGACAGGTGTGCGAACCTTGGCTGTGTCTCTGTCCATCCGAATGCCTCATAAAGCAGATAGTGGAGCGGAAGTGACGGAAGCCACTCTTCTCCGCGGATCACCTCGGTGATTTCCATGAGGTGGTCGTCCACGATATTTGCAAGATGGTAGGTAGGGAGTTCGTCTGCTCTTTTCCAGAGTACCTTGTCGTCAAGAGTCGAGGTGTTCACCTCCACATGTCCGCGGATAAGGTCTTCCATCTGCACGACCCTGTTTTCAGGCATCTTGAAGCGGATGGTCCAGTCGGTACGCTCCTCAAGAAGCGCCTGCCACTGCTCCTGCGGCATGGAAAGGGAGTTGCGAAGACCCATACGTGTGGTCTGACCGTAGATGAATGTCTGACCCGATGCCTCCATCTCCGCACGTTTTGCGGCAAGTTCCTCTGCAGTGTCGAAAGCATAGTATGCAAATCCGTCGGCAACGAGTTGCTCCGCGTACTGACGGTAGATAGGCTTTCTCTGGCTCTGTCTGTAAGGTGCATGAGGGTGACGCTCTGACGCTGTCTCCACAACCTTGCCTTCGGCGTCCACGCCCTCGTCAGGGATGATACCGCACCAGTTGAGTGCCTCGATGATATATTTCTCTGCTCCAGGGACGAATCTCTGTGAGTCAGTGTCTTCTATTCTTATGATGAAGTCTCCTCCATGCTGCTTTGCGAAGAGGTAGTTATACAGGGCTGTCCTCACTCCACCCATGTGGAGCGGACCTGTCGGTGACGGTGCAAACCTGACTCTTGTCTTTCTTGTCATAACGTTTCCTTTAAAAATCCTGCAAAAATAATAAAAATATGCTAGTTCTTCTTGCTTCCCGCAGGAGATTTTCTCCTGATAGCCGCCACATGCTCCAATTCGCTGATATCCTGGCCGTCAGAAGTGAGAAGCGCCGGTTTTACCCCATCTGCGAAGAGGTCCTTTTTGCGGCTCGAGGCACTGTTGTAGCCGATCTTCTCATTCCTGAACTCCCTGAGTTCGATGCCCTCTCGTCCGGCATTTCCGGTATATGCGAAATCATCGTCTATGGTAATGATGTTTTCAGGGTCGTGGGCCGGCAGAATCGACATCCTGATGCCTGTGACTATCACGGTGATGGATATCTTGTCTCCGAAGTCGGGGTCGTCGTCAAAGACGAGACCGCTCTTGAAGTTGTTTGCCTTGCCGGTATATTTCCTGATGAGTTCGTTCACGGTACGGTACTGCGATGAGGTCATGCCCTGCTCGTTGTTTCCTACAGTTATGTTCACCAGGAAGTCCTTCGCGGTGGTGAGGTCGTAGTTGTTCAGAAGAGGGGATTTCACGGCATTTTCCACAGCCTCCTGGATACGGTTCTCGCCTGTTCCGATTCCACATCCCATCAAGGCATACCCGCTGTCCTTCATCATGTTCTTCACATCTCTGAAGTCGACGTTGATATATCCCTTTTTCTTGATTATTTCAGTGATGCCTCTTACCGCAGTGGCAAGTACCTCATCTGCTTTAGGGAAAGCCTTCTGCAGAAGAAGGTCGCCATATTCGTCGAGGAGTTTCTCATTATCTATGATGAGCAGGCTATCCACATTCTTTTCAAGTTCGTTTATGCCTTCGATAGCCTTCTGCATTGTCTCTGCGCCCTGTGACCTGAAAGGAATGGTCACGACTCCGACGGTCAGAATTCCCTTTTCACGGGCAAGTGCTGCAATTACCGGGGCTGCGCCTGTACCGGTTCCTCCGCCCATTCCCGCAGTGATGAAAAGCATCTCTGTCCTTCCGCTCAGAACTTTCTGCTCTATCTCCGCCTGCGATCCGAGAGCCGCATTGCGTCCTTCCCTGGGGTTTGTTCCTGCACCGAGACCTTCGCCCAACTGGATCTTTATAGGAACGTCACATTTGCCGAGAGCCTGCGAATCGGTATTGCATACGATGAACGTACAGCCTTCTATCCTCTGGTTGTACATGTAGTTGACAGCGTTGCAGCCGCCTCCACCCACTCCCAGAACCTTGATTATCGAATCCGGTTCAGGTACCCAGTCGTTAGGGGTCACTTCCATATTGTCCAAAAAGTCCATATCTTATGCTTTTTCTTCTGTTTCTTCTTCGTCTTCATATGCCTGTGAAGAAACCTTGTCTTCATCCAGCACATCAAATATATTGTCGATCTTGGTGGTGACTCCACCGATATATCTTTCAAATATTCCGCGGATTCTTCTCTGTTTCTGCTTAGGAGCCTGTTGTGGGACCACCTCTATCTCCTCTTCCTTGAAGAGCATTCCCTGCGGCTCGTCCGGATTGCCCAGTATGGTCACATCCTCTACTACCTCGTTTTCTGCAGGTTCGCTGTCGAATGACGGCACGCAGTTGATTGAGACGTCATGCATCGATGACATTATCAGACCTATGGCTGTAGCGGCAGATGTCTCGGCAAGACCGTCGCATCCTTCGTATGAGAATGTCTTCTGAGGGTATCCTATCCTTACCTTGAAGCCTGATATGTCGTAAATCAGGTTGGCGAGATTTGCCGTCTGGGCGCATCCTCCAGTCACCACGATGCCGCTTCTGAGAGAGTCTGCAAATCCGCTCTGCTCGATCTCATAAAGCACGGCCATCATAATCTCCTCGACTCTGGCAGTGATTATTTCCGAAAGATATTTTACGGAAAGTTGCTTTGCCGAATCGTTGCCGCTTCCTCTGATGTCGAGAATCTTGTCGCTCAGGCTCAGCAGTTTGTCAGGCATGCATGCTCCGAACTCAAGTTTTATGTTTTCGGCAAGATGCTCGCTTATCTGGCACTCCGTCTTGATGTCGTTGGTTATGTTCTTGCCTCCGAACGGGATGGAAGCGAAGTGACGCATTATCTTTCCCTGATATATGGACACAGAGGTGGAGCCGCCTCCGAAATCGATGAGGGCGACGCCGTTTTCCATTTCGGAATCCCTCAGGACCGCTCTTGCAGTAGATTCCGCCGTGAAATATTTCCTGACAGGGACGATGCCTGTCTTGTTCATGAGCGAGTCTATCTTGGTCAGGTTGCCTTTCTTGCCTATGAATATCTTGAAGTTACCCTCAAGGGTGTTGCTGCTCATGCCGATGATGTCTTCCTCTATGATCTGGAAATTCTCACCGTCGGAGAACGACTGCGCTACAGAACCGTAGATCGCCTCCTTGCTGTCGTCTTCGATAGGGTAGAGCGACTGCGCGAACTTCTTGAGCATGGAAACATCCTCTTCTGTTATCTCCGTATCTTCACCTCTGTCGGGGAATATGGCGTTTCCGCTCTCCTGTCTGACAGGGTATTTTGGCATTCCGACCACTGCCTGTGTAATCTTTATGTCCAGTTCTGTTTCAGCCTGCATTATGGCCTTCGCCAATGAATTTTTCGCATGAAGGTCATTGTATATGCTGCTGTAGCGGATGCCCGCTGAAGGTGTTTCCTTATAATATATGATCTGGACGTCATTTCCGTTGACTTTCGCCACAGTAAGCGAAATCTTGGATGAACCCATGTCAATCGCTACAATATGTCTGTCGTTACTTTCCATATGATTATCTGCAAATTATCTGTCCTTTGAATCTCAGGTCCACTTCCTTGTACCTGTCCGAACCTTTTTCCGGCAGTATTGCCGTGTAATATTTCTCCATTCTTCCGAATTTATCCTCCAGTTCTTCCGGCTGTCCGATTATGAATCTTTCCCTTCCGGTGCGCGGAACCAGCACCAGGTCGCTGTCTTCACGCACATGGATCTGCACTATCTTTCCCTTCCATCTGCTGTCATTTTCCAGAAAGTTGACCAGGTTCATCATGCTGTCGAACCATTTCTTTTCAGATGCGTCGGTGATCTCTCCCTTGTATCCGCTGTTGGCGGCGATAGGGATGTGCCCGTCAATCACCTGCACATGAGAGGCGAAACTGCTCTGCAGAGGGAATATGCATCCGTTGGCATCGGCATAGAAACCTCCGTCCTGCTTCTGGAATCTCACAACCGGCTTCCTTTGGATTATGTCTATGTGCAGTGTTCCGTCCGCCGTGACATATGCCTCGCTCTTGAGCACTGCGCTCTTACGGTTGACTATCTCTTCGATACCGGTGAGGTCTAGACTGTCAGAGGCGACTCCAAGGTATTTGCCATAGGTCTTGTCAAGGACCTTGATGATGTCTTCCTGCGATATGAAGTTGTTTTCAAGACTGTCAAGCACACGTATTTCTATCCGTTCACATATACGCGTCCTCCCAAGCCTCTCACCTGCAATATATGACGAAATGATGCAGATGGCCAGAAGACATCCGCATACGCTCAGCAATATATATTTGAGAGTCCTGTTCATTATCTGTTTTCAAGCATTTGAGCGATTTCGTCCACGAAACGGTCAATGTCTCCCGCACCCAGTGTCATCAGAAGGCTCACCGGCTCCTTCGACAGGTATTCCATCAGTTCCGACCTTTTGAGAAGCACCTTTTCCGGGCATGTCACGTCCTTGAATATGATTTCTGATGTGACTCCGGGTATAGGCTCTTCACGTGCCGGATAGATGTCAAGGAGAATGAGTTTGTCAGCCTTGCTCAGGGCCTGTGCAAATTCAGGCGCAAAGTCTCGCGTACGGGTGTAGAGGTGAGGCTGGAAGACTGCAGTGAGTTTCATCTCGGGATATGAATTCCTTACCGAACTCAGTGCTGCGGAGATCTCTTCCGGATGATGTGCGTAGTCGTCGATGTACACACAGTCCTTCTTTTTCACCTGCAGGTCGAATCTTCTCTTCACTCCGGAGAATGTCGCAAGTGCCTGACGTATCTTCTGAGGGTCGAGACCGTAGGTGAGTCCTATTGCAGCCGCTCCTGTGGCATTCTCGATGTTCACCCAGCCCGGTATGCCCACTACGCAGTCCTCTATCACACCTCCCGGATAGTGAAGGTTGAAATGTCCGTCTTCAAGTGCCTCGCTGTAGAAGTCAGCATCAGGATTCCCGAAGGAATATGTCTTGATTTCAGCCTTCGTGTCCGCCGATGTTATGTCAAGTCCATGCTTTGCTATCACGGTTCCGCTCACCTGAGAGGCGAAGGCCTTGAATGCTTCACGGATATGTCCCTCGTCTCCATATATGTCCAGATGGTCGGCATCCATCGAGGTTATTACCGCGATTTCAGGGAAAAGTTGAAGGAACGACCTGTCGAACTCATCCGCTTCCGCAACCACTACGTCGTTCTGACTGATGAGCAGGTTGGAATCATAGTTCTTGGATATTCCTCCCAGAAATGCCGAACAGCCTTCTCCGGAATATGTGAATATATGGCTCACAAGGGTGCTTGTGGTGGTCTTTCCATGTGTTCCTGCCACTGCCATGCATCTCTGTCCTCTTGTGATCTCTCCGAGCATGCGCGACCTCTTTATCACCCTGTAGCCCTTTTCCTGAACATAGACAAGTTCCCCCATATCCTTAGGTATTGCAGGAGTATATACGACCAGAGTGCTTTCCACATCCTCAGGTACGAAGGCGGTGTTGTCTTCATAATGGATGCTGATGCCTTCCTCCTCGAGTGCTGCCGTAAGTGGCGAAGGAGTCTTGTCATATCCGCTCACGCAGAAGCCTTTCCTGTTGTAATATCTTGCGATGGCACTCATTCCGATGCCGCCGATACCTATGAAATATATGTTCTTGTACATTGTCTGTCTATTTTGCAGGTTTGCCATATCTTTCCACTACGGAATATACTTCCTTGACGATATCCATCGCCGCATCTGTCCTTGCCAATGTCGCAATGTTCTTTTCCAGAAGGGCGATTCTCTCAGGCTCATCCAGCAGAGAACACGCCGTCTTCATCAGTTTGTCCGGCGCTTCTGCGTCAGTCACCATCATTGCAGCATATCTGTTGACCAGTGCCATGGCATTGTGTGTCTGATGATCTTCCGCCACGTTCGGTGAAGGTACGAATATCACGGCCTTGTGAGCAGCGCAGAGTTCCGACACCGAACTTGCACCGGAGCGTGATATGACTATATCGGCAGCGGCATATGCCAGATCCATCCTCTGGATGAAGTCCGAGTGCTGTATGCCGGGTGCGGATGTTCCTGTCATGAATTCATCTATTCCTTTCTTGTAATATTTTCCGCATTGCCAGAGCACCTCCACATTCTCGCCGCCAGGACAGCCGTCACCTATCCATTTCTTCATGGCGTTGTTCAATGTGCCGCTTCCCAGGCTTCCGCCGACTACGAATATATGCTTCTTTTCAGGGTCGAGTCCGTAGAACCGCAATGCCTCTTCCCTCATCTGTGCAGTTGCAGGAACAATCTCCTTTCTGATCGGATTTCCGGTAAGGGTTATCCTGTCTGCAGGGAAGAATCTTTCCATATTCCCGTATGCCACGCAGATGCTCCTGGCCTTCTTTCCCACTATCCTGTTGGTAAGTCCGGCAAATCCGTTCTGCTCCTGTATGAGCGTCGGGATGCCGAGCCTTACTGCAGCCCACAGGAGAGGTGCGCTTGCATATCCTCCTACTCCAACCGCTATGTCCGGTCTGAACTTGCGAAGTATCCTCTTTGCCATGGCCACGCTTCTGACCACCTTGAAAGGAAGGGCGAAATTGGAGAGCGTGAGTTTCCTCTGCAGGCCTGCTACAGGCAGTCCGATTATCTCATATCCCGCTGCAGGCACCTTTTCCATCTCCATCCTTCCTTCTGCACCTACAAAGAGTATCTCAGTTTCGGGATTGACCTCCTTGAGTTTGTTGGCGATGGAGAGGGCCGGGAAGATATGTCCTCCTGTTCCGCCTCCGCTTATTATGACTCTGAGTTTCTTCATATCATTCGTTGTCTATCTGTTCCAATACATCCATTGCCACCTGAACGTCGTCTTTTGTGCTTTCATAAAGAGGGGCGACAGCCTCTTCCTGCTCTCTGATCTGGTTTCTTGCCATCTTGCTGATGGACAGAATTATGCCGAATGCCACACAGAACATCAGGAAGGCGAAACTTCCGTCGCTGATCATCGGCAGGGTCTGTCCCGTCATCGGTCCGATATCCACGTTCACGAATATATGCAGGAAAGCCTGCCCTGAGATCAGAAGTGACAGACCGCCAACGGCATATTTTGCGAAATCGTTCTGGCATAGTTTCGCGATGAACGACCCTCGTGCGAGCAGACTCACGAACAGCATCAGGATGACGATGCCTCCGAGAAGCCCGTATTCCTCCACTATGAAACTGAACATGTAGTCGGAATATATATGGGCCACCACATATTTCTGTGTGCTGTTTCCGCTGAGTTTTCCGGTGAGACCTCCCTCGTGGATGGCTATCCGCGCACTGTAAGGCTGCCTTATCTGGTCACGGACCTCATACCATTCCTCGCACCTTTTGCCTTTGGTCGGGTCATTCTCTATTTCGATGAGTCTTTCGATACTGTAGTCGGCTTCGACCCTTCGCATAAGTTCCTCCAGTCTTGTGTCACCGAATATCTTTCCGTCAGAAACGAGATACAGGCCCAGGCATATTCCTATTGCCGTCACTCCGGTCGCCAGAATGAGTGCTATCTCCTTGAACGGCATCCTTCCGATGAGCAGTATAAGTATGGAAATTCCACCGATGAGGATCATGCTGGAGTTGCTTCCCGGCATTACCATCGCTGTTACGGTCAGGACAGGCATGTACAGATAGAGGATCCTCTTCCAGAGCGGTTTCTTCAGGAAACTGAGCCATTCTATATTTGAAAGAGAGTTTGCAATTGAAAAGGTCGGACTTTTCCTGTTCCTCTCTCTCGCTTCGCAGTCCTGCCTGTAACTGTGCAAAGCCCAAGCGAGATACATGACCATGCAGACCTTCACCACTTCGAAGACGTGTATCTGGAATCCGAACAGGCTAAGCGTTCTCCATGCATGGTTTATATATGCAGCCTTCAGAAATCCCAGGTCAAGATGCAGGTCAAGAATCAGAAGAAGGAAGAAGGAAATGCCGAATCCAAGTTGTGAGGTCACCCTCAGTACCTTGATGCTCCTGATTTTGTATATAAGGTATATCAGTACGTATCCTATCGCTATGAACATGGCGTGTTCCCGGATGAGGTCTATCCTGTCCTTGCTTCCGCCTGCAAGTTGCGATGTGGATGAGAATATGGCAAGGGCGGAAATCAGAGTCAGCATGAACACGATGATCCACACGACCTTATCACCTTCGATACGGTCGATGAAATTCCAGAAGCCACCCTTCTGTTCTTCTGCCTTTGTTTTCCTGTTTCCCGCCATCCTATAGATTCCTTACAGCCTCCTTGAACTGTCTTCCTCTGTCCTCGTAGTTCTTGAAAAGGTCGAAACTTGCGCAGCATGGTGAAAGAAGCACCACGTCGCCTGCCTGTGCTATCTTGTGCGCTGTCTGCACCGCATCCTGTGCGGAAGTCACGTCGTACATCTTCGACACCACATCACAGAACGAATCGTGTATCTTCTGATTGTCGAGTCCCATGCAGATTATAGCCTTTACCTTCTCTTTTACAAGTGGGATGAGACTGCTGTAGTCATTGCCCTTGTCCGTTCCGCCTACAATCCATACCACCGGCCTTGTCTGGCACTCGAGGGCGTACCATGCAGCATCCACATTGGTTGCCTTTGAATCGTTTATATACAGTACATCCTTGATGCTAAGTACTTTCTCAAGTCTGTGCTCCACGGCCTGGAAGGTTGCGAGACCTTCACGTATCGCCTCGTTGTCTATCTCCATAGCCTTCGCAGCAAGAGCGGCTGCCATGGAGTTATATATGTTGTGCTTGCCGCCAAGAGCGAGTTCCTGGATGAACATGTCGCATTCCTGCTCCTTGTATCTTACTATGATGCTGTCATCCTTCACGAACGCACCCTGCTCCACCTCTGTCTTCTGGGTGAAAGGCAACTGCTGGGCCTTCACCACTATCTTGTTGAGGTGGTTGATGGTGATTTCGTCATCGGAGCAGAATATGAAGCAGTCATCCTTGTCCATATTCCTTGTGATGCGGAACTTGGCCTTCACATAGTTCTCCATGTTGTAGCCGTATCTGTCCAGGTGGTCAGGGGTGATGTTTGTGATGATCGCTATGTCGGCCTTGAAGTCGTATACGTTGTCAAGTTGGAAACTGCTGAGTTCCAGAACATAGATGTCGTAGTTCTCGGTAGCCACCTGGTAGGCGTAACTCTTGCCGATGTTGCCGCCGAGACCCACGTTGAGTCCGGCCTGCTTGAGAAGGTGGTATATCAGGGAAGTCGTGGTGGTCTTTCCGTTGCTTCCTGTGATGCATACCTTCTTTGCAGAATCATATCTTCCTGCAAATTCTATTTCGGATATTATATTTATGCCGTTTTCCTCTATCTTCTTCACCATTGCGGCTGTAGAAGGGATGCCCGGACTTTTGACAACCTCGTCTGCATTGAGGATAAGTTCCTCAGTGTGACCTCCTTGCTCGAACGGGATATTCCACTCGTTGAGCACTTCCACATATTTGTCTGCAATCTTTCCCATATCTGAGAGAAAGACATCAAAACCTTTTACCTTGGCGAGAACTGCGGATCCTATACCGCTTTCGCCACCACCTAAAACTACTACTCTTGACATATTTATCTAACCTTCAATAATGCTACTGTAACCAAAGCCAGGATGATTCCCACAATCCAGAATCTCGCTACTATCTTCGCCTCTGGAAGAGCCTTTGCGGGCTTCTGAATCAGGGCAGGGATGCCTTCCTTCTGGTAATGATGATGAAGAGGGGCCATCCTGAATATCCTTCTTCCTTCACCGTATTTCCTCTTTGTATATTTGAAATAGAACCTCTGCATGAGGACCGATACGCTTTCAGCGAAGAATACTCCGCAAAGCACAGGTATCAGAAGTTCCTTTCTTATCAGAACTGCCGTCACTCCGATGATTCCTCCGAGCATAAGGCTTCCGGTGTCTCCCATGAAGACCTGTGCAGGGTAGGTGTTATACCAGAGGAAACCGATCAGGGCACCCACAAGTGCCGACATGAACACCGCCACTTCTCCGCTGCCGGGAATATACATGATGTTCAGATATTCCGCATTCACGATATTGCCTCCGAGCCACGCGAAGATTCCGAGCACCACTCCCACTATCGCGGAAGTTCCTGCTGCCAGACCGTCCATTCCGTCCGTGAGGTTGACTCCGTTTGAGCAGGCGGTGATGACTATGATGATCATAAGTACATATATCGCCCATTTGCAGTACCATCCCCATGAACCCTTGAAAGGGGAGAGCCAACTGTAGTCGAACTCGTGGTTCTTCACAAAAGGAAGAGTGGTCTTGGTGCTTTTCACGATGTCGACTTTCTCAGTCTGGACTCCGGCGGAATCTGCAGCCTCATATGAAGATTCTGCGACTACGGTGTTTTCCCTGACTGTGATCTGACCGGAAAAGCATACTGCAAGTCCGATAGCGAGTGCCATCATTCCCTGTGCCATGAGTTTGGCCTTTTCGCTCATTCCCTCCTTGTTCTTTCTGAATACCTTGATGTAGTCGTCTGCAAAGCCTACGAGAAAGAACCATACGGTGCTGATAACCAGCAGGATGCTGTATATGTTGTGCAGGTCGCAAAGCAGGAGGACAGGTATGATGAGGGAAATGAATATTATGATTCCACCCATTGTCGGGGTACCTTTCTTCTGCATCTGTCCTTCCAGTCCGAGGTCTCTGATGGTTTCGCCTATCTGCTTCTTCTGGAGCCATGCGATGATCCTGCGCCCTGCAAAGATTGAAATCAGCAGTGCAAGAGCAAATGCCGCAATGGCCCTGAACGACAGATATCCGAACAGTCCCATGCCTGGAATGTCGATGCCTGCCTTCGCAAGATATTGTGTCAAGTCGTATAACATGTCCTAGAGTGTGTTGAATATATCTTCTACAATTTTCTTTTCGTCAAAATGTCTCTTCTCGCTTCCGATGATCTGGTAGGTCTCGTGGCCTTTTCCGGCGAGCAATATCGTGGTTCCTTCACCTGCAAGCATCACCGCTGTCCTTATTGCCTCTTCCCTGTCTTCTATGAACAGTGACTTTGCCCTGCCGCTCAGGTCCATTCCTGCCTTGATGTCCGCCATGATGTCTGAAGTCTTCTCGGAACGGCTGTTGTCGGATGTGACTATTATCCTGTCGGAATATTTCTGTGCTATCCCGCCCATTTCGGGTCTCTTTGTCCTGTCCCTGTCGCCGCCGCATCCGAAAAGGCAGATCAGGGGTCTGTCAGGAGCGATCTCCTTGAGTGTCTTGAGTACATTCTCCAGAGCGTCAGGCGTGTGGGCATAGTCGATGATGACGGAAATGTCCTTTGGACCTCTCATGTTTTCAAGACGTCCGGGAGCCGGCCTGAGTCTGCTTATCGCCACAAGAACCTCTTCGGCGGATGCGCCCAGTTCCACAGCGGTGGAGTAGAGTGCCAGAATATTATATGCGTTATGCCTTCCGATAAGTCCGGTCCATGTCTCTCTCGAGTCAATCTTCAGAAGCATTCCGTCGAAACTCTGCTCCATTACCTTGCATGTGTGGTCGGCCATCCCTCTGCAAGAATATGTCACTACCCGCGCCTGAGTATTCTGCACCATCACCTGGGCGTTTCTGTCGTCGGCATTGATGACCGCTACAGCGTCCTTGCCGAGATTGTCGAAGTACATCTTCTTGCATCTTATGTACTCCGCAAAGGTCTTGTGGTAGTCGAGATGGTCGTGGGTGAGGTTGGAGAATATTCCCGCCTTGTATTTCAGCCCCGCTATCCTTTCCTGTTCCACACCGATCGAACTCACCTCCATGAAGCAGTATTCGCATCCTGCCTTGACCATTTCGTTCAGGAGGCTGTTGATGGTAAGCGGGTCGGATGTGGTGTTTACCGCCTCCGTGCCTTTGTTTCCCACGTAGTTCGCTATGGTTGAAAGAAGTCCGCAACTGTAGCCCATTGCTGTGAACATCCTGTGGAGAAGCGTCACGGTGGTGGTCTTTCCGTTTGTTCCGGTTATTCCGACCAAGGTCAGTTTCTCGGAAGGGTTGTCGTAGAAATTCGCGGCCATTATGGCAAGGGAGTGCCTTGCAGATGATGTCTTCACGAATACCGCACCTTCCGTCTGTTCCGGATGCAGTCCGAGCGAATCAAATCTTTCCTGATCCTCGTACACGATCACTCTTGCTCCTTTCCCGAGTGCCATTGGTATGTAGTCGTGCCCGTCACTTGCAAAGCCTTTGACAGCCACGAACATGGAACCTCCGGTGACTTTCCTTGAGTCGCTGCAGATGTTTCCTACGTCTATGCTTCCGGAGCCTGTCACTATTGCCGCTCCGCTGTTTCTTATGATCTTGTCGAGTCTCATTTCAATCTTATATGAACTGTTGTACCTGCCTTGCATCTTGTTCCCGCTGCCGGGGATTGTGAAGCCACGTGTCCGATTCCTTCATAAACACATCTGTAACCGTTGTTTTCCAAGGCATATATCGCATCCTTCAGTCCCATATCCCTCACGTCCGGTACCGGACCGCCTCCCTGTCGTGTGCCTATGTATGCTTCTCTCATCTGAGGGATCCTGCCCCTTTCCCCGATTCTGTTTCCCCAATCGGAATCAAGTGCCCAAAGGTTGTCCACCACTTCTCCGAACACTTTTGCCGGATGGTTTCCTCCTCCATATCCGTTGCTTCTTGTCAGACCGGTATAGACGGTGACTATCGCCGAATATTTGGGGTCGTCTGCAGGGAAGAATCCCACGAATGTCGCCTGATATTTCTTGTATTCCTCCTCGTTGACATATGGGTTGTTCCTTTTCGGCTTGTCCTCAGGCTCAAGCACCACTCTTGCAGTTCCTGTCTTTCCGGCAATGGCGCATTTTGCGTTTTTCAGCCTTCTCGCCGTTCCTTCCTGCGCTACGGCCTTGAGTGCCGTGGTCAGGGTGTCTGCCGTCCTTTTCGAGCATATCGAGCCGTTGAGTATCACAGGCTTGAATTCCTTCTCCACATGTCCGTTCTTCTCGAATGCGCTTATCACATAAGGCTTCATCATCTTGCCCTTGTTGGCTATGGCGTTATAGAAGGCAAGCATGTTGAGCGGTGTCTCCCTGATCGAATAACCGATTGCTGTGGAATACAGGTCGTGTATGGTCCAACTGTCCCTGAGCGATGACCTGCTTCCTCCTTTTTCGGTAAGGTCAAACTCGTAGGCGTTGTGGAGGTTATACTCGAAAAGCCTGTCAGTGAACTGTTTCCTTGTATGTTCGTCCTCTCCGTAATGCTCTATGGTGAGATATCTGAACACATTGTTGGAAGACCTCTTGAAACCTTCTCTGACACTTATCGAACGTCTTCCGGTCTGTTTCTCATAATTTCTGAGGGCCTCGTCCACCGGTACCTTCGGATATCCCTCCAGTTTTCCGCCGTTGGTTCTGATCTCTGTGTCAAGAGTGACCTTTCCGTCTTCAAGGAGGGTCATCAAAGTCGCAGTCTTGAATATCGATCCAGGCTCTCCCGCACGTCCGATCGCCATGTTGAAGTACTCTCCGAGTTCTCCCTTGCTGTTCTTTTTCAGGTTTACCATCGCCTTCACCGCTCCGGTCTGAACATCCATCACCACCACGCAACCTCCTTCAATCGCTTCGTCTTCTCCGATATGCCTTCTGAGAGCCTTGTCCGCTATATCCTGTATGCCTATGTCAATTGTGCTTATGACGTCAGCACCATGTTCCACTTCCACCGAGGTGCTGTCCGGATTGAGGATGGCTCCCTTATCGGTCGCCTTCATCCACCTGATTCCCTCTTTTCCGTGGAGTATATAGTCATATTGTCCCTCTATGCCGAGGAATCTGTTGCGTTCCGGTTCGTTCGGGTCGATGCGGACATCTCCGATAAGCCTTCTTCCCAGTTCTCCATAAGGATATTTCCTTGCATCTCTGACATCTGTCATCATCCCGCTGAATCTCGGACTGAGTCTGAATAATGGCAACTGCTTGATTTTAAGCAGGGTACTGTGGTCTATATCCTTGATGAACTTTACGTTTCTTCTTCCTCTGCGGTCCTTTGAGTCCCTGTTGATGAGAATCAGGTCGTAATACTCCTTGGCAGTCGTGCTTCCACCCACTATTTCAGGCAGTCTGTCGCAGGTCTCTCTGGCGAGTCTTCTCCATATCTCCTCCGTGAGGGTGTCTCTTCCCATCTGGATTGCGCCCTTCGCCATCTCCTTTTTCTGGATCTGACAGTCAAGCCGGATTGTGTACAGAGGGGTGGAACTTGCAAGGAGCCTTCTGTTGCAGTCCATTATGTCGCCTCTCTCAGGCTTTATCTCCACCTTCTCATTCTTTGGGATGAAGTTCTCCAAAGTCTGGGGGTCCGGTTCCCAAATGTACTGTATGTAGATGATCTTGGCGATCACAGCCACTGATGCAAACAGCAGAACCCAATAGAAGACCAGCAGGATCTTGCTGATTCTGTTTCTGTCTTCTGGTATATTTGAGTTCTGTCTTTTCATCATTTCTCTATCGTATATGCCGGTTCTTCCGGAATCCTGAGTTCTGAGCCTGATTCTTCGAGCATCTTCTCCACTGTGCTGATCCTTGACAGGCCTATTATCTCACATGTCTTGTTTGCGTGTGCATATTTGAGGCTTTCTATCTTGTCCTGGTTCACCTCCACCCTGTACATCGTCTTTTCTGCCATGTAACTGAGCCAGATACTGACAATTCCGATGAAGACAGTGTAAAGAATGTAAGGGAACAGTTTGTCGACCCTCATGCGTATCAGAAAGTCTCCTCGTCCGATGGATTTCAGAGCCTCCACGGCTGCCTTCATCAGGGCATTCCAGTCTATGTTCTTCCAAAAATCCATCTTCATCATTCTTCCTCCTTTACCGCTATCCTCAGTTTGGCGCTCCTTGCTCTGGTGTTTGCCGCGATTTCGCTTTCCTGCGGCAGAATAGGCTTGCGGTTGACTGCCTTGAGCGGCGCTTTCGAGTGTCCGTAAAAATCCTTCTCCACCTTTCCGTCTATGTTCCCTGCCTTGATGAAGTTCTTTACCATCCTGTCTTCGAGGGAGTGGTAGGTTATCACCACGAGTCTGCCTCCCTGCTTCAGCGACCTGGCTGCTCCGCTCAGGAACTTCTCGAGCGACTTCATCTCCTGATTCACCTCGATGCGGAGGGCCTGGTAGACCTTCGCGAGGAACTTGTGCTCGGCAAATTTCGGGAGAGCCTTCTCGATAGCCTTTCCAAGGTCTGCCGTGGTGTTTATCGGCGAGGTCATTCGTGCCTTCTCAATCATCTGCGCTATCCTTCTGCTGCCGTCCACCTCTCCGTAGATGCGCAGGATCTTCTCAATCTGCTCGACATCATAACTGTTGAGGATGTCTGCGGCGGTAAGTTCAGCCTCCTGGTTCATTCTCATGTCCAAAGGAGCGTCATATCGGAATGAGAAGCCCCTCTCTGCTGTATCGAACTGGTGTGATGACACTCCCAGGTCTGCAAGTATGCCGTCGATGCCATCCTTGTGTCCCTGGTTGAGCACATGGTTATGTATCCAGCGGAAGTCGCTGCGGATCAGTGTCAGACGCGGGTCGTCGATCCTGTTGCCTATTGCATCAAGGTCACGGTCAAAGGCGAGCACGCTGCCATTTTGTGATAAGCGTGAAAGAATTTCGGCAGTATGCCCGCCTCCACCGAATGTCGCGTCAGCGTAGACTCCATCTGCGGAACCTACCAAAGCGGATACACTTTCGTCTAGTAAAACTGAAGTATGATATTCTGACATTTGACGGATCCTCCTCTATCTAAGATCAGACAGTGAACCGGCAATGGATAAGAATTCTTCGTTTGAAATGACGCTGGACTCAAACTTTTCCTTGGCCCAGATTTCGATCTTGTAATCGTTGCCGGAGAAAACGACTTCCTTGGTCACGCCGATCATTTCAAGAAGTTTCTTCGGAACAGTAATGCGACCCAACTTTGCATCTGGTTCCACCATGGTGCAGTTGTGCATATATGCTCTCCAGAATTTAGCGTGACTTTCGTTGAAGGCTGGGTTCAGACGCGAACGCACCTCCTCCGACTGGCGTTCCCACTCCGACATGGTGAACATTTCGAGGCAGTCCGAGAAGGTGTCCTTCCTGATGACGAACCTCATGTCCCCGTCGGCAGGCATGATGCCCTTGAAGGCGGCAGGGAAAATGAGCCTTCCCTTGTCGTCTACCTTCGCACCATATTCGCCGAAAAACTTGATCATAAATAAATTGGATTTTCTTTCACGCTATCGTCTGCAAATGTATGAATAATTTTCCATTTTCTTCCACATTCTTCCAAATTTTTCCACAAACTTTTCAACAGGGTAGAATCGAAAAATATTTGTAGTTTTGCAACCACTAATTATGTGAAATGAGAAAGTTGAACATTATATTGCTTGCATTGACGGTAATTGCGTCGTGTAAAGTCGTTTCGCAGCGAGAAGAAAACGCTGCCGGACCTGTCTCGGAGACTGTTTCCCAACCTCTCGGCTTCTGCCCTGATTCTCTCAGATGTGTCGAGGGACAGGTCCGTAATGGCCAGTTCTTTTCCACACTTCTCGGATCGCTCGGAATGTCCGCTCAGGATGCCTACAACCTCACTCATGCCACATCTGATGTATTCGATGTCAAGACACTTCGTGTAGGAAACTCTTATCAGGCATATTATTCCGCTTCCGATTCTCTGGAGTATCTTGTATATGACCGTGACAGAACAAGCCGTGTGGTCTTTTCCTGCAGGATGCCGTATGATGCCTGGGTATATGAGAAACCTGTCACCATTGAAGACAGATATGCCGATGTCACCATCAATACCTCACTTTGGGTGGATATGCGCGAGGCTGGCGTATCTCCTGAACTTATCATTTCATTGTCAGACATTTACGCATGGACAGTGGATTTCTTCGGACTCCAGAAGGGAGACCGTTTCAGGGTCCTCTATGAAGAGAAGATGTGCGATGGGGAAGTGGTTGCGGTCGATACTGTGCGATATGCGATATTCTCACGTGACGGTCAGGATCTGCCTTCGATAATGTTCAACCAGAAGGACGGAGGAAATATCTACTGGAACGAAAAAGGGGAGAGCATGAGAAAGGCCTTCCTGAAGGCACCTTTGAAATTCTCCCGCATCAGTTCTGGATTTTCCTATGCCCGCAGACATCCGGTCACAAGAAGAGTGCAGCCTCACACCGGAGTGGATTATGCCGCACCGAAAGGCACTCCCGTGATGACTATCGGAGACGGTGTGGTCACCAGCATGAAATACGAGGGGGCCGGTGGAAATACCATCAGGATCAGACACAATTCGGTATATTCGACAGCCTATCTCCATCTTTCGGGATATGCGAAAGGGTTGAAGACAGGTCAGAGGGTCCGTCAGGGTCAGGTCATAGGATATGTCGGCTCTACCGGCCGTTCTACAGGTCCTCATCTTGATTTCAGGGTATGGAAAAACGGAAGTCCTATCAACCCTCTCAAGATGCAATCTCCTCCTGCCGAGCCGATAAAGGAAGAACATATGTCAGATTTTAAAGCCACATATGCTGAATGTCAGGTACTTATCGACACCATCCAGGCATCTTCAGTAGCATCAAAACTTTTTGAATTGTTATAAAATCTGAAATTATATATGCGTCTGCAATAAAAAGGCTGTTTTCAAACAAATAGGATACAAGTCATGAAAAGAATACTTTCTTTCCTGTGTACTCTGGCGGCACTGCTTGCCGTCAGTTGCGACAATCCCGACATCCAACCTCCGACATCGGAACCGGATACGCCGCCGGTGGTGGAAGAACCTGATAAATATAAGCAGATAATTGTCACTTTCGATGTCCCGTCAAACGTGGAACTTCGCCCGAATTCAAAACTTGTCATTCAGTTCACGGTGGAGTCATCTCTGCCTGCGACAGTTGAAGTTGACGCCAAGGGCGGGGTGACAGCAGACATTTTCGAACAGTCTGAATACGGCGTCTATGATCTCGCTATAACAGCAGGTGAGAAACTCGACCCGATATGCATCATTGATGTCATCGTCTATAATGAGAGGGAAACAGTAATCCGGACTCTCGAGATACGGACACTGGGACAGCAGGACCCCGAAAACCCTGACCCTGAAAATCCTGATCCGGATATTCCGGAAACGGAAGTCCTGCATATCTTTGACACGTCGTCATATGCAGTCGGAAAAGAAGGAGGAGAAGTGACTCTTGTATATATATCCAATGTGGATTGCAATGTGGAGTTCCTTGACGGAGCCGATGCGTGGATTTCCCTTGTGCCGGATACAAGAGGCATTGAGACTCACTATCTGTCGATATACGTGAAACCTAATGATGGTGGTTTCCGAATCGGAAGATTAAGGCTTACGACAAAGAGCGGATCGAGTGCCATAGAATACACGATACGACAGATCAGCGTCAATGGTGAGGATGAAATTCTGGAGAATGCCACTGAAAATAACTATATATATATTGACTCAAAGGAACAGGTCGTAGAACTGGCATATAGAGCGAATGTGGAATGCAAGGCAATAATAGAAAACGGTTCGGACACATGGCTCAGTATAATGCCCGGCTCTAAGGCGGCAGATTCCAATATCATTTATATAAAGGCAACTGAGAACAAAAGCACCACAGATTCGAGAACAGGAAGTGTCGTGATCGAATCATTGTACGGATTTGGAAGAATCGATTTCCACATCAATCAAAGCGCATTGGTTCCGGATGAATTCGACTGGACTTCAATGCCGGACGACGAGATATGGTATGTGACCAGGCGGCAGGGTGAAGATAACTTAGGACTGGGTTCCTACATTTCCAATTCCTATTCAGACGGACTGGGAAAACTTAAGTTCAGCGAGCCTCTGACCTCCATTTCCGACATGAATATAAATTCGGAGGTCACTCAACTCTATCTTCCGGACAAGGTCGAGAACATGACGAATGTAACGATCATGAATTCAAACCTAACTCTGCTCAAATTGCCGGCAAATCTGAAAACCATGCAGTTCTGCAATATCTTCGACAATTTCCAACTGCGCAAGATTGCAGGAGAACTGGCGACAGAGGACGGAAGGGCTGCTGTCATTGACGACAGGATGGTATTGTTTGCCCCTGCAGGAATTGCCGAATATACAGTTCCCGATGGAGTAAAACTGATTGACAAAAGGGTATTCTACAATAATAAGGAACTGAAGAAACTCGTATTGCCGGAAGGAGTGGAAGAACTGCGGGAAATGGCAATCAGCGAAAGTGCGATTGAAGAACTGACTCTTCCTTCGACATTGAAGACCATTGACTTATATGGACTTTCATGTCTGCCTGAACTGAATCGGATAGATGGAGCATCAGATATGATAACTGACGACGGAATGGCTGTGATAGTTGAAGATTTTCCGTCTGTCGGATGTAAATCACTATTACTGTATAAAAACGGAAGTACTGCTTCCGAATACAGTATTCCCGAGGGTGTGACCGACTTGTATCCACAGGCATTCTATAGAGCAGAATCACTGAAGGAAGTCAATATCCCGGCATCTGTCATGAATGTGAACGGATATTCAGGTTTCTATCAGACCTACCTTGAGAAGATCAGCGGCCCTAATGTTCTTGAAGATGGCCGCAGTCTGGTGATAGACGGCAGACTGGAGTATGTCGCTCCTGCGGGTCTTCGGGAATATACGACTCCTGCAGGTGTAAAGGTGCTCTCATCATATGCCCTCGCGGACAAACCTGAATTGGAGACTGTAGTCGTTTCTGACGATGTGGAGACGGTTGAAGGTCTCGGATATCTTTTATGGCTTGATCCTAATCTTAAGAACGTTACACTCTCGGCACAACTCAAGACTCTCGGATACGATCCGTTCGGAACGGGGAAAGATGTCATCAGTGAAAATGTCGAGAACATACACATCCGCTCGAAGTATCCGCCTACTGTGGCATATAACAATCCTCTTGATATGAATTACCTGCCGAAAGCCACTATCTATGTGCAGGAAGACCAGGTCAACAGATACAAGTCATCACCAAGTTGGAGGATCTATGCGGACAAGATACGACCTTATGATTACGGTGACCTGAGCCGTTTCGATCCGGAATACTACATGACCGAAGACTATTCCAAGGATGGAACGGTCGTGACCTTGCAGACTGTATCCAAGGGCAACGGTATCGATATCGTCCTCATGGGTGACGCATACTCTGACCGTGAGATAGAAGACGGCACATATAGGAATGACATGGAATTCCTGGCTGAGCATCTGTTTGACGAAGAGCCTTTCAAGACATATAAGGACTTCTTCAATGTCTATTATGTCACCGTCGTATCTGACTATGAGGGTTACGAATATGGTGCATCGGCACTTGCCGGACAATTCGGAGAAGGAACCAGAGTGGGAGGTAACGATGCAGAAGCCATACGCTATGCCTTGAAGGCACTTCCTGAAGAAAGGATGGATGACGCCATGATTGTCGTATCCATGAATTCGGATAGATATGCGGGTACATGCTATTTGCGCCTCCCTGAACACAGGAACGATTATGCCTCGGGACTTACCATATCCTATTTCCCTAGAAGTACTGACAAAGCATTGTTTGTCGGACTTCTCCATCACGAGGCAAACGGTCATGGATTCGCTAAACTGGGTGACGAATACTTCTATGAGCGTAATGGAAGAATACCGTCATCTGTGATTGAAACCGAAACGAATCAACACAACATCTACGGATGGTGGAAGAACATAGACTATGTGTCTGATCCTGAGGAGGTCAGATGGGCGCATTTCCTGGCAGATGAAAGATATTCATATGACGGTCTTGGAGTCTATGAAGGAGCATCCACATATATTTACGGAGCCTACAGACCTACCTACACCAGCATCATGGATGAAAACCTCGGTGGATTCAACGCTCCGTCCCGTGAAGCCATCTACTACAGGATACACAAACTTGCATACGGACCTGACTGGGAGTATGACTATGAGAAATTCGTAGAATACGACTCAATCAGCCGCAAGACCGCCCCACAGAAGTCTGTGCCGATGTCGCGCAGCATGAGAAACTACGTGGAGAAGGTCAATGTTCCTACAACACCTCCTGTGGTTATTCCGCAAACCTGGAGAGATGCAAAATGACAGACCACATGAATAAGATATTCAGATATTTCCTTCTGTTCTGCGTGGCAGTGCTGCTTACTTCCTGCGGCACTGCACGCAAGGCTGAGGAAAAAGAAAAGGAGGCCAAGCCTCCTCATACTCCGCCGGTAGTAGTTCCTGAAACATGGCGGGAAACAATTCAGTAATCCTCTAGAAAAGAAGCAGATAAGTCAATGCTGCAGCAGCGGCTCCGACAATCGGACCAGCCACCGGCACCCAACTGTAGCACCATCCGCTCTTTCCCTTGTTCTTCATAGGAAGGATTGCGTGTGCGATTCTTGGTGCAAGGTCGCGGGCCGGGTTGATCGCATAGCCTGTCGCTCCACCCAAAGACATACCTATCGCCATGATCAGACAGGTCACAGGGAATGCTCCGAGTTCTCCCATTCCGATGTGCAGATGTACTCCTGCGGCATCCAGGGTAGGTACATTTGCATCATATCCGAATATGAGAATCACAAATACAAGCAGCCATGATGCAAGAGCCTCGCAGAAGAAATTCCTCATCTTGTGACCTTCGATTGCAGGCATGGTGCAGAACGTTCCGAGTTTTGTGCCGGGATCTTCGGTTGCATCATAGTGGTCTTTGTAGAAAAGCCATACCAGAAGCGCACCGGTGAATCCGCCAAGCATCTGTGCAATCACATATCCCGGAACTGCGCTCCATTCCATAGTACCGGCAATCGCACAGCCTATGCTTACCGCAGGGTTGAGGTGTGCTCCCGAAATCGATCCGGATATGAATACTCCCACCATTACGGCAAAACCCCATCCGAGGGTGACTACAATCCATCCTGCTCCCTTCGCCTTGCTCTTGTCCAGGCTTGTTGCGGCGCAGACGCCGTCTCCGAGAAGTATCAGCACCATTGTGCCGATGAACTCGAAAATATACTTGATATACATTTCCATGATTGTGATTATTTATCGGTTAGTGTTCTTCTGATGGCGTCGGCCCATCCGGCCTTGAGGCTTTGGACCGCCTCCGGGTCTGCAGAAGGATTGAACTCGCGTTCAACTCCCCACTGGCTCTTGATATGGTCGATGCTTTCCCAATATCCCACTGCGAGTCCTGCAAGATATGCCGCTCCAAGGGCTGTTGTCTCCGTTACCGTAGGTCTGATGACCGAAGTGCCTAGAATATCTGCCTGGAACTGCATCAGGAGGTTGTTCCTTGATGCACCTCCGTCCACCTTCAGTTCCTTTAGGGTGATGCCTGCGTCCTTCTGCATGGCATTCACGATGTCCATTGTCTGGAACGCGATGCCTTCAAGTGCAGCACGTGCAATATGTGCCCCCTTAGTACCTCTGCTTATGCCGTATATGCTTCCCTTGGCATATTGGTCCCAATGAGGTGCACCAAGTCCTGTAAGTGCAGGCACGAAATATACTCCTCCGTTGTCCGGGACGCTTGCCGCAAGTTCTTCAACTTCAGAAGACGACCTGATGATCCCGAGTCCGTCACGCAGCCACTGCACTACCGAACCGGCAACGAAGATGCTGCCCTCGAGTGCATAGTTGACCTTGTCTCCGATTTTCCATGCGATGGTGGTCAGAAGATTGTTGGACGACATTATAGGTCTCTCTCCGCTGTTCATCAGGAGGAAGCATCCGGTGCCGTAGGTGTTCTTCACCGAGCCTGCCTCCGTGCACATCTGACCGAAAAGCGCAGCCTGCTGGTCGCCCGCTATACCCGCGACAGGTACCTCATGGGCGAAAAGTGTGGTCTTGGTATATCCGTACACCTCGCTTGAAGACTTCACCTGAGGCATCATTGATTCCGGAATGTCGAAAAGTTGCAGGAGTTCCTTGTCCCACTGCAGGGTGTGGATGTTGAAGAGCATTGTCCTGGATGCATTGCTGACATCTGTCACGTGCACCTCGCCCCTTGTAAGCATCCAGATGAGCCATGTGTCTACTGTGCCGAAGCGCAACTTGCCTTCTTCCGCCTTCTGACGTGCTCCAGGCACATTCTCCAGAATCCATCTGATCTTTGTGGCACTGAAATATGCGTCGATGATAAGACCGGTCTTGCTTCGGATAAGGTCGGTGCGGCCGTCTCTCTTGAGGCTGTCGCAATATTCCGAGGTCCTGCGGTCCTGCCAGACGATGGCATTGTACACCGGTGTGCCGGTCTCGGCATCCCACACTATGGTGGTCTCACGCTGGTTGGTGATGCCGATTGCCGCCAAGTTCAGACCGTTGATGTCAATGGAAGTGATGGCCTCTGCAATGACTGATGCCTGTGATGACCATATTTCCATAGGATTATGCTCTACCCAGCCCGGTTTCGGGAATATCTGGGTGAACTCCTTCTGAGACACAGCCATTGTCCGGCCATGCCTGTCAAATACGATTGCCCTCGAACTGCTGGTTCCCTGGTCGAGGGCGAGTATGTATTTATCCATAATTATGTGGTGTTAGTCGATACGTCTGCACAGAAGTGTTGCTGAAGTCACGGATACCACTTCCACCTCACAGTAATCACCCGGTTTTTCACCTTTGGAAGGGAACACGCACATCTTGTTGCTTCCTGCCCTTCCGCAGAGTTCTTCCGGATTCTTCTTCGATGGGCCTTCCACGAGCACCTTCATCACCTTTCCTATCTCCTTTTCATTGCTCTTCAGGCTCATTCTTCCCTGCAGGGCTATGATTTCATTGAGCCTTGCGGTCTTCACCTCGTAAGGTATGTCGTCCGGATATACCTTTGAAGCGAGTGTTCCCGGTCTTTCTGAATATGCAAACATGAATGCGGAGTCGAACACCACCTTTTCCATGAGTGTGAGGGTGTCCTGATGGTCCTGCTCTGTCTCTCCGCAGAATCCTGCGATGACATCGGTGGTTATTCCGCAGTCCGGCATGACGCTTCTTATCTTGTCGACCCTCTCCAGATACCACTCCCTGTCATATTTGCGCCTCATCTTCTCCAGCATCACGCTGCTTCCTGACTGTACGGGAAGGTGGATATGACGGCATATGTTCTCATGCTTGGCCATTGTATATATGACCTCGTCGCTTATATCCTTCGGATGTGAGGTGGAGAACCTCACCCTGAGTCCGGGGTTTACCTGTGCGACCATCTCGAGAAGTCTGGCGAAATTCACGTCCTCCCAACTGTATGAGTCCACGTTCTGACCGAGAAGAGTCACCTCCTTGTAGCCGTTATCCCAAAGTTCCTGCGCCTCCCTCACTATGGTGTGCGCGTCCCTGCTTCGCTCTCTTCCTCTGGTGTAAGGCACTATGCAGTAAGAACATACGTTATTGCATCCTCTCATGATGGAGATGAATGCCGATATTCCGTTCCTGTCAAGTCTGACCGGAGATATGTCGGCATATGTCTCTTCATGCGAAAGCAGTACGTTCATCTGCGGACTTTCCGGAGTCACCGCTTCAAGAAGTGCAGGGAGAGACCTGTATGAGTCCGGACCTGCAACTATATCGACCGTCTCGAGAAGACGGTCCTTGAGCCTCTCCGCCATGCAGCCTACGATGCCGATGACCACGTTTTTCCTCTTTCTCTTCTGCAGTTTGAACTGGTCGATCCTGCCCCATACCCTCTGCTCTGCATTGTCCCTGATGGAACAGGTGTTTGCAAGAATGACGTCTGCATCATCGATGGTCTCGGTCAGGGCATATCCTGCGTCCTGGAGAATGGAAAGTATGACCTCGCTGTCATTTACGTTCATCTGGCAGCCGTATGTCTCTATATAGACCTTAGGTCTCGAAGGGTCTGTTATGGGTTTTATATTGCGCATTTGATCAGTCTTTACATCAGCGCAAAGATAGGTTTTTTCGGTGAATATACTTACCTTTGCCTTGATATAAATATTACTGAAGTGAAAAGAAAAGGCTTATTTTTTTTGATTGCTCTCCTGTCGCTTGTGCTTCTGGCGGTTCCGGGCTGCCGTAAATATGAACAGGTGCGCATACTCTCCGGAAAGTTGGAGTCCGTGAAAATGAACGGTTTGCGCGGGGCTGACATCATGCTTTCCGTGAAGGTTGACAATCCGGCAGGAAAGATAGTTCTTGAAGATGTCAGCGGTCAGGTGAAGCATTCTGGCAAGATTGTTGGTAACGTGGTGCTTGCTCCTCTGACCGTGAATGCCAGGACCATCGCAGATTATCAGGTCACAGCGACAGTTGCGCTCGAAAGCGGAGTGAGCCTGTTGTATCTGATGAACTTTGCAGACCCGAAGAAACTCAAGGAATGTACCATAGATCTTTCGGTCAAGGGCAAGGTTGCTGGCGTCAGATTGAAAAGACAGTTCAAGGATATACCATTGAAAAAACTATTGGAGGAAAAATACTATGAAAAGATCTGAGTTTCTCATATTTACGGTCCTTCTTTCTGTGCTTTCGGCTTTGACCGCCGTTCCGTCATATGCACAGGATATGGAAGTGCCTGAAGGATATGAACTGGTGGATTCGGTGATATACAGACCGGTCTCGGGAGTGGATACACTTCTGGCGGGCAAGGATATATTCCATATAATGCCCCTGAAGTCCAACGGAGGCATGGCTGATGTGGAAATATATCAGTCTCAGGACGTTGCCGCCGCCCTCAGACAGCAGGTTGCAGCGAATTCAAAGAGGAGCATTCCGGGCTACAGGGTCAGGATATTCTTTGACAACAAGCAGTCTGCGCGTGTGGAGTCGGAGGCGACATTGAGGCGCTTCGAGTCTTCATTTCACGGCATCAGAGCATACAGGACATATGCCAATCCATATTTCAAGGTCACGGTAGGCGATTTCAGGACTAAATCGGAGGCCATGGCTCTTCTGTCACATATCAAAAGTTCTTTCCCAAGTGCTTTTGTCGTGAAGGAGAACATCTCATACCCGGTTGTAGATAAGGATAATGCCTATGTGACGGATACAGTCAAGGTGCTCAGACCAATATCTGTCGAACAATAAAAGTATCATCACTATGTTGAAGCAAGGCTTAGAACTCAAGCAGACCCAGAAACTTTCACCGCTGCAGATACAGACCATCAAACTTATCGAACTCCCCATACAGGAGTTGGAGCAGCGTATCCGTAAGGAGATAGAGGAAAATCCGGTACTGGATGAGGAACAGCCTGCTGAATCGGAAGTTGAGGAAGCACCTCGTGAGGTGTCTCTCTCCGATTACAAGGAGGATGATACCATACCTTCCTACCGTCTTCGTTCTGACAATTACAATGTAAAGGACGAAAGACCTCAGTACAGCACGTTTTCGGTCAAGGAAAGTTTCACCCAGAGTCTTCAGGAACAACTTGGCTACAGGAATCTTTCCGAACACCAGTATGCAATCGGCTCCTTCATAATAGGAAGCCTTGATGATGACGGCTATCTGCGCAGAAGTATTGACAGCATTGTGGATGATATCGTCCTTAGAGCAAATATCAGCACGACTGAAGAGGAAGTCCTCGAAATGCTCAAGGTGATCCAGGAGTTCGATCCGGCAGGTGTCGGGGCAAGAGATCTGCGGGAGTGCCTTCTCCTTCAGATAAAGAATCTCCACAGATCCGAGGATGTTGATAATGCGGAAAAGATACTGAGGAACCATTTCAATGAGTTCACCTCAAAGCACTATCAGAAGATAATGACCCGCATGGGACTTTCGGAGGAGGAACTCAAGGCTGCAATGGCAAAGATTCTGAAACTGAACCCTTCTCCAGGCGGTCAGATTGACGATTCCTACAGCGATCAGGCGCAGCAGATAGTACCGGATTTCGTCCTGGAATACAAGGATGGCGAACTTCAGTTGTCGATGCCGAGATTCTCCATTCCTGAATTGAGGGTCAACCGGAGATATGCGGACATCCTTATGGAGGCGGCCAATTCGTCCGAAAGGGGAAAGAAGGAGGCGGCTGTCTTTGTCAAGAAGAAACTGGATTCCGCAAAATGGTTTGTCGAGGCCATCAAGCAGCGTCACAACACCCTCTCCAGCACCATGAATGCGATTCTTGAATATCAGCACGACTATTTCATAGACGGCAATGAAACCAATCTCAAGCCGATGGTGCTCAAGGATATAGCCGAAAAGACAGGCTTTGACATATCCACGATTTCACGAGTGGTGAACAGTAAATATATCGAGACACATTTCGGTATATATTCCCTCAAATATTTCTTCTCGGAAGGTCTTGAAAATCAGGAGGGTGAAGAGGTCTCTACACGAGAACTCAAGAGGGCTTTGCAGGAATGTGTCGACAACGAGAACAAACGCAAGCCTCTCACAGATGATGAACTCGTGGAGCAGATGTCTTCAAAAGGCTACAAGGTAGCACGAAGAACAATTGCCAAGTATCGTGATCAACTTGGCATTCCGAAGGCTCGTCTCAGAAAGGAACTCTAGATTATTTCTTTATTCCGTATGCGAGGTCACCGGCGTCGCCCAGGCCCGGTACTATGTAGGATTTGCTTGTCAGTTCCTCGTCGATGGCTGCAACCCAAAGTGTGATCCTTTCTCCGTCAATATTCTTCTGGAGATATTCGACGGCGTAGGCGCTGGATATAGGGCAAACGATATGGGTGTGTTTCGGTGTGCCTTGCTCACAGAGTTTCCTGTATGCGATTTCCAGTGATGCTCCTGTGGCAAGCATGGTGTCTGCAAGAATAAGGGTCTTTCCTTCGAGGTCGGGCGTGCTTGCGTATTCTATATTTATATGAAAGCCCTCTCCCTTGTCGTATTTTCTATATGCTGCGACGAAGGCATTCTGGGCATCATCGAAATAGTTCAGGATGCCATGATGCAGAGGAAGACCTGCTCTGAGTATGGTAGCGACAACGATATTGTCATCATGGGTGCGCATGTTTGCGATTCCAAGGGGAGTAGTGACAGACTTTTCTGAATAATCAAGTGTCCTGCTTATTTCATAAGCGAAGATTTCTCCCAGTCTTTCCAGATTTCTGCGGAAACGCATGCTGTCCTTCTGTATGTCAATGTCGCGCATCTGGGCGACGAATTTGTTGAGAATGCTGTTGCTCTCACCGAGGTTGATGATTTTCATTGCTGTCGCTTTTGGTTAACAGTCACAAATTTATCCTTTATTTTCACTCTATCAAAAATTTTCGCATATCTGTTCATCAGCAAAACTGTAATATTCGCTTTTCGCTATGATGACATGGTCCAGAAGAGCGATGTCGAAGGTCTTGAGTGCCTTGTTCAGAGATTCTGTCCGGTCTATGTCCGCCTTGCTGGGAAGTGCGCTTCCGGAAGGATGGTTGTGGACAAGGATCAGAGCGGAGGCCTTCTTGTCTATAGCCTTGCGGATTATGGTCTTATTGTCTATGATGGTGCTGTCGATGCTTCCGCTGCTTATCATTTCCCTGCTTATTACCCTGTTGGCCTTGTTCAGCAATATGATCCAGCACTCCTCATGGTCGAGATCTCTGGTTATCGGCTGCATGAGACCGAATACCTTCCGGGGCGAAGACATCCGTTCACTAAGGTTTCCTGCTTTCTCTACTGCTGCTCTTCTTCCGAGTTCGAATGCTGCGGCAACTGTCACTGCCTTGCCCGGACCTATTCCGTTTATCCTGCACAATCTTTCCGCACTCATTCCTGCAAGAGTACCCAGTGTCCCGTCTCCGCTTCTGAGAAGTTCCCTTGCCATGTCTATGACATTGGTTCCGCTTCTCCCGACTCTGAGCAATATGGCCAGCAGTTCAGTGTCGCTCAATGCACCACATCCCTTGGACAGCATCTTTTCCCTTGGCATCTCATCTCTGCACAAATCTTTAAGTCTCATCTCTTCATTGGGTTTTAATGTCGTTCCCGTTCCTTTTACCTGAGTTCATGCAGTAAAAATACCAAAGTTCCCTCTCTCTTTCATTCATCCCGGTGTCTCCACACCACTTTTTTTCTTTTTCTTACGTTTTTTTCTTTTTCTTACGCTTTTCGCCCGGTTCATTCATGAACAACAATCTTACCCCCCTGTCATTGCGAGGAGGACGATAGTCCGACGTGGCAATCTCATCCCGGACCCTCAGATTGCCACGGCTTCAATGAAGCCTCGCAATGACACTGGGTGACAGTTGTTGGCTTCTGCCACGACGCAAGACTTTCATGCTAAACTCGTGCGTCGTGAAGGAAATCGGAGTCATTTTCCGGAATCCTTGCCACGACGCAAGAGTATAGGCCAAAACTCGTGCGTCGTTATACTTGCAGTTCCACCTGTTACGCTTTTGCTGCGAAACCGTCCCAGATGCCCTCAGATTAAATGGTACCTGTAACGTTTCCGTTGCAAAACCGTTACAGGTACCTCTGGGGAAATGACATCAAGAGCACCGTTGCCGGAATATACGCCCTCCGGCAACTACAGTTCAAGCGCTCCGGGCGGCTCGACCTGAAGGCCGTCCTCGCGCTTGACTGTTGCTCTATCGTGGTCGGGTCTGACTGTGACCGGTGTGACAGTTTTAGCCTGAAAAGCGGCACACCGGTTATCCGAAACTCATTAAAACGATTATCCATACCGGTGTGTCAATTCCGGGCCAAGAGATGTCACACCGGTCATACCAACTATTTCGGCATCATTACACGAAAAGCAGCATGTCATTGCGAGGTCGCGAGCGAAAAGCAAACAGTCCTGTGGACTTTTGCAGCGAAGGAGCGTGCGGTAGCAGGAATGGACGACAGCAACCATCCCACTGTCATTGCGAGGAGGTCATCAGTCGTCCCCCTGTCATTGCGAGGAGGACGATAGTCCGACGTGGCAATCTTATCCCGGACCCTCAGATTGCCACGTCGCTATGCTTCTCGCAATGACAGTGTGAAGGTAGTTGCTCACGATGATATGAGGAATCGTAGACATTTCGCAATGACAGTGGAAAGACTATTGTTCATAAAGACATGAGGAGTCGTAGACATGCTTCTGTCACGACGCAAGACTTTCATGCTAAACTCGTGCGTGGTGACGGAAAACGGCGCCATTATCCGGAATCCTTGTCACGACGCAAGAGTATAAGCCAAAACTCCTGCGTCGTGACAAATATAGTTCCACCTGCTACGCTTTTGCCGCGAAACCGTCCCAGATACCCTCAGATTGAGAGAGCACTGAAAAAGTGAATATGAATGTACTATGTGATTAAATTTGCATAGTTCAATATTTATTCGTATCTTAAAGCATTGAAATTCAAGAGATAACAATGCTTCAATACGAAAATGTCCTTCCGC
>SUYY01000082.1 GCA_015060205.1 Bacteroidales bacterium
TCTGTCTCTTCCTGAGACTTTTTACCGTCTGTGATGTCACCAAGGCAGGCGAAGAAATCAAAGCGGATATCCTTTGACAGAGCTACCATGTTTTCCATGGTGATGTCGATCAGGTCCGGGCACTCTGAAGAACTCTTGTAATGAATATCGGTAATCATTGGGAACACCAGACATGGCTCTGTAATAAGGTTATTGACAGACGCTCTTGTCTTTGCTATCTCATCCAAATAATAGCTCCTGACTCCACCTTGAGGCTCCTGAGGTCCCTGCTCTGCAGACAACGGAATATTGAAAGACTGGCCGTCGGAAAGGACAAGCACCAGAACGTCACCATCAAGAGTCACGCTTTCCACAAGGCACTCTTCCGTTGACGAAGACACGGCACCCACTTCCTCCCAATTCGCTCCGCCGTCATATGAAACCTTAAGACTGCCAGAATCAATCTTCAGCTTGGGAAGAATCACCTCTGGCTGGCCTTCAATGTACGCCTTGAGGTCGATTATGCTCTGCCTGTTGGCTTCTATCTGCTTCTGAAGATCTGTGTCATCGTAGCAGGAAACTGCCATCACAGCGACAAGAACTGCGAATAAAAATCTTTTCATAATCTATGTTCGTTTAGTTGAACTTTATTCAGATTCTATCGTTGAGTATATGACCTTAATCTTGGAGATTCTCACACCAGAGGTCCTCATCCTTATGTTATAGGATGCCCCCAATCCCGCCGGTACTGTCTTTTCGCCCTTCACATAAGGAAGCTTGAAGACCGTCGGACCGGCAGAAGATGATGAACTGGCATTAGGGCTGGCATCATAGACAAATCTTTCTCCGTCTGCAATCGTGAACGCAGCTTTCTTGTCATGAGTGATCTCAACGGATGTGACATACCTCCCTGCTATGCCCGGAATATGTATCATGCCATAGGTATCACCCATTCCTACTGTGTCACCAAAAGACAGACAGCCGTCCGCAAATGAGTAATTTATCACATTTGTGTCGGTCTTCTTGGCACTCGATCTCTGAATACCGAACCTCATATCAATGATTCCAGCCACGCCATCTTTACGTGTATAATCATAAAGGTAACGATAGAATTCACCACCGGCCCTCTGTTCCTCATTGACAGCACATTCTTCTTCAAAAGGCCATCCTGCGCTGAAATCCAAGGTAATGGTCATTTCGTCAGGGAAGTTTGCAGCAGCCGACTCGCCCATAGACTGACCGGTAGTCAGGTCAAACTCCCTGTCCATACCTGCACCGAAACGGACAGTGTTGACTTTCCCTGATTTCGGACGTATTACCACTATGTCAAAGGCATCCTCTGTGACGGTGCCCAATTCCCTGAAAGGCTGTACAGCATGAGCCGGCCAGTTCTTTCCCTGTGTATTGTTCACGAACTTGTTGCATGTGAGCGAATAAGCGAGGAACGGATTGTGTGTCCTGCCGGGAGTGTCATTGAAAGGCGCTGTAAACTCGCAGTCAAAGTGACTGTGACCGTTGAAGAACATCTTGAAGTTAGGTGCAGCCTTGATGGCAGCCTGAATCCTCTCGTCATTCAGATGATACCAGTAATCGTGCTGGTGGGCTCTCACCGGAGAGACATGAGAGAACACATAGACATCAAAAGATGTATCAAGGGCCTCTTCAAACCATCCGCAGGTCGCTTCCGAGAAACCGAAAGTGCCGCCATTGATCGAGTTGAGGAAGATACATCTTACTCCCAAACCGTAGAAATCCTTGTAGAAGTTTGTTCCGCACATTGATGTCTGATCAAACATCACATCGAAAGTATTCCTCATATAGATACGGTGCAGCTGCTGATGAGAGAAGGCACCATGTTCCCAGTTTTCATCGTGGTTTCCTATGGCCGGATAGTAAGGGGCATCTATGCGCATGAACTGGTCATAAAGATGATCCACAAGACTCTCTGTCTCAGCCTGAGTCCTGTCTCCCTCCACGATATCACCAAGACATGCTATGAAATCGAAGCGGATATCCTTTGACAGGGCCACCATGTTATCAACGGTTATGTCGATAAGGTCCGGACAATCCTTCGATGCCTTGTAATGGATGTCGGCAATCATAGGGAACACAAGACACGGCTCGTTCATAAGCTTATAAAGAGAAGCCTTCGTCTTCGCTATCTCATCAAGATAATAACTTCTGACACCACCCTGAGGCTGCTGTGCGCCAGAAAGCGGTATATTGAATGACCTGCCGTCCGAAAGAACAAGTATCAGGGAATCCTCTTCAAGGACCACACTTTCCACTAGACACTCCCGGGATGCCGAAGACACTTCACCTACCTCTTCCCAAGCAGCTCCACCGTCGTATGAGACTTTAAGATAACCTCCATCAATCTTCAGCTTGGGGAGAACCACTTCCGGCTGACCGTCAAGATACTCCTTAAGGTCAATTATGCTCTGCCTGTTGGTTTCTATCTGCTTCTGAAGATCTGTGTCATCGTAGCAGGAAACGGCCATCACAGCCACGATGGCTGCAAATAAAAATCTTTTCATTCTTTCTGCGTATTATGATTAACTCGCATCAAATATAGCAATTTGCGTTTTATTTCACACCCACAAACTGCTATTTGTTATTACAAAATTGACATAACTACTTTTTAGGAACCTTAAGCATAAATCCTTCAGATCCCGCCTCCAGCACGCCATCCCGGATAAGTTTCAACACGGACTCCCAGGTCTGGGGGTCCTTTCTAATCTGTCTTTCCATTTCAGCAAGGTCTACATCCTGTCAACAAAATCGGAATAGGCCGTAGGGGCAGATAGAAGTATTGTCGAGGCACATAGATTACGTCATTTCCTTGTCTTGCAGCGGTGATGCCACCTCTCATTCCCTGCCATGACATAACCACAGCCGTCTTTGACACCCCGCCGTCAAGAATTTCATCCCAACCGATGTGGATGTACTGACTCGGAAACAGTTCACTGATCTCATCGAATACATTCTTAAGGAACTCAAGGGTGGTCTCCTTGACCAGCCGGTCATGACCTCATACCCCTGTCCACGGCAACCCAGCCATGGATAACTTGCCAAAGCGGCCTGTGCATGTCCGGGAAGTTCTATTTCCGGAATTATTTCCACTCCTCTTTCCTGCGCATACTTTACGATATCCCTGATTGTCAGTCAGATGCCAATGAAAGACATTCAGCTTGTGCATGGACAACACGTCGATGACCGTCTTGATCTGCTCTACTGTCCAGAAATGACGCGAACAGTCCAGCATCGCTCCACGATACGGGAACACAGGCTTAGGCACAAGTTCCAGAGCATGGGTCATTGTAACCGCGGCAAAAACCAGAGCCACAATCATACAAAGCTTTTTCATATGTATCTTCCTACACTGACAATGGTCACTTGAATCAGAGAGTCGAAGAATAAACAAGAGTCACACCTGATACCAACATGTTCGTATCGATCAAACGCATGTAATACGGCTTGCCTGGCTGAGTTGACACTCCTGCGGTAGGGAATGTAATTGTGGCAGGAGAACTGCTAGTACTCCCCTCAGACTCTGCAATAACTTTCCATGTCTTAGAGTCTACAATCGCAAATCTCTTGGAATGCGCATTGCAAACATGCAATGTCACCGACTTAAGATACCTTCCAGGTACAGCCGGAAGAGTAATGCGGCTTGTTGCACTCTTTGGATCGGGACGCAGAGTCTTCACGCCATCACCGGTCCCTTTCAGATACTTGTAGTTTGTCTTGTTTCCATATATGAGGAATTTAAACTCTTCTGATGCCTTCTTGCCATCAGCCTCATACTCATAGACATAAGTATAAGTGTCACCTTTAGCAAGGTTCTGTTCGGAAGCCTTGCGACAATACTCCTCAAACGGCCATCCTGCCTTGAAGTCAAGATTCAAAGTAAATTCTTCCGGAAGAGAAACCTTCTGCTCCGCCTCTGAAGGAGCTGTAGCAGCAACTATCGTTGCCAGTACAAAAGAAAACAAAATGTTCATAATATTAATTTTATGGTTAGAATGTCTGACAGATCAATACTTTTCAAGAATTTCGCACAAAGGGCCTGCTATCGACTCTGCCCAGAGCGTATATCCGTAATTGTCAGGATGCACTCCATCCACCGTGGCATCATGGGTCTGTGATGTGGCATTCGGGGTGATGAAATAGACATCCTTGTATTTCTTCAAGGCAATATTCATCATGCTGTCTGCGACTGCAGCACGAGTTTCCTCCCAATTTCTTGCCTTTACATCGAAGTTACGGCTCTCGCGACGGATGGTTCTCTGGAATATAAGAGGCTTGCCGGGATGAGCCTTCTGGATTTTTTCTATGAAAGGAAACAGCCTTTCACGGATCTGACCGGGACTTGAATTTGAGAATGTATCGAACAGGAAGGCATCGGCACGGGCATCACAGAGTACATCTGCGAAATAAGACTGGAGCCGGCAGTTGCCTCCGCATCCCAGACTCATGAAATGAAGTCCGGTGCGTCTGCTGAGCTGAGCCAGATAGCTCATTCCCGAACGCGAAGTACACGAACCTTGGGTATAGCTTGAACCGAATACTGCAATCCTGCGTCTGAAAGGGTTGTCCAAACGCTCGATGACCGAACCTTCTTCGACACCGATCCTCACAGAATTGACTTCGCTGTACAACGGAAGATATAAAAGACACTCCTTGCTGTCATGCCCCATATTGCCGGCTATGACAAGCCCCCTGTCAGGATGCTTGGGATCATTGGTTCCCGCACCGGCGAAGAGCCAGCGGCCATCCTTCCTTATATAAAGGTCATACCCTCTGGCGCTGAATCCGTTTGTATTGTTCGGCGATATGGTGTGGCCATAGGCGGTCTTTATCACGATTGAAGGCGAATCCGTCCTGAACACTACAGCTATGCCTGAAGACATGCGTACCTGCCTGTTCTCAGAAGGGGTGAATCCCTTGTACAGGGTGGTGTCCACACGGTGGTACGGATTGGAGGTGTTCTCATGAATCTTACCTATCAAGGTCAGTTCAGAAGCCTCGGTGTAAGAATATGAAACCTTGTTCTGGGCAAAAAGTCCTGTCCAAAGGAAGAGTGTCAAAGCGCAAATGAACAAATTTCCACTTCTCATAATATCAGAATTTATCATTATCAACATACAACTCACAGTTCAGTCTCATGTCGGCCGAAGAGGATCCTACAGATATGATGAATTTTCCGGATTCCACGACCCAATCATGCAAACCGGGATCATAAAACCGGAAAGCTTCCTCACCCATCCTTACACTCACAGTCCTGCTCTCGCCCGGACAGAGATACACCTTGTCAAAACCTTTAAGTTCCTTCTGAGGGCGTATGCGCGAGCACTCCTGGTCAGTCACATAGACCTGAGCGACCTCCGCTCCGGCCATCTTGCCGACATTGCTGACCGTAAAACTC
>SUYY01000020.1 GCA_015060205.1 Bacteroidales bacterium
ATGATATGCGAAGTTGACAGGTGCTCCACCTGCTTTCCTTCCACTGGGGAGGAGGTCCCAGAGATATTCTCCCACCCCGATGACAATAGGTTTCATTGTTTATCTGAGTTTTAGTTCTTTTTCGATGCTTTCCAGGGATTTGCCCTTTGTTTCAGGAATCAGGAACTGGATGAACAGACCTGCAGCAAGACAGAGGAATGCGAATATTCCGAATGCCACATTTGCTCCGAGAGTGCTTTCCATCCATGGGTAGAACTGCACCACGATGAATGCACAGGCCCAACTGATTCCTGTGGAGACTGCCATTGCGGTTCCGCGTATATGTGACGGATAGATTTCGGATGTCACGACGAACATCAGAGGAGAAAGCGACAGGGCGAAGAATCCGATGTATGCAAGAATCGCTATGAGAACACCGATGCTGCTCGGATCCGGAATCGAATATGCATAGGTCATGTAGGCGAGCGCTGCAGTGCAGCCGAAGCATCCGCTCACAAGAAGGGTCTTTCGGCCGAACTTGTCCACAAGCCAGAGTGCGATGACTGTGAACAGGAGATTGGCGAGTCCGATATATACTGTCTGGACAAGCGGACTGTTGCCTGCGATTCCAAGTTCGCCCAATATGCTTGGCGCATAGTTCACCACCACGTTGATACCTGTTATCTGCTGGAAGAAGGCAAGCATGCTGCCGAGAAACACGACATAGCCCATTCTTCCCTTGAACAGTTCCTTGAAGGCCACCTTTTCCCTCTCGCGTTTCTGTCCTCTCTGCTCCAGCCATATCGGACTTTCCGGAAGGAACAGCAGGAGTACTATGTCAAGAATGGCGAATGCCAGAGGCAGACCGAGCATCAGATGCCAGTTCATTTCGTAGGATGAGAAGAAGAGGTTGGCGCAATATGCCACGAGAATACCGACCACAACGAACAGTTGGTAGAAGGAAACGAAGGTTCCTCTGAGTTCGGCCGGAGATATTTCCGTAATATAGGTAGGAATCACTGCGGAGAGGACACCGACTCCAAGTCCACCTATGAACCTGTATATCACAAGTGCGGAAGCGGAGTGTGAAAGGAAGCCGCACCCGCCTGCCGACAGTCCGAGAAGTACGGCGGAGATGATCAGCATCAGTTTCCTTCCATATTTGTCGCTCAGACGTCCTCCGAGCAGTGCGCCGAAAAGGCAACCGACCATAAGGGCACCCGTTACAAAGCCCTTTGTCAGTGCATCAAGTGAAAATTCTGCTTCGATGATGTCGATTGCCCCGGAAATGCCTCCCATGTTCAGACCGACCACGAGTGCTCCGAATGCTGCAATGAATGCGTAAGTGAACGCGATACTCTTTTTCATGTCTATCAGTTTTTAGTGTCAATTGTTTTGTGCTGCAAAACTGATGATTTTGTCCAATCGGGGAAATAAATATCGTTTCAAAATCTTATACTCATGTTACATCGGGTACTCCGCTTGTCACACTATACAAAAAAGGACAGCCACGAAAAGTGACTGTCCCTTTTTTGATATGTGTATGTCGATTAGAACATCTCTGGCTCGTTGTTCTGCTCAGGAGCCTCAGCAGGTCTCTCGCGACGTGGACCTCTTGGACCTCTGTCGTCACGGCGTGGACCTCTGTCGCCTCTGCGGTCGTCACGACGCGGACCGTTGCCGTTCTCACGACGTGGACCTCTTTCGCCGCGTGGCTTGCGCTCAGGCTCCACATAGCCCTCAGGCTTCTCGATGAGAGCCTTGCGTGAAAGTCTCATCTTGCCGTTCTTCTCGTCGATTTCGAGGAGTTTTACATCCACCTCGTCACCTACCTTGAGTACATCCTCAACCTTCTCTGTCTTGTTCCAGTCTATCTCAGAGATGTGGAGAAGACCTTCCTTGCCAGGGAGGATTTCAACGAATGCGCCGAACTCGAGGATAGATACCACCTTTCCGTGATATACAGTACCTACTTCAGGAACTGCAGTGATGCCGTCGATCCATGCAAGAGCCTTGTCCATAGACTCCTTGTCTGTACCGAAGATGTCCACAACACCCTGTGATACTCCGTCCACCTGCTCTTCGGTGATAGTGATTGTAGTGCCGGTTTCACGCTGGATCTTCTGGATAGTCTCGCCACCCTTTCCGATGATAGCGCCGATGAACTCACCGGCAACACGTACCTGAACCATACGAGGAACGAACTCCTTGTACTCTGCACGTGGCTCGCTGATGGTCTTCATCATCTCACCCATGATGTGGAGACGACCCTGACGTGCCTGCTCGAGTGCCTTTGCGAGAACGTCGTATGAAAGTCCGTCCACCTTGATGTCCATCTGGGTTGCTGTGATACCGTCCTTAGTACCGGTCACCTTGAAGTCCATGTCTCCGAGGTGGTCCTCGTCACCGAGGATATCGGTAAGGATAGCATATCTTTCGTTAGGATTGTACTTGTCTGTGATAAGACCCATCGCAACACCTGCAACAGGCTTCTTGATCTTCACACCTGCATCCATGAGCGCGAGGCATCCTGCACATACTGTAGCCATTGATGAAGAACCGTTTGACTCGAGGATATCAGAAACCACGCGTATTGCATATGGATTCTCCGGAGCCATAGGGATCATCGGCTTGAGTGCACGGTAAGCAAGGTTTCCATGTCCGATCTCGCGGCGGCCTACACCTCTCTGAGGACGTGCCTCACCTGTAGAGAAAGGAGGGAAGTTATAGTGAAGGACGAACTGGTCAGTCTCCTGGATGAGAACCTCGTCGCGCTCCTTCATGTCGAGTTTTGTACCGAGTGTCACAGTCGAAAGAGACTGGGTCTCGCCACGTGTGAAGATAGCGGAACCATGAGCGCAAGGGAGGTAGTCTGTCTCACACCAGATAGGACGTACTGTAGTGGTGTCACGACCGTCGAGACGTACACCCTCGTCGAGGATCATGTTTCTCATGGCAGCCTTTTCAACCGCATGATAGTATCTCTCGATCATCATCCTCTTCTCTTCCTGCTCTTCTTCAGGGAGTGTTGCATAGAACTCTTCCTTGAGGGCCTCGAAAGCATCAGACCTTTCGTGCTTTGCAGAACCGCTCTTCGCGATAGCATAGCATCTGTCATAGCAGAACTCCTGGATGGCCTGACGGAGAGCCTCATCGTTCTCCTCGTGGCAGTAAGTCCTCTTCACGGTCTTGCCAACAGCCTCTGAAAGTTCCATCTGCACCTTGCAGTGCTTCTTGATTTCCTCGTGAGCGAACTTGATAGCCTCGAGCATGTCTGTCTCGCTGACCTCCTTCATCTCACCTTCTACCATCATGATGTTGTCGTATGTAGCGGCAACCATGATGTCGATATCTGCGTCAGCCATCTCGCTGAAGTTAGGATTGATCTTCAGTTCGCCGCCGATGCGTGCAACTCGAACCTCGGAGATAGGTCCATCGAACGGAATGTCGCTCACTGCGAGTGCTGCAGATGCTGCAAGTCCTGCAAGTGCGTCAGGCTGGATGTCCTTCTCTGCTGAGATAAGATTTACGTTTACGAATACTTCTGCGTGGAAATCCTCCGGGAAAAGCGGACGGAGTGCCCTGTCCACAAGACGTGCGATGAGGATCTCATAGTCGGAAGCCTTGCCCTCTCTCTTCATGAATCCGCCAGGGAAACGTCCTGCGGATGCATATTTTTCCTTGTAGTCAACCTGAAGAGGCATGAAGTCAACATCCTCTTTTGCGTCTTTAGCGCAAGTTACGGTAGCGAGGAGCATTGTGCCACCCATCTTGACTACCACTGAACCGTCAGCCTGCTTTGCAAGTTTACCGGTCTCGATCTCGATTACCCTTCCGTCGGATAATTCAATTGTCTTTTTTACGATATTCATTGTTTCGTCTTCAGCCTGCCTCCCCCTATGGGAGTCGATTAATACTCTGTTTCATCTGTGACGGTCTTCATACCAGATCCGTCGTATATAATGTCATTCTTCAGGCGCCGCAGGCTGTTGTCTGCGCCATCAGACTTTTTTGCGAAAAAAAAGGGGGCAGGACCACATGTGGCCGCATCCCCCTTCGTCGGTTCCTACTATAGTGCAGATTATCGACGGAGACCAAGTTCCTTAACGATTGCTCTGTATCTCTCAATGTCAATTTCCTTGAGGTAGTCAAGGACACGACGTCTCTTACCTACAAGTCTCAGAAGTGAACGACGAGTCACATAGTCGTGCTTGTTGTTCTTGAGGTGCTCGGTAAGGTGAGCGATACGGTAGGAAAATAAAGCCACCTGGCTCTCTGGAGAACCTGTGTCAGTATTAGACTTTCCGTATTTCTCGAAAAGCTCCTGTTTTTTCTCTGGTGCCAAATATTCAGCCATCTTTTGAAAAAATTAGAGGTTAATAAAATTGTTTCCTGCATCATCTCCGCTTCAGCGGGATTTTGCGGGCGCAAAGATAATCATAAATTCCGATATTCCAACGACTTTTCATTGAAAAAATTTTTCTGCACAATCCTTGCAATTTTAAAACCGATTGAATACCTTTGTCACCGCTACAATGAAAACGATATGAGATACTCACTTTCACTACTATCCCTTCTACTATGGAATCGACATAATGTCTGACTCCCGTGTGGTGGTGCATTGTTGTATCTTGTCATTGATATATAGCCTCCGGAGTCAGCCGGAGGCTTTTTGTTTTCATAGGATGCCTTTTTATCTGCTGAACGAACAAAACCGTAGTGTATATGGAACAGAAACTTTACATTTTCGACACGACTCTCAGGGACGGAGAACAGGTCCCAGGATGTCAACTCAATACCATCGAGAAGATCGAGTTGGCAAAGATGCTTGAGACCATGAAGGTCGACATCATCGAGTGCGGATTTCCCGTTTCAAGCCCCGGAGACTTCAAGTCGATCGTCGAGATTTCCAAGATTGTCACAGACTCGAGGATATGTGCCCTGACCCGTGCCGTGGAAAAGGATATCGATGTGGCGGCAGATGCCCTGCACTATGCCCGTCTGAAAAGGATCCACACCGGAATCGGAACATCCGACTATCACATAAAGTACAAATTCAATTCGAACCGCGAGGAAATCCTCCAGAGGGCGATTGCTGCGGTGAAATATGCCCGCAGGTTTGTGGATGACGTCGAGTTCTATGCGGAAGATGCAGGACGGACCGATAATGAATACCTTGCAAGGGTGGTCGAGGCTGTGATAAAGGCCGGTGCCACAGTGGTGAACATCCCCGACACCACAGGCTACTGCCTTCCTTCCGAATATGGAGCCAAGATAAAGTATCTCGTGGACAACGTTCCGAACATAGATCAGGCCATCATCTCTACCCATTGCCACAACGACCTGGGCATGGCCACAGCAAATACCATATCCGGTATACTCAATGGCGCAAGGCAGGTGGAGGTCACGGTGAACGGAGTAGGCGAGAGAGCCGGCAACACCGCCATGGAGGAAGTGGTGATGGCTGTCAAGAGCCGTAAGGACATACCGGTATATACCGATATAGAAACCACACATTTCCATAAGGCTTCACACTCCGTATCCACACTCATGAGGATGCCGGTGCAGCCGAACAAGGCAATTGTGGGCCGCAACGCCTTCGCTCACTCTTCCGGAATCCATCAGGACGGCGTGCTCAAGAACAGGGAAAGTTACGAGATCATCGACCCTGCAGATGTGGGAGTCAACGATTCGACCATAGAACTCACGGCAAGAAGCGGACGTGCGGCACTGAACCATCATTTCCAGCGTCTGGGCATACATCTGAACAAGGAACTTCTGGACCAGGCTTATGCCAAGTTCCTCAAACTTGCCGACTGCAAGAAGGATATCAACGACTCCGACCTTTATATAATTGCAGGAGTAACCCAGGACAAGCACGCGCAGAAGATCCGCCTCAAATATCTTCAGGTGGTATGCGGAAAGAACGCAATCCCTATGGCTACCGTCAAACTTCTCATCGACGGTGAGGAATGTACCGCCACTTCAAGCGGAAACGGTCCGGTGGATGCAGCCTTCCAGGCCGTCAGGAGTCTGGTACACAGGAAGATAAACCTTGAGGAATATCTCGTTCAGGCCATCACCAAAGGTACTGATGACGTCGGAAAGGTGCATATCCAGATCGAGAACAAAGGCAACATCTATTACGGCTTCTCGGCAAATACCGATATTGTCACCGCTTCCGTGGAGGCATATGTGAATGCGATTTCAAAGATATTGTAATGGGAAAGACTCTTTTTGACAAGATATGGGAGGCCCATGTGGTAAGGAGCATTCCTGATGGTCCCGATGTACTGTATATCGACCGTCATCTGATTCATGAGGTGACTTCACCTCAGGCTTTTTCGGCCCTCAAGTCAAAGAATATGAAGGTATTCCGTCCGGAAAGGACGTTTGCGACATGTGACCACAACACGCCGACACACGATCAGGACAAGCCTATTGCTGACCCCTCTTCCGCAAAGGCGGTATCGGCACTTGCTGAAAATACATCTGAAAACGGCATAAGATATTTCCCTCTCGGAGACCCGGGTAACGGAATAGTCCATGTGATGGGACCGGAGCAGGGAATAGTTCTTTGCGGTCAGACAATTGTATGCGGAGACAGCCACACGGCAACTCATGGCGCATTCGGCAACATTGCCTTCGGCATAGGAACGAGTGAAGTGGAAATGGTCTTTGCAACCCAATGCCTGATGCAGAACAAGCCTATGCAGGCACGTATAACTGTCGACGGAACTCTTGCTGACGATGTGACACCGAAGGATGTGATCCTGTATATAATATCCCGTCTTGGAACCGGCGGCTGCACCGGATGTTTTGTGGAATATGCCGGAGAGGTCTTCCGGAACATGAGCATGGAAGGCAGGATGACGGTCTGCAACATGAGCATCGAGATGGGAGCAAAGGGAGGAATGGTCGCACCGGATACGAAGACTTTCGAATATATCAGGGGCAGGCGTTTCGCTCCTTCAGCGGAAGATTTTGATGCCCTTGTGCAGAAATCCATGTTCCTGCGGACCGATGATGATGCCGTATTCGACAAGGAATTCCATTTTGACGCTTCTGACATCCGTCCGATGATCACATATGGCACGAATCCGGGAATGGGAATGGCGGTTTCCGATCCGATACCATCTCAGGCAGTCGGCTGTGATGCAGGAAGTTTTGCAAAGGCTCTGGAATATATGGACCTCAGGTCAGGGGATATGCTTCTGGGTCACAAGGTGGACTATGTCTTCCTTGGGTCATGTACAAACGGCCGGATCGAGGACTTCAGGGCATTTGCAAATGCTGTAAAGGGTCGCCGTAAGGCTTCAGATGTGGTCGTCTGGCTTGTGCCGGGTTCGAAGCAGGTGGAAATGCTCATCGAGGAGGAAGGACTCGGAGACATTCTCCGTGAGGCGGGATTCGAAATAAGGCAGCCGGGATGTTCTGCATGTCTGGCGATGAACGATGACAAGATCCCTGAAGGCAGGTATTGCGTGTCGACTTCCAACAGAAATTTTGAAGGACGTCAGGGCTACGGGGCGAGGACAATGCTCGCAGGTCCGCTCGTAGCCGCTGAGGCCGCATTGACAGGACGTGTCTCGCTACCTCAGCGATGACGGCGTGGCTCGCGGAGCAGGAGCATAGGGAAATGCTCCGCGAGCCACGCCGCCATCCGCTATCCCGAGCGACCGTAGAAAACAAAAAAACAATGGAAAAGATATCAATCATAAAATCCACTGCAGTCCTGGTGCCGACAGCGAATATCGACACCGACCAGATCATACCGGCAAGGTTCCTGAAGACCACCTCCCGAGAGGGCTTCGGAGAGAAACTCTTCTACGACTGGAGGTTCAATGCTGACGGAACGCCGGTTCCTAACATACTTGACGGTAAGCAGGGAATCATTCTCGTGGCCGGGGAAAATTTCGGATGCGGATCAAGCCGAGAACATGCTGCCTGGGCCATCCATGACGCCGGCTACCGAGCCGTAGTGTCATCCTCCTTTGCTGATATATTCAAGGGTAATGCATTGAACAACAGCCTTCTGCCTGTTCAGGTCAGTCCGTCATACCTGGCGGCGCTCACAGATGCCCTTAGAGCGGAACCTTCTCTTGAAATCACGATTGACCTTGCAAGTCAGACAATATATGCAGAAGGTGTCGGCACTGAGACGTTCCCTATAGTGGGCTACAAGAAGGAATGCCTTCTTAACGGCTACTCCGACATCGACTACCTTCTCGCCGGAGTCGATGATATAATAAATTATGAACTTTCTTCTCGGGCGAATGACATATGATCGTTCCCCAAAGATCAGGCAAATATCATGAAAAAGAACATAGCAGTACTTCCCGGCGATGGAATCGGTCCGGAAATAATAGCACAGGCAGTCGCGGTACTGGATGCCGTTGCCGAAAGATACGGTCATCAGTTCACTTATGAATATGCTCAGATAGGAGCATGTGCAATCGATTCATGCGGTGACCCGTATCCACAGAAAACGCATGAAACATGCATGAACTGTGATGCGATCCTCTTCGGCTCCATCGGTGATCCTAAATATGACAATGACCCTTCTGCCAAGGTCCGCCCCGAACAGGGACTTCTCAGGATGAGGAAGAACCTCGGACTGTATGCCAACATCCGTCCGGTGAAGCCATATGACAGTCTTCTTGATGCCTCCCCGTTGAAGAACGGAAGAGTGGCAGGCTCCGACTTCATAGTGGTGCGCGAACTTACCGGAGGAATATATTTCGGAGAACCGAGAGGCCGCAATGAGGCAGGCGACAAGGCTTTTGACAGTTGTGTATATTCGAAAGAGGAGATCGAGCGTGTCTCACATGTCGCCTTCCGGTATGCCCTCCGCCGCAGAAGGAAGGTCACTCTTGTGGACAAGGCCAATGTCCTTGCCACATCAAGGCTTTGGAGAGAGACCGTGAAGGAGGTCCACACCACCTATAAGGATGTGGAACTTGATTTCATGTTTGTCGACAATGCAGCCATGAAGATGGTCTCCAATCCCAAGGATTTTGACGTGATCCTTACGGAAAACATGTTCGGAGATATCCTGAGTGATGTCTCGGGAGTCATCAACGGAAGCATCGGCCTTCTTCCTTCCGCATCTTTCGGTAAGGACAGAAGTCTTTTCGAACCGATTCACGGCTCCTATCCTCAGGCTGCAGGAAAGGACAAGGCAAATCCGATTGCCACAATCCTCTCGGCGGCAATGATGCTTGAAGATGCTTTCGGACTCTCCGAAGAGGCTTCTGCCGTAAGACAGGCATGCTCCAAGGCCATCGCGGAGGGTGTCTGCACTGAGGACATCATCCCCGGAAGCATGTACGGAACCAAGGCTGTAGGGCAGTATATAGTCGACATCATAAGATCATAGATGCCTTCCGAGAAGATATATTCCGATCCCGTGCTCGGTGATATTTCTTTCCGCAAAAGGAAGGGGATACGCCGCATGAGCATAAGGGTGCATCCGGTCAAGGGCATCAGTGTCTCTGTACCGTATCTCGTCCCGTATTCTGCGGCGATGGCGTTCTTCCTGTTGAAGAAGGACTGGGTCGTTCAGACTGTGGAAAGACAGAAGGAGCGGTTAAAGGATGTGCCTGCGGCATCTTCCGGACAGATAGAAGCGATGAGGATACAGGCGAAGGAGCAGTTGCCGAGGCGTCTTGCGGAACTTGCCGGCAGATATGGATTCTCCTACAACAAGGTGACCATAAAGCACAACTCGACCAACTGGGGAAGTTGTTCGGCAAGGAACAACATCAACCTGAATCTGAACCTTGTCCGTCTTCCCTCTGTGATCCGGGACTATGTTCTTCTGCATGAACTGTGTCATCTGCGTCATCATGACCATGGACATGCCTTCCATCTTCTTCTGGAGCATGTGTGTACGGACAATCTTCTGAAGGCATGCGACGAGGGTGACGGCACTGCTTTGGAACTTGCCCGCGCCGCTGCCGTTACCAGGGCAAAATATCCTATGGATCATGTCTTTACAAAGGCAATCCGGCAATACCCTCTTTTGTGAATCCTGCGCGGCTTCAGGACCCGGTCTGCATGAATGTCAAAAAAAATACACAAAAAGTATTGTATTATAGAAAATTTCCTAAATTTGTGGTCGCGTTAGAGAAGTAGTGTAACAAGTTTGACAAGAACAATGAATCTCGGTTTACATACCACAGGTCTGACAGCGTTGACAGGTAATGGAGTCCTTATCGGACTACAGGTCATCGTCATTGTCGTGTCCGTCCTAATTATCGGAATGTAAGCGCAGGTCCATTGGTGTTATATATATAAGTCGTCTGCAACGCCATTGGTAACAATTGCAGGCGACGGTTATTTTTTATTATGAAAGAACTCAGAAGCAGCAGATGTACTATCGGTCCGAAGATGGCCGGAGCAAGGGGACTTTGGAGGGCAAACGGTATGAAGGACAGCAATTTCGGCAAGCCCGTCATCGCCATAGTCAACTCTTTCACCCAGTTCGTTCCCGGACATGTCCACCTTCATGAGATAGGACAGGAGATAAAGGCCCGGATCGAGGAACTCGGATGCTTTGCTGCGGAATTCAATACAATAGCAGTCGATGACGGCATAGCGATGGGACATGACGGTATGCTTTATTCCCTGCCGTCACGTGAAGTTATTGCCGACAGTGTCGAATATATGTGCAATGCGCATTGTGCCGATGCCATGATCTGCATATCAAACTGTGACAAGGTCACCCCGGGAATGCTCATGGCGGCCATGAGGCTCAACATCCCTGCCGTATTTGTCAGCGGCGGTCCTATGGAGGCCGGTAAGGTCGGAGAAAAGTATTATGACCTCGTGGACATCATGGTGAAGGGTGCGGATCCTACAGCGACAGCAGACGAACTAGAAGCCCTTGAGAGAGGCGCCTGTCCGGGATGCGGATGCTGTTCGGGCATGTTCACTGCAAATTCCATGAACTGTCTCAGTGAGGCGCTCGGAATGGCTCCGGCCGGAAACGGTACGGTCCTGGCCACTCACAAGGAGAGACGCAATCTCTTCCTCAAGGGTGCTGAACTTATTGTAAAAAATGCACTTGCATACTATATGAATGATGACGAGAGCGTTCTGCCTCGTTCCATCGCAACCAAGGAGGCATTCTTGAATGCCATGTCTCTCGATATCGCCATGGGCGGTTCGACCAATACAGTGCTCCATCTTCTTGCCATAGCCAGAGAGGCTGGTGTGGACTTCACCATGAAGGATATTGACGCCCTCTCCAGGAAAATCCCCGTGCTGTGCAAGGTCTCCCCAAACAGCCGCTATCATATTCAGGATGTAGCCCGCGCCGGTGGCGTTATGGGTATACTCGCTGAACTTGACAGAGGCGGTTTTCTTTACACAGGCACTTCCAGAGTGGACTATCCGACTCTCGCAGATGCTATCAAGGCAGAAGATGTGGTGCGTTGCGGTCGCCCTAACAAGACTACGACAAAGTATCTTGCCGCGTCGGGAGGACGTTTCAATCAGATTCTCGGTTCCAACTACTGCTATAATGATTCGTTCGAGACCGACCGCGCCGAGGGATGCATCAGGGATGTCGAGCATGCTTATTTCCGTGACGGAGGACTTGCCGTGCTGTCCGGCAATATCGCGCAGGACGGCTGTATAGTGAAGACGGCAGGTGTTGACGAGTCAATATGGAAATTTACAGGAAAGGCAGTCGTCTTCGAGTCTCAGGAAGAGGCAGTGGACGGCATCCTCGGAGGAAAGGTAAAGGCCGGTGATGTGGTGGTCATCAGATATGAAGGTCCGAAGGGAGGACCCGGAATGCAGGAGATGCTTTATCCAACCTCTTATCTGAAGAGCATGAAACTCGACAAGCAGTGTGCGCTCCTTACGGACGGACGTTTTTCCGGAGGTACATCCGGACTTTCTATAGGTCATGTTTCCCCTGAGGCTGCTTCCGGCGGCGTGATCGGACTTGTCAAGGATGGTGATACCATCAGCATAGACATCGCTTCAAGAAGCATTTCTGTCGAACTTACGGAAGAGGAACTGAATGCAAGAAGGGAAGAGATGCTCTCGCGAGGAAAAGACGCATGGAAACCTCTTCACAGGAACCGTCAGGTGAGCAGGGCATTGAAGGCCTATGCCTCAATGGTGTCATCTGCAGACAAGGGTGCAATCAGAATACTGGAGGACTAATTATGGAAATGAACGGTGCTCAAGCAATCATCGACGCCCTTATTGAAGAGGGAGTAGACACTATCTTCGGTTATCCGGGTGGTGGTATCATGCCTTTCTATGACCAGTTGTATTTCAATCAGGACAAGATAAACCATATTCTGGTCAGGCATGAACAGGCTGCGGTACATGCAGCGGAAGGATATGCCCGCAGTTCCGGAAAGGTTGGAGTCTGCGTGGCTACAGCAGGTCCGGGTGCGACAAATTTCGTGACAGGAATAGCCGACGCGATGATGGATTCCACACCGATAGTCTGCATCACCGCTCAGGTTCAGAAGGAAGGACTCGGAGCGTCTTCTTTTCAGGAAGCGGACATCATCAGCATCACTCTCCCTATCACAAAATGGAATTTCGAAGTCACAAGTGCGGATGAGATAGGTCCCGCCCTTGCAAAGGCATTCAGGATCGCTCGTTCCGGCCGTCCGGGTCCGGTGGTCATCAGCATCACCAAGAACGCACAGACCGAAATGACAGATTTCGTATATTCCAAGGAACCGGAGACTGTGAAATATGAGTTGTCGGAAGATAGCCTCGACAAGGCGGTGGAATGGATGAATTCATCCAGGAAACCTCTTGTGATCGCAGGTCACGGAGTCATACTTTCCAAGGCTGAAGATGCATTGAATGAGTTTGTGAGCAGAACCGGAATGCCTGTGGCCACTACCATGATGGGACTTTCCGCAGTTCCTTCCGACCATCCGAACTATGTGGGATGTGTCGGAATGCATGGTTCCCATGCTCCTAACAGGATGACCCAGCAGGCTGACCTTATCATTGCGATAGGAATGCGTTTCAGCGACAGGGTGACAGGAAATGCCAAGGGATATGCCCGCAACGCAAGAATCATACATATTGAAATCGATCCTGTCGAAGTCGGCAAGGCCGTCAAGGCAGACCTGCCGATTGTCGGAGATGCAAGACAGGTGCTCGAGGCTCTGAACGCACGTGAACTCAGATGCCCTGCCCGTCCTGACTGGTGGACATTTGCGCGTGAAGTCGCCTCCAAGGAGGCTTTGCGTCTGACAGCAACTCAACTTTCAGAGACGAACGGTCTCACCATGTCGCTTGTGGTGCACAGGATATCGATACTTGGAGGAAATAACAAGATTGTCGTGACCGACGTGGGTCAGAACCAGATGTTTGCAGCGAGATTCTCTCATTTTGCAGACCGCCGCAGTTGGATTTCTTCCGGAGGACTCGGAACCATGGGTTACGGACTGCCTGCCGCGATCGGAGCCAAGGTCGCGAATCCGGAAAAGAATGTGATTGTCTTCATGGGAGACGGCGGATTCCAGATGAACATCCAGGAACTCGGAACCATCCTGCAGTCCGGGATAGACGTGAAGATGGTTCTCATGAACAATTCATGGCTCGGTATGGTACGCCAGTGGCAGGAACTCTTCTATGACAAGAGATATTCTTTCACACATCTGCATAATCCTGACTTCCAGATGATTTCCAGGGCATATGGCATACCGTCTGCAAGGGTCACTTCGCTTGAAGGTCTGGATGACGCTATAGAGCAGATGATGAGTACCGACGGACCGTTCCTTCTGGAGGCCTGTGTGGATGGCGGTGAGAACATATTCCCTATGATTCCTGCTGGTGCGACAATTGACAAGATATTCATGGATAAGGATTTTACTCAACTATGATACAGAAATTTACGGTGACGGCTTACGGAGAGGGCCGTCTGGATATTGTGAGCAGAATCTCGATGCTCTTTCTCCAGAGACACATAGATGTGGAAAACTTGTCGTTTGCTCCTCATGAAGGCTTGACAAGCAAATATCAGGTGTGCGCCCTGGCCAAGGAGGAAACAATAAGAAAAGTGGTTGCTCAGATGGAGCATATCGAAGGATTGAACAAGATAAGTTACGAATAAAGAAACCAAATTAACGAACTATGGCAACAATGAATTTTGGCGGAGTTGACGAGAATGTCGTTACCCGCGCGGAGTTTCCGCTTGAGAAGGCAAGAGAAGTGTTGAAGAACGATGTTATCGCTGTGATCGGTTATGGTGTTCAGGGACCTGGACAGTCACTTAACCTCAGAGACAACGGATTCAACGTGATCGTGGGCCAGAGAAAGGACTCAAAGAGTTGGGACAAGGCTGTTGAGGACGGCTGGGTACCGGGAGAGACTCTGTTCGATATCGAAGAGGCATGCCAGAAGGCTACCATCATAGAATATCTTCTTTCAGATGCAGGTCAGATTGCAGTTTGGCCTACCATCAAGAAGCATCTTACCCCGGGTAAGGCTCTTTATTTCTCACATGGATTCGGCATCACATACAATGACCGCACAGGCATTGTTCCCCCATCTGATGTTGACGTGATCCTCGTGGCTCCAAAGGGTTCAGGCACATCTCTCCGCAGACTTTTCGTGGAGGGAAGAGGTCTCAACTCATCATATGCAATCCATCAGGATGCAACAGGCAAGGCATATGACAGGGTTATCGCCCTTGGTATCGGTGTAGGTTCGGGATATCTTTTCGAGACTACATTCAAGAAGGAGGTATATTCAGACCTTACAGGTGAGCGTGGAACACTCATGGGTGCGATCCAGGGTATCTTCGCGGCTCAGTATCAGGTGCTTCGTGAGAACGGACACACACCTTCTGAGGCTTTCAACGAGACTGTAGAGGAACTTTCGCAGAGCCTTATGCCGCTCATCTCCGAGAACGGTATGGACTGGATGTATGCAAACTGTTCTACTACTGCGCAGCGTGGTGCTCTCGACTGGTGGAAGAAGTTCCGTGATGCGACCCTTCCTGTATTCAATGAACTTTATGAGAGTGTGAAGACAGGAAACGAGGCTCAGATCTCAATCGACTCGAACAGCCAGCCTGATTACCGTGAGAAACTCAATGCCGAACTCAAGGAGATGCGCGAAAGCGAACTCTGGCAGACAGGTGAGACTGTACGTAAACTCCGTCCTGAGCGCAACTAAGGAGGAAGTTTCTCCATATAAGACAAGGAACCCCGGAAGTCATTGAAACTTCCGGGGTTCCTTGTCATTCATGTGGTCTGTTATTCCACATATGTGATCCATCCGAACGGATCTTCGATTTCTCCCTTCTGGATGCTTACTATATAGTTGTACAGTTTGAGCGATTTAGGACCGCATTTGCCGTCACCGTAAGTGTATACAGTCTCTTCCTCCGATTCGAGGAAAGGCTTGTCCACGAGTTTATGTACAGGGGTGATCACCACTGCAGTACCGCATTCTCCCACTTCCTCGAATGTAGCAAGTTCCTCTACCGGTACCGGTCTTCTTTCAACCTCCATTCCCAGATGTCTTGCAACTGTCTCAAGAGACTTGTTGGTGATGGATGGAAGGATTGATGGAGATTCAGGGGTTACATATGTATTTCCTTTGATTCCGAAGAAGTTGGATGAGTTGAATTCATCCACATGTGACCTTGTGCGTGGGTCAAGGTAGAGAACTGCCTTGTAACCGAGTCTGTGGGCGACATTCAGGGAGTAGAGTGAGCATGCATAGTTACCGCCGACCTTGAACGAACCGGAACCGTTAGGGGCAGCCCTGTCGTAGTTACGGGCAATCACAACGTCCACGGCATCAAGTGCGCCACCCACGTATGCGCCTACAGGAGCGCAGAGCATCAGGAATGTGCATTCCTTTGAAGACTGTACTCCGAGTTGAGGATTGGTTCCTATAAGTGTAGGACGGATATACATTGATGCTCCTGTAACCTCGTATGGAGGGAGGAAGTCGATATTCTCCTTTACAACCTGCTTGCACATGTCGACGAACATCTCCACAGACGGTGCCTCGATTCCAAGATATTCTGCGGATCTTCTCAGACGTTTTGCATTTTCTTCAGGACGGAATATACGTACCTTTCCGTCTTTTCCGCGGAATGCCTTCAGACCTTCGAAACATTCGATGGCATAATGAAGACAGCCGGAGAATGCGCTGAGTTTGAGATTGTCGTCAGTAAGGCTTTCAACAGGAGACCATGCTCCGTCCTTGTATACGGTGCGAAGTATTGTGTTTGTCTTGCTGTAGGAGAATGTCAGATTGCTCCAGTCTGGTGTACTCATATCAGTTCGTTTTATCAGATTAATATTTCGAATAACTTGTTGTTTTCATTGATGTGCTCATACATGATGTGGTGAGCCTCCATTCTGCGCAGAAGTGCGTGGAAATCAGCCTTGTCCGCAAGTTCGATACCGATAAGGGCCGGACCGAACTCCTTGTTGGTCTTCTTGATGTACTGGAAGTACACGAGGTCGTCGGTAGGGCCGATGATGTCCCTTATGAACGAGAGCATGACTCCCGGTTTCTGAGGGAATGTGATGATGAAATAGTGTTTCAGACCTTCATACAGGAGGGACTTCTCACGGATTTCCTCCATCCTTGTGATGTCGTTGTTGCTTCCGCTTACGATGCATGCCACCTTCTTGCCCTTTATCTTGTCGGCATAGAAGTTCAGGGCTGCAATGGAGAGCGCTCCTGCAGGTTCTACAACGATGGCACTCTTGTTATACATGTGGATGATAGTGGTGCAGACCGCTCCTTCAGGAACTATCACGATGTCGTCAAGAATCTCCTTGCACACATTGTAGGTCATTGCTCCGGCACGTTTTACAGCGGCTCCGTCCACGAACTTGTTTATGTTTTCAAGTTCCACGATCTCACCCTTTTCCATGGCTGCCTTCATACATGGCGCACCGGCAGGCTCCACTCCGATTATCTTTGTTTCAGGAGATATCTGGCGGATGTATGCTCCAAGACCGGAGGCAAGTCCACCACCTCCGATAGGGATGAATATATAGTCAAGTTTTTCCTTCGTCTGGTTCAGGATCTCGTGACCTATGGTTCCCTGACCTTCCATGATCTTGGGGTCATCGAACGGAGGAATGAATGTCTTGCCGCTCTTGCGGGCAAATTCCATGGCCGCAATGTTTGCAGCATCGAATGTGTCTCCCGTGAGCACGATGTCGATATATTCCTTTCCGAACATGCGGACCTGCTCGATCTTCTGCTTAGGGGTCGTGGTAGGCATGTAGATGGAACCCATTATCTGAAGTTTGTTGCATGAGAACGCAACTCCCTGGGCATGGTTTCCTGCACTGGCGCAGACAATGCCGTATTTGAGTGTCTCAGGATCGATGGACCTTATCTTGTTGTATGCTCCACGGATCTTGTATGAACGAACCATCTGCAGGTCTTCCCTTTTGAGGAATACGTCTGCTCCATATTTTACAGACAGGTCTGCATTAAGTTGGAATGGTGTAGGCTCAAGAATCTCCTTGAGGACTCCTGATGCCTTTTCAATATTCTCAACTGACGGAAAATATTTACTTGTGCTCATTGCTGTATTATATTTTACTGCGAATTTAGTCTTTTAATTTAAAAAGACAAGCGCCATCGAGGGGTGATTGAATTCAAGACGTACCGTGTCCTGGACCGCCTTGTTCAGTGTAGCCTTCCACCAGTTGTCGAAAACCACATCCTCTGTCGGATATTCCAGTCCATATGATCTTATCTTAAGACTGTTGTCAGGCGAAAATATCGATACCTGACGTCCTATGCCGCAGTCGAATTCGATGGTGTCGTTTATGGCGAATGCGGTTCCTTCGTCTGTTACCGCCTCTATGGTTATCCCGAGCGCTCCAAGGTCGAACATCCTGGTATATTCCATCAGCAGGGATGCATTTCCTATGGTATGGTCGAGTCTTCCGCCTGCTGTACCTATCAGATATATGCGGGAGAGTCCTTCAATATTGTTGACGGCCCATCTTACGGCCTTTGTCTGGTCGTTATGTTCCTGCTCGTCTTCCTTGATGATGATATCTGAATATTTCTTCTGCATGGTAGGGGAGAGGGTATCCATGTCCCCGATGACAAGGTCGGGAGTGCGCTCCTTTCCGAATATCGACCTGCTTGCACGCAGATATTTGACAAGTGCCCCGTCGCAGCATATGGTGAAGTCTGCTGAGCGGATGAGATACCTCGGATACTCGGTCTTCGGGAACTGACCGTCGCAGATTATGACCGCTGTCCTGTCAAATGATTCCATATCAAGCCTTCTTTCCTGTGATTTGAGAAGATGTTCCCTGTGAAGTCGAATATGACTGAGGTTCGCGGAATCCGATGAGGAAGTCCTTGACAGCCATGCGTTTCTTTCCGGAAATCTGAAGTTCGGTCACTGACAGTGCTCCATCTGCCGTGGTTATGGCAAGATATGTCTTTCCGTCGGAAAGAACCGTTCCCGGCAAGACGGATGTCATTCCATGCTGCTCGAGAAGATCCCTGAATCCGTCTCCGGTCACCTTGACGGTGCTGAATATCTTCATCTGGATGGTCTTGTCATCCTTGACAAGTTCTGTGAACGCCGCAGGATATGGACTCAGACCGCGTATGAGATTATATATGTGTCTTGTCTTTCCGTTCCAGTTGATGTGGCAGAGTTCGCGGCTGAGTTTCGGTGCCGGTCTGAGAATCTCTGAACCCTGGATGAAACTGCGCTGCACGCGGAAGTCCACATTGCCTTCTATGATCGCTTCCACCGTCTGCACCACGAGGTTGGAACCCATTTCCATCAGTTTGTCGTGTACCTGACCCACATTCTCGTCCGGGTCTATCAGGCACTGCTCCCTGAACATGATCTTTCCGGTATCCATTCCCTCATCAATCATGAATGTGGTCACTCCGGTAGCCTTGTCGCCGTTGATTACAGCCCAGTTGATAGGAGCCGCTCCGCGGTATTGAGGAAGCAGGGCAGCATGCAGGTTGAATGTACCCATCGGAGGCATTTCCCACACTACCTTAGGCAGCATGCGGAAAGCGACCACGGCAAAGATATCGCCCTTCCACGCCTTGAGGGCATCCAGAAATTCCGGATCCTTGAGCGAAACCGGCTGAAGCACAGGGATATTATGCTCTACTGCATATTTCTTCACTGCGCTTTCGTTCACTTTCAGACCTCTTCCGCTTGCCTTGTCAGCGACAGTGACGACTCCAACCACATTGTATCCGCTCTTTATCAGGGCATCGAGGGGTGCTACTGCAAATTCAGGTGTACCCATGTAGACGATGCGTGTCTTCTTGAATATTCCCATTATCTTGGCCTTTATCTTTCTGATTCCACTCTTTATTGCGTCCATGTTGAATATTGCGGAGTCATTTATTGCCTTCCACGTAAGGAAAAGTCCGGTAGGGAAGAGTACATAAGTCGAGAAGAACACTCCGCTGAAAGGTGATACCGCTCCGTCTCTTGCCAGTTTGACTCCTGATATGTCGATTACCCAGTAGGCTACGAAGAACAGTACCGATATGATGGCCGGTGTTCCGAGACCTCCTTTCCTTATAAGCGCTCCCAGAGGCGCTCCGATGAAGAAGAATATCAGACATGCGATCGACAGGGCGAACTTCTTCAGGATCTCGATGTCGATAAGTCGGAGAATGAACGTGTGATGATATCTCTCCCGTGAAAACGACTCCAGATTCATCCTCAGTTCCTCTGCATTCTGCTTGGCCTTCTCGACTGCCTTTATCTCGGCGTCGATGTCTTCCCATACTCCTATGCCTTCCTTGACGAACGGAGTCTTATGTTGCACCCCTGTGTCAAGTTGTGAATTGTATCTGAGTATCCTGGACCTTCCCATCGACTGGATGTTCTCTGCCTTACCCGTGGCGTTGAGTTCTCCGATGGAGTCCTGACTGTGGTTGAGTTGCTTTAGGTTCATGGACTTGACCTGGTCGTTGAACCTGCTGGAGTCAGACTTGTGGAAAGCGTAGTTCTTCAGAGGAATCACCATTGCCTGACGCTCGAAGTCGATCTTCTGCAACTGAAGGGTCGTGTCCCTGTATTTCTTGGTGTTGGTCTCCTCGTAGTTGCTTCCGTTGTACATGACGAATGTCAGGTAACTCTTGTCCTTGGACATCTTCATTTCGGCGGAATCCGCGAGAGTCAGGCTTGTGTTGCCCTTGTTTCCGGTGTGGTTGTACACCATCACACCGTGCATCATTCCTGTCTCGTCATTCCTTTCCTTGACCCTGAGGATATAACCATCGATACCGTTGTAGAATGTCCTTGTAGGTATCTTGATCTCCTCCTTGGTCCTTCCGATGTCGTCCCTCAATGTGTATATCTTGTTGTAGGCTACCGGAATGAGGTCGTTGGAAATGAAGAATGCTCCTACGCTGACCACTCCGCAGACCAGAGCAAGCGGAATCATCACTCTCTGAAGAGATATTCCGGCCGCCTTGATGGCAAGCAGTTCGTTGTTCTCTCCGAGGGTTCCGAGGGTCATCATTGATGACAGCAGGGTGGCCAGAGGCAGGGACAGAGGCAGAAGAGTTGCGCTGCCCCATCCGAGGAACTCGAGTATGACCTTGAAACTCAGACCCTTGCCGACCAGTTCGTCGATATAGAGCCAAAGGAACTGCATCATCAGTATGAATACGACGACGAGAAGGATCGCAAAGAACGGTCCTATGAAAGATCGCAATATGAACTGGTCAAGTTTCTTCATTATTTTGTTGCTGCCTCAATCATTTTAGCGAGAGCGCCGGCGAGACCGTCAATGTTCTTTCCTCCTGCTGTAGCAAGACCCGGCTGTCCGCCGCCGCCACCCTGGATAAGTTTCGCCGCTTCACGCACGTCGGCACCTGCATTGTGTCCTGCCTTTACAAGGTCCTCCGAGTACATGAGCAGAAGTTGTGGCTTGCCTGCAGATTCGAATCCTGCCGCAATCACGAAGTTCTCCATCTCCTTCTGAAGCATGAACGCCGCATTCTTGAGCATTGCAGGGTCGATGCCGTAGTCGATGGTCACTACGTTTGTTCCGTTGATTTCCTTTGCGAGGGTCTTGAGATTGTTCTTGAGGGTGATGGTCTTTTCCTTGATGATCTCCTCCATCTGCTTCTTATAGTTCTCGTTCTCCTCGATCATCTTCCTGATTGCACTGGCGAGGTCAGGAACATTGTTGAAGAATGACTTCGCGATACGGAGAGTTGTCTCCATTGTGTCCACCATCATTTCTGCATATACGCCTGTAGTCGCCTCGATACGACGTACACCTGCGGCGATTGCCGACTCGGTGGATATCTTGAAGAAGCCTATCTGACCTGTAGCGGCGGCATGTGTACCTCCGCAGAGTTCGCATGACTGTCCGAACTTCACCACGCGTACCTTGTCACCGTATTTCTCTCCGAAAAGTGCCATTGCACCCATTTCCTGTGCCTCTTCCATTGTGGCGTTGCGGTTTTCGTCGAGAGGATAGTTCGCTCTGATAAGGGCGTTGACGCGGCTTTCCACGAGGTCGATCTGCTCGTCGGTGAGTTTCTCGAAGTGAGAGAAGTCGAAACGGAAGTATTTGTCGCATACATACGAACCCTTCTGCTCCACATGTGTTCCGAGGATTTCACGGAGAGCCTGATGGAGAAGGTGGGTTGCCGTATGGTTGTTCTCTATCTGGAGCCTTCTTTCAGTGTCCACATGGAGGCTGAAACTTTCAGTGCAGTCTGAAGGAATGCGCTCTGCAACGTGGATTGTGAGATTGTTCTCCTTGATCGTGTTCACGATGGCGATCTTCTCACCGCTTTCCGAAAGGATGTAACCAGTATCTCCTACCTGACCTCCCATCTCGGCATAGAACGGAGTACGCTCGAACACGAGTTGGTACATTGTCTTGTTCTTTGCTTTCACGGTGCGGTGACGGGTAAGTTGTACGTTCTCCAGGTCTGTATAGTCATATCCGAGGAACTCGATGTTGTCGCAGTGGGCAAATTCCACCCAGTCTCCCGATTCGATCGCTGTGGCGTTGCGCGCCCTGTCCTTCTGTTTCTGGAGTTCAGCCTGGAAAGACTCGAGGTCGATGGTATATCCTTTCTCGGATGCTATGAGTTCCGAGAGGTCAATAGGGAATCCGAATGTGTCATAAAGTACGAATGCGTCCTCTCCTGAAATGACCTTTGTCTCTGCAGATTTTGCCATGATGTTGTCCATCAGGCGGATACCTCTGTCGAGAGTGCGGAGGAAAGCCATTTCCTCTTCCTTGATCACACGCTCGATGAGAGTCTGCTGCTTTACGATCTCAGGATAGAACTCGCCCATGTCGTCCACGAGTTGCTGCACCAGACGGCAGATGAACGGTTCGTTGAATCCGAGGAATGTATATCCGTAACGTACTGCACGGCGGAGGATTCTGCGGATTACATATCCGGCCTTCACATTCGATGGAAGTTGGCCGTCTGCGATAGAGAAACTGATTGCACGGATATGGTCGGCAATCACCCTCATTGCGATGTCCTCCTCTGTAGTGTTTCCGTATTTATGTCCTGAAAGTTCCTCGATCTTTGCGATCATTCCTGTGAACACGTCGGTGTCGTAGTTTGACTGCTTGCCCTGAAGAGCCATGCAGAGACGCTCGAAGCCCATTCCTGTATCCACATTCTTGTTAGGAAGGAGTTCAAGTTCTCCGTTTGCCTTGCGGTTGTACTGCATGAACACATTGTTCCATATCTCGATCACAAGATGATGGTCCTTGTTCACGAGTTCCGCTCCCGGCACGGCAGCACGCTCCTCGTCGCTTCTGAGGTCGATATGGATTTCAGAGCAAGGACCGCAAGGACCGGTATCACCCATTTCCCAGAAGTTGTCCTTCTTGTTTCCGAGCAGGATGCGGTCTTCCGGAAGGTGCTTCTTCCATGCCTCCATAGCCTCTGTGTCAAGTGTCGTTCCATCTGCTTCCGAACCCTCGAACACTGTTGCATAGAGTCTGTCCTTGTCCAGTTTATATACTTCGGTAAGAAGTTCCCAGGCCCAGTCGATGGCCTCTTCCTTGAAGTAGTCGCCGAAACTCCAGTTTCCGAGCATCTCGAACATCGTGTGGTGGTAGGTGTCGCGTCCTACCTCCTCAAGGTCATTGTGCTTGCCGCTCACACGGAGGCACTTCTGACTGTCAGCGACCCTTTTCCATTTTGCCGGGCTGTTGCCGAGGAACCAATCCTTGAACTGGTTCATACCGGCGTTGGTGAACATGAGTGTCGGGTCGTTCTTAACAACCATAGGTGCCGAAGGCACAATCTGATGCCCCTTTGATGCAAAGAAGTCAAGGAAGGCTTTTCTGATCTCTTTAGATGTCATATATCGATATTTTTATTTGTCTTTTCAAGGCCGCCGGTTCCTGCAGCGGCAAAATAACTTGCAAAAATACTAAATTTTTTGCCATGCGACAAAAAATCCTTAATTTTGCATGTTATGGCTAAACTGAGGAAATATACATTCAATACAAAAACGCTTTCATACGAGGTGATAAAGCGGTCCAGAAAGTCCCGGGTCATCAGGTCTCTGGCTGTTTTTGCCGGCAGTATGATGGTCTCCGTGCTGTATTTCTGGCTCTATACTTCAGTCCTTGGTCTGGAACTTCCCAAAACGATAATACTCAAGAAAAGAAATGCCGAATGGGCCTCCAGGATGGAGGTCATGAACAGGCAGTTGGATAAGTGTGACGAGACATTGACCGCCCTCCAGATGAGGGACGACGATATATACAGGTCCATATTCGGTATGCATGAGATTCCTGCAGAGGTCAGAAATGCAGGTTTCGGAGGCGTGAACAGATATGAGCATCTCGACGGTGTGGACCAGAACGGCCTGCTCAGGAATACTGTTGTCAGACTTGATGTGCTGACGAAGAAGTCATATGTCCAGAGCAAGTCCTTCGACGAGGTGGCGGCTCTGTCAAAGAGGGCAGGCGACATGGCCTCGTGCATTCCGGCCATCCCTCCGGTGGTGCCTGACAGGAACATCTACCGTCTTTCGAGCAGTTTCGGTTTCAGACGGGATCCGTTTACCGGCAGGGCCAAGAGACACACAGGCGTCGATTTTGCCCTCAAGCCGGGCAATCCGATATATGCGACAGGAGACGGGGTGGTGGAAAGCGTGAAGTTCGAGTTCTTCGGCTACGGAAATTCGGTGGTGATAGACCATGGATTCGGTTACAAGACCAGGTACGCTCATCTTAAGTCGATAGGTGTGGTGGAAGGCATGAAGGTGAAAAGGGGAGAGTGCATAGGAGAAAGCGGTAATTCCGGTCGCTCTTCCGGACCTCATCTGCATTATGAGGTCATCTACAAGGACCGTCATGTCAATCCGTCAAACTACTACGACCTCACCATCACGCCTGAAGAATATTCCACTATGGTGCAGAATACGGCCGATGCCTCAGAGAGGATAACTCTCCATCCGTCCCATAAGAAAAAACGCAGCAGGTCATGAGCAGCCAGTATATATTCGACAAGGACAACTACAAGTTCAAGAAGGCGAAGCCCTCCGTCTGGGTCGTCTTTCGCAAGGTGTTGTCTGGCCTGATAGCGTCTCTGTCCATGGCTGTGCTTTATTATGTGATATTTGCGCTGGTCTTCAGCACTGATGAGGAGAGACGTCTCAGACAGGAAAACCGTATGTATGAGAGGGAATTTCCTGCATTGGAGGAAAAGAGCAGGATGCTTGCGGATGTCGTGGAGGGTCTGAGCATAAGGGATGACCGTATATATGAGGAAATTTTCCATGCCTCTGCGCCGAATATGGACCCGGGTTCTTCGTTGGACTACCTGACGGGTCTCGACACCATACCGGACAAGGATATAGTGAAGCGCTCGGAAGGAAGACTCGTCGCCCTGGAGTCGAGGGCTGACGAGGTGGAACGCAACTTCAGGGATATAATAGCGATGCTTCAGAAGAAGGACGTTTCCATACCTCCAATGTCCAACCCCCTGAAGGATATATCCTTTGCTCAGGTGGGCGCTTCTACCGGAGATAGGGTCAATCCGTTCTATAAGGTGAAGATAGCACATAACGGGCTTGACCTGATTGCGGCGGCAGGAGAACCTGTGCATGCTGCTGCAGACGGGGTGGTGTCCGATATCACAAAGTCGAGGAAGGGACTTGGCAATGTGGTGACTATAGACCATGGCGGCGGATATCGTACAAGATATGCTCATCTTGCTGATATTGAGGTATATAAGGGGAGAAGTGTGAAACGAGGTGCGCGCATCGGATATGTCGGTATGTCCGGAAATTCTTTTGCCCCGCATCTGCATTATGAGGTGTTGAAGGATACGCTTGTTCTGGATCCGGTGCATCATTTCTTCGCATCTGTGTCGCCGGACGAATATGTGAACATGCTGATAATGTCCGCTTCGACGGGACAATCGATGGACTGATGCCGTCGTCAGGGTGAGATTGCCGCGGCTTCAGCGAAGCCTCGCAATGACAGTGTAGGCATCTGAATGCGTGACGGGAGTGAAACAACTGACATGCGGACTGTCATTCTGAGGAGAGAAACAACTGACATGGGACTGTCATTCTGAGGAGTGAAACGACGTAAGAATCTATACAATATGGAAAAATACTTTTATACTGTCGGAGAAGTAGCCGAAATAATCGGAGAAAGCACGTCCCTCGTGCGTTTCTGGGCCAATGAGTTTCCAAAGTTCATCCGTCCTCAGAGAAATGCAAAGGGCAACAGACTCTTTTCAAAGGACGATGTGGAGACATTCAAGCATATACATCTGCTGGTAAAGGTGGAAGGTCTGACTCTTGAGGGCGCGGCAAAGAGACTCAAGGGAGACAGGAAGGAGGTTGTCAGCAAGGCTCGTGTCCTTGAATCGCTCAAGGCCATACGGGGACAGTTGATGGAAATACGTGAGGATCTGTAATATATATATGGTATGAGATATAAGGTAAAAGATGTTGCTGCCGTTATCGAGGGCTTTGCACCTCTTTCTGTGCAGGAAGGCTGGGACAACAGCGGACTTTGCGTCGGCTCTCCTGAGGATGAGGTCACATCAGTGCTCTTTGCCCTGGACTGTACCCCCGAACTGGTGGATGAGGCAATAGACTGTGGCGCGGACATGATCATAACCCACCATCCTCTTATTTTTTCAGGATTGAAGAAGATTTCTCCTGATGACTTGACGGGTGCGGCGGTAATGAAGGCGATACGTGCTGGCATAAGCATCTATTCGGCACATACGAATGCAGACAAGGTGCTTTCCGGTGTGAGCGGGGCGATGGCTTCAAGACTCTCGCTTCAGAATGTGGAGATACTTGACATGGACGTTGACGGAACCGGACTTGGAGTTGTCGGCGACCTTCCCGAACCGCTTACGCCTGAGCAGGCTCTTGCCCTGGTGAAGGAAAAGTTCTCACTTGAGGTGGTAAAGGCTTCAAGACCCGGAGATGGCCTTATCTCAAGGGTCGCGGTATGCGGAGGTTCCGGCGGATCCCTCATCGGTGCGGCGAAAAGGGCCGGTGCCCAACTTTACATAAGCGGTGATATTTCCTACCATAATTTCTTCACTCCCGAAGGCTTCATGATAATGGATATAGGGCATTATGAGAGTGAAATAGAAATAGTTGACATTTTATTTTCTTTGATAAAGAAAAATTTTCCTACCTTTGCGGTTCGCATTACGCAGAATTTAAACAGTAACCCGATATATTATTATTTTTAAGCGATATGGCTAAAAAGACAAAGAAATTCGAGACTCCTATCGACCAGAGGGAGACCTTCGTATCGATTCAGAAGACTTTTGCAGACTCAGACTTGACTGTTGCTGAGAAACTTAAGACTCTTTATGTCCTTCAGCAGGCAGACACTGAGATCGACAAGATTCTCCAACTCAGGGGTGAACTTCCTATGGAGGTTGAGGCTCTTGAAAACGAACTTGTTGAACTCAAGGCAAAGTCAGAGCGCATTGCTGAACTGATTGAGGGATTCACAAAGTCGATTTCAGAGAACAAACTCAATATCTCCGAGTGCGATGCCCAGATAGAGAAGTACAAGTCTCAACTCGACAACGTGGCTAACAGCCGCGAATATGACTCTCTTAACAAGGAGATCGAGAACCAGGACCTTCTCAGGCAGATTGCAGAGAAGAACATCTCTGAGACCAAGGAACATATCTTCGAGAAGAAGAATGAACTTGAGATCATAAAGGAGAAGATCGAAGTAAGGAACGAGGACCTCAAGGCAAAGAAGGAGGAACTTGCTACTATCGTTGAGTCTACAGCAAAGGAGGAGGAGATTCTTCGTGCAAACCGCGATGCATGTGCAGCAAAGATCGATGCAAGGACAATGAGCGCATACGAGCACATCCGTCAGAGTTGCAACAACCACCTTGCCGTTGTGTCTGTATTCAATAGTGACTCTTGCGGCGGATGCTTCAATACAATCGCTCCGCAGAGACTTATCGATATAGCATCCAACAGAAAGATGATCATCTGCGAATACTGCGGAAGAATATTGGTAAATCCTGATTTTGAATAAAAACAACTTCTAAGATGGCTGAAGACAGAACGAAAAGGCCGACCAGAAGGAAAGACAAGGATAATCTTGGAACATTAGGGCTTGAGGTGGGTAACTTGCCGCCTCAGGCTCTTGATGTTGAAGAGGCGGTCCTCGGTGCGCTTCTGATCGAGCCGAACTGTATAGACGAGGCTATGGATGAACTCACGACGGGTTGTTTCTATAGCGAGAAGCATCGTATGATATTCGAGGCAATGCGTTCTCTTAACAATGAGCATGTTGCCCTCGATTTTCTGTCTGTCTCCCAGAAACTCAAGTCCAACGGCAATCTTGAAGCCGTCGGAGGGACCGTCGCATTGGTGCAACTTTCACAGAAGATAGGTGCGGCGGCTCATATCGAATACTATATCAGGATTCTGAAGCAGAAGTGCATACAGAGGGAACTCATAACCGCTTCCTATGATATCCTGAAGTCGTCGTATGATGAGGCTGTCAATGTGGACGACCTTATCGATATGGCCCAGACCAAGATTTTTGCGGCTATCCAGAATAATGTGAAGAAGGATGTTCAGGAGATCGGAAATGTCATCAATGATGCCTTGGATGATATTCAGAGGCTTCAGGACTCTTCGGGACTGAGCGGTGTGCCTTCAGGTTTCCCATCGGTGGACAAGATCACTCTCGGATGGCAGGCTTCCGACCTTATCATCCTTGCCGCGCGCCCTTCCGTGGGTAAGACAGCCTTCGTTCTCAACCTTGCCCGAAATGCTGCCGTCGACCACAATATGCCTGTGGCATTCTTCTCTCTTGAAATGCCTGCAATACAGTTGGCAAAGCGTATGATGGTGTCGGAGACAAGGCTCAGTGCGGACAAGATCAAGGGTGGTGTGAAACTTCAGCCATGGGAGTGGGAACAACTGGATATCCAACTCAAGCGTCTCACCAATTCGCCTCTGTACATAGATGACACCCCATCTCTTCCTGTCATGGAGTTCCGTTCCAAGGTGAAGAAACTTGTAAAGCAGAAGGGTGTGCGTCTGGTGGTGGTGGACTACCTTCAGTTGATGCAGGGTCCTGCGGAACTTCGTGGAATGCGTGAGCAGGAGGTTGCAGCCATATCAAGGACATTGAAGGCTACCGCCAAGGAAATGAATGTCCCTATCATTGCTCTGTCCCAACTTTCGCGTCAGTCTGAAAACCGTGTCGGAAGCAACCGCAGACCTCAACTCAGCGACCTTCGTGAGTCCGGTTCCATCGAGCAGGATGCCGATATGGTAATATTCATACATCGTTATGACTACCAGGGACTTAACGAGGATCCTAATGATGTGGGTAAGACTCAGATAATCATTGCAAAGCATCGTAACGGTGCCATTGCGGACATTGACATGAGATTCCGTGCAGATGAGGTTCGCTTCGTTGACGAGCAGGAAAGCCTCGTAAGTCAGGCGAGTGCGATGTCTGTCGCATCTGCGATGAATAACGATAACCCACCGTTCGATCCGACTCCGTCAGTGGGTGGTTCCGACGATTTCGGTGGTACTTCGGATTTTATTTAGAATGTCTTATATCAAGGTAATAATGATTCTCCTGGGTCTTGCTGTCGCTTCTGTGCGGCAGTATGCACAGGAGATTTCCGATTCCACAGCCTGCATACCGGTAAGGACAGTCAAGGATGAAGAACTTGCATTCGCTCATGGGGAATCGGCGTCGTTCATCCTGCATTATGAATGGGGTGCCATCAATTCGGACGTAGGTCATGCCGATGTGCGTCTGGACAGCATTACATTCAACGGAAGGAAGGCATATAAATGTACCATGCATGGCAGGACTACCCGTCTGTATGACCTTTTCTTCAAGGTCAGGGAGGATTTCTCCTCCTGCTTCACCCGTGACGGGCTTGTTCCCTTGAAATTCTACAGGCATTCCCGTGAAGGCTCGTATGAGGCGAAGAATACCTATCTGTATGACAGGACTTCGCCGGAGCATAAGATTGTGGCGGATCTTTATACTTCAAAGAGAGGACAGCATAGCGTGGAGATACCTCTCACTCCTTGTACGTTCGATCTTCCGACCCTCTTCTATTTTGCAAGGAACATGGACTTCGACGTCATAGAGCCGGGAAAGAAATATCCCATGACCTTTGCCATAGACGACGAGGTGTTCAACGTATATTTCATCCTGTATGGCCGGGAGACGATAAAGGTTAGGGGACTCGGGACTGTCAGGACCATCAGATTTGCCGCAAAACTCCTGGAAGGAGAAGTGTTCAAGGGTGAGACCGACATGATGATATGGGTGACTGACGACGACAACCGTCTTCCGGTATATTTCGAGGCTCCTCTGCTGGTAGGAACCGCCAAGGGCAGAATGTCCTCCTATGAAAATCTGAAACATCCTTTTACATCATTGATAAAGAAATGACATATGAAGAATGAAATATGGCATCAGGCAAAAGTCATCGAAATGACCCCTGAACTTACTACTGTGGAAATCCTTGTGTCTTCCGCATGTTCCGAGTGCCACGCAAAGGGACTCTGCGGCATGTCTGAGACTCAGGAAAAGGTGATATCGCTCCCGACCGACCCTTATGCGGACTATAATGTGGGAGACCAGGTGCAGTTATGCACAAAAATGTCCATGGGAATGAAGGCGGTGTGGATATCTTATGTGATTCCTTTGGCCATTTTGATGATTTTAATATTATCTTTGTCTGCGGTTTTTGAAAGCGAGACTCTCACAGGTCTTGTTTCAGTCGGTGGAGTCGCTCTTTATTATCTTGTGATCTGGCTTCTCCGCAGACGCCTGAACAATGAATTCGTATTTTATATCAAATAATTATGACACAGACAATAATCTGGACTATTGCAATCCTTGTCATTCTTGGAGTTGTCCTCGCTGTCGTCCTTTACGTTGTGGCTGAAAAGTTCAAAGTGGAGGAAGATCCGAGGATTGATGACGTGGAAAAGGAATTGCCGGGAGCGAACTGCGGTGGCTGCGGACAGGCAGGATGCCGTGCTTTCGCCCAGTTTTGCGTCGAGTCCGAGGATCTGGACAAATGTTTCTGTCCTGTCGGAGGAAACGACGTGATGCAGAAGGTTGCAGCCGTACTCGGCCGTGAGGTTGCCGCAAAGGAACCTATGGTAGCGGTGGTACGTTGCAACGGAACTTGTGAAAACCGTCCGAAAATCAATGAGTACGGCGGATATCAGTCATGCCGTGTGAAGGCCTCTCTGTACAGCGGTGACACGGGATGTTCTTTCGGATGTCTCGGTTGTGGCGACTGCGTGGAGGTCTGCCAGTTCGGTGCTATATCGATGGATCCTCAGACGGGTCTTCCTATTGTGGACGAGGAGAAATGTACTGCCTGCGGTGCATGTGTGAAGGCATGTCCTAAGGGTGTGATCGAACTTCGCAACAAAGGCCGCAGAAACATGAGGGTATATGTATCCTGCGTCAATAAGGACAAGGGTGCCGCAGCCCGCAAGGCATGTACTGCAGCCTGCATAGGTTGCAGCAAGTGCGCGAAGGTATGTCCTTTCGATGCGATCACGGTGGAGAACAATCTTGCATACATCGATTTCACCAAGTGTCGACTCTGCAAGAAATGCGTGGCCGAATGTCCTACAGGAGCGATTCATGCGGTCAACTTCCCTGTAGTGGAGAAATCTGTAAAAAAGGAGGAATAGAACTATGTTGAAGACTTTTTCAATCGGTGGTATCCACCCAAGTGACAAAAAGATTTCAAAGGACTGTAAGATAGAGGTTCTTCCTGTTCCTTCGAAGGTATATATATCTGTGGCTCAGCATCTTGGTGCTCCTGCTACTCCGATAGTAAAGGCAGGGGACAAGGTGAAGGCAGGACAGGTGATAGCAGAACCTGCCGGATTCATTTCGGCATATGTGCATTCGTCCGTTTCCGGAACTGTGAAGTCGGTGGGACCTCGCAAGGACCTTGCCGGCAATAATGTGATGCATATCGAGATTGATGTCGAAGGTGATGAGTGGGCGGAAGGAATCGACCTCTCTGAAGATATCGTCGCATCCATCCCTGAAGACAACAAGGCGATCCTTGAAAAGATCAAACTCAATGGTGTGGTAGGTCTTGGCGGTGCAACATTCCCTGCTCATGTCAAACTCTGTCCTCCTCCGGGCAAGAAGGCTGACTGTCTGATTCTCAACGGTGCGGAGTGTGAGCCATATCTGACTTCGGACAACCGCATCATGCTCGAAAGAAGCAAGGAAATCGTCATCGGAGCAGCCATCATGAAGCAGGTTCTCGGCGGATGTCCGGCGGTAATCGGCATCGAGGAGAACAAACCTGAAGCCATTGCAGCGATGAAACAGGCGGTATCTGAACTTCAGGCATCGGAAAAGGGTTATGACGGCATATCTGTGATGCCTCTCAAGAAGAAATATCCGCAGGGAGGCGAAAAGCAACTTATCGATGCTGTCATGAAACGTCAGGTCAAGTCCATGGGACTTCCTATAGATGTGGGTGCGGTCGTGCAGAATGTAGCAACATCCCTCGCGGTTTACGAGGCTGTCCAGAAGAATATGCCGTTGGTTACAAATGTCCTCACAGTGACAGGTGACTGCCTCCCTATGGAAAACCAGCACAACTATAAGTTCCGTATCGGTATGCCGCTTTCATATATTGCGGAATATGCCGGAGGAATACCGAAGGAAGCCGCGAAGATAATCAGCGGAGGTCCGATGATGGGTAAGGCAATCGCCAATCTGGATGCAACAACAGTGAAGGGATCTTCGTCACTTCTCTATCTGACCCCTGAGCAGACTGTACGCGGGGTGGAATCAGCATGTATCAGGTGCGGTAAATGTGCAGAGGCATGTCCAATGGGTCTCGAGCCGTTCCTGCTCCAGAAATATGCCCGTAACGGCATGATGGAGGAACTGGAGGATAATGCTGTCCAGGACTGCATCGAGTGCGGATGCTGCCTTTACAGTTGTCCTGCCAACATTCCTCTTCTTGACATTATCCGCATTGCCAAGGGAGACGTCATCAAGATTATACGTGGCAGGGGACAAAGGTAAAAACTAAATCCCTCCCTGCTCCGGCGGGCCCCTGTCGTTCACAAGGCCACGGGCGGCCATGGTTTTTACCTTTGCCCCCTGCCACTTAAATCGATAACTAAAAAAGCAAACAATGGATAGACTAATCGTTTCACCGTCGCCGCATCTTCACACGAAGACTTCCACAAAGTCTTTGATGCGTGACGTTGTGATCGCTCTGCTCCCTGCAGTGATCGTTTCCGTCCTCTTCTACGGATGGAGCGAACTGCTCGTGCTCGGAGTGAGCGTGGCTTCATGCGTACTGCTGGAGTTCCTTATCACAAAATATCTGCTTAAGGGTGCATGCACCATCGGAGACTGGTCTGCAGTCATCACAGGTGTGCTCCTCGCCCTCAACCTTCCTGCCACAACTCCTTGGTGGGTGGTATTCATCGGTGCCGTTGTGGCAATCGGTGTCGCAAAGATGACATTCGGAGGTATCGGACAGAACCTTTTCAACCCTGCCATCGCAGGTCGTGTGTTCCTTCTGATTTCCTTCCCGACCTATATGACAGACTGGACAAAACCTGCCGGCTTCATCGGCAATGCTCTTTCCGACGGCTACACAGGAGCCACTCCTCTCGGTATTGCCAAGGAAGGCGGTGTCGCCGCTCTTGAAGGAATGGATTATCTCCAGACACTCTTCTTCAACATTGGAGGTTCTGCCGGAGAACTTTCTGCAATAGCCCTTCTGATAGGTTTCGTATATCTGCTTGCCCGCAAGGTCATCAGACCATACATTACCTTGTCGATCTGGGCAACCGTGATCGTATTCTCTGGTATCTTCTGGCTCATCAGTCCTGAAGTCTACACCGATCCTGTATTCAACCTTCTTACAGGAGGTCTCCTGCTCGGATCCATCTTCATGGCTACAGACTATGTGACTTCGCCTATGAGCAACTGGGGCGGTGTGATCTTCGGAGTCGGAATAGGTGTGATAACAATGCTTATACGTTACTTCGGTGCATATCCGGAAGGTGTTTCATTCGCTATCCTTATCATGAATTCTGTGGTTCCTCTTATCAACAAGGTGTGCCACGCTAAAAAATACGGGAGGTAGGATATGGCTGTACAATCATCATTCAAGAACATGACCATCTGTCTGTTCGCAATATGCCTTGTGTGTTCGGCACTTCTTGCCGGTGTCTATGCACTTACCGCCGAGCCTATCGCCGCTGCAGCCGCAGCGAAGAACGAGGCTGCCATAAAGGAGGTTCTCCCGGATTCAGCGGTCAACATCGAAGAAGAAAGGACCGTGGAGATGGATGGAGTGGAATATACCTACAATCTCGCTTATGACGAGCCGGGAAATACAGTGGGCTGTGCAATCAATGTAAGTGCTCTGGGATTCGGAGGTCCTATCGCCATCAAGGTCGGTTTTGATGTGGATGGAGTCATCTGCAACACCAAGGTACTCTCCCAGGCTGAGACTCCGGGACTTGGTGCCAAATGTACGGAGGCGTCATTCTCTGACCAGTTCAAGGGATTCGATCCCGCAGAAAAGAAACTCGCAGTGAAGAAAGATGGAGGAGATGTGGATGCAATCACCGCTTCAACCATCACATCCCGTGCATATGCCAATGCCCTTGCAACCGCTTCAAGGGTGTTCTGGACAATCGTCGGCACCCCTATGCCGCTGGATGCAAGCACAGGTGCAACCACAGAACAAACAAAGGAGGAATAATCATGGGAAAATTTCAACTTATAACTAAAGGACTCATCAAGGAGAATCCTACATTCGTCCTTCTTCTGGGTATGTGTCCTACACTTGCCACAACCACTTCGGCCATAAACGGAATGAGTATGGGACTTGCCACAATGTTCGTCCTTATACTTTCCAATATCGTGATATCTGCCATTGCCGCATATATTCCGGATAAAGTGCGCATTCCTTCTTATATCGTAGTGATCGCCACTTTCGTGACATTGCTTCAGTTCGTGATGCAGGCTTATGTTCCGGATATATATGAGACTCTCGGTCTGTTCATCCCACTCATCGTGGTGAACTGTATCGTGCTCGGACGTGCAGAGGCATTCGCCAACAAGAACAGCGTGGTGGACTCGGCACTTGACGGTCTTGGAATCGGACTCGGCTTCACCATGTCCCTGACGATTCTCGGACTTGTTCGTGAAATCCTCGGAAGCGGATCCGCATTCGGATTCAAGTTCATCGAAGGAGACGGTATCCTTGCATTCGTCCTTGCACCGGGAGCATTCATGGCCCTCGGCTATCTCATCGTGGTATTCAGGAAACTCACTTCAAAGAAATAAGGAGGAAACATCATGGCAGAATTTGCAATAATATTCATTTCAGCGATATTCGTCAACAATATCCTGCTTGCCCAGTTCCTTGGAGTATGTCCGTTTCTGGGTGTGTCCAACAAACTCAGCACGGCGGCCGGCATGTCGATGGCGGTATGCTTCGTGATAACTCTTGCAACAGTTGTCACATATCTTCTCAACATGCTTCTTGCTGCTTTCGGACTCGAGTTCCTTCAGACCATATCGTTCATCCTTGTCATCGCTGCCCTGGTGCAGATGGTGGAGATCGTGCTCAAGAAGATCAGCCCGTCCCTGTATGCGGCTCTCGGTATCTTCCTTCCTCTGATCACTACCAACTGTGCTGTTCTCGGTGTTGCTCTGACAGTGGTTACAAAGGATTATAATCTCGGAGAGGCTACCTGGTATGCATTCGCCACATCACTCGGCTTCGGTCTTGCAATGGTGCTTTTTGCCGGCCTTCGCGAGCAACTTGCGCTCAACAACGTGCCTAAGCCGTTCAGAGGCATTCCTATCGCCCTGATCACTGCCAGCCTTCTCGCTATGGCATTCATGGGATTCTCCGGATTGGTATAACGGTCTGTCATTCCGAGCAGATCGAGGAATCTATAATATGAATGCGATAGAATTATTGGAAATGGCTGAACGGTTAAGGCGCGAGTGTCGCTTTGGGGATGCCATAAACATTTTCCGGGAAGCAGCCTCCGCTCCCGATGCCACCGATGAAATAAGGCGTAAGGCCCTCGCTTCGGTGGAACTCATCCAGGAGATAAACGGTTTTGTAAATGTCGACCTTATGAACCCATAGGGTCGACATTTTTTTTATATATCCTGTTTTTGGTTAAAAGAAGAATATTACATATATTTGGCAGGATTTAACACATAAAACTGATAACATTCATATGCACAGGTTTTTCGCTGTCCTTCTTGTCTTGACAACTGTCTTGTCTTGTAATAGGGGGGCAATATAGTGACTCTAATAGTAAGGTAAGGATTCCGTATCCGATACATGCAGAGGGCAGTCCTGCCCATGTTCATCTTTTCTGGAACGATAATATAGGTTCTACATACGATATCTTCAGAGCGGAACCGTCAGGGCGTTTTGTAAGATGTGCAACTGTTTCAGATAACGAGTACATGGACTTTTCTATCGGGAAGTCCGACAAATCAAGAGAATATACATACAGAATCTGTCCATCCGGCTTCCCGGTGGACAGTGCCGCTGCATTTGAAGTAAGGGCTGATGTGCCTGCTGCGACCGATTCTGCCCTTCTTGATATGGTGCAGAAATATACGCTCAGGTATTTCACAGATTTCGCCCATCCTCAGACCGGGCTGGCACGCGAACGCAGCAATGACCTCAATGGTGACATCGTCACTACCGGCGGTACAGGATTCGGACTCATGGCTCTGATTTCAGGAGTCGAAAGAGGATTCATCACCAAGGAACGTGCATTGGGCATCATCGGCAGGACCGTCACCTTCCTTGAAGATTGCGAGAAATTTCACGGAGCATGGGCACATTGGTATAATGGCGACACCGGTGAAGCCTTCAGTTTCAGCGAATATGACAACGGTGGTGATATCGTGGAGACCGCGTTTCTTGTCGAAGGCCTTCTTGCGGTGAGACAATATCTGGCTGATTCTGAGGATGCATCTGAAAGGCTTCTGGCACAGCGTTGCGACAGGCTGTGGAAAGGAGTCGAGTGGGACTGGTATACCAGAGGCGAAAAAGCCCTCTACTGGCATTGGTCCAAGAATCACGGCTGGAAGATGAACCATAAGATCCGTGGCTTTGACGAGACATTCATCACTTATGTACTTGCCGTATCTTCTCCTACACATCCGATAGATCCGGAAATATATCAGACCTGCTACAAGGATTCTCCAGTATATTTCAACGGCAAGGAGTATTGTGGTGTAACGCTCGATCTGGGTATGGATTTCGGAGGACCTCTCTTCTTTACCCACTATTCTTTCCTCGGACTGGATCCTCGCGTTCTTGATGTGGACGGATTCAATATGTTCGAGCGCAACAAGGCACATTCCCTCATACATTACAATTATGCGATAGAGAACCCTAAGGGTCACAAAGGCTATGGTGCGGACCTGTGGGGCTTCACATCTTCAGATGACCCTCTCGTGGGCTATACTTCACATCATCCGGATACAGACGCTGAAAACGGCACAGTCTCACCGACCGCCGCCGTGAGTTCGATAGTATATACTCCGGAAGAATCTCTTGGCGTCATCCGTCATCTGTATTATGAACTCGGACCGAAGGTCTTTGGAAAATACGGCTTCTATGATGCCTATAATCCTTCCATGGCAGAGGGACAGCAGGTGGTCAGAAGTTTTCTTGCCATAGACCAGGGACCTCAGGTGGTCATGATCGAAAACTACCGTTCAGGACTGCTCTGGGATATATTCATGACATGTCCTGAGATTCAGGATGGACTCAGGAAACTTGGATTCACAAAATAATTAATACACTTTATAATGAAAAGATTACTATTCGCTTTCATGGCTGTACTCCTTTCTTCTGCGGTTTTCGCACAGGAGACAGTCGATGTCAAGGGAACGGTTCTCGATGAGAACGGTTGGCCTTTGACCGGCGCCTACGTACTCGTTCAGGGTACATCCATCGGTACTCTTACTGACCTTGACGGTAATTTCGAGATTACTGCACCGAAAGACGGTCTGCTCGAGTTTACCTTCATGGGTTATCTTACCCAGACCTTGGCGCCACAATCGCAAATGAATGTAACTCTTCAGCCTGACGCCCTCATGATGGAGGAAGTGGTGGTCGTAGGTTACGGTACTCAGAAATCCAAAGACCTCACAGCACCTATCGTGAATGTGAAGGGTGACGAACTCTCAAAACAGATTACCGCAAGTCCTATGTCTGCCCTTCAAGGAAAGGTCGCAGGTGTTCAGGTGGTCAATTCGGGTGTTCCTGGAGCAGGTCCTTCCGTGAAGGTCCGCGGTATGGGTTCGATCGGAGATTATGCAAACCCTCTTTATATCGTTGACGGAGTATTTGTCGAGAATCTTGATTTCGTTTCAACTGCAGATATTCAGGAGATGACAGTCCTCAAGGACGCTTCTGCATCTGCAATCTATGGTGTCAGGGCGGCTAACGGTGTGATCATCATCACCACCAAGAAGGGAGTCATGGACCATACCGACATCAGTTATGACGGATATGTAGGTCTTCAGGTTCCGGTGAACGTGATGAAACTTGCTGACAAGGACCAGTATGTGGAACTTCTCAACGAAGCGAATGCCTCTGTGGCAGGTTATGTGCCTAAAGATCCGAAGGCATACAACACATCGACAGACTGGTACAGGACGCTTCTCAGGAATGCAGTGACACACAGCCATGCTCTTAATATTTCAGGAGCGACAGCAAAGACAAACTACTCTCTGGGTCTGAACTATTTCAATCAGGAGGGTGTAATGAAATCTGACAACAGTTATGACCGTCTCAACTTCCGCGCGCGTCTCGATCAGAAGGTCACAGACTGGCTCGATATGGGAGTAAATACTCTCGTTTCGCGTTTTAATACGGTCAGTCCGGACACCGGAGCCTATTTCCAGGCTTTTGTCAATCCACCTGTGTACGGAATCTATAATGATGCCAATACAGACGCATACCCTGTAAAATATGATTCACCTCAGTTGTATGGATTCGGTAATTCATACGGAAACCCATATGCCCGTGCCCAGTACAATGACAGCAAGTCTCAGGGTCTGAATCTCGTGTTCTCAGCATATGCCGAACTCAAGTTCATCGAAAACAAACTCAAGTTCAGGACCTCGTTCAATATGGACTATCAGGCATATCAGGCCAGAAACTACCAACTTGAATACTTTGTAGGCGGTTCTCAGGGTCTTACTACTTCCACCATGAACAAGACCTATGGCATACGTGACAAGTACATCGTTGACAACACATTGACCTATACCGACAATATAGGTGCTCATTCCTTCTCGGCAATGCTCGGACAGTCTACCAGAGTTGAGAAGTTTTCAGGCATGACCGGTTCAGGCGTCGGAGTACCTGGCGATACGGAAGAAGGAATGTACATCGGCAACGGTTCTGCGTCAGACCGTTTTGTAAACGATAAGGATCCTGGTCCATATCGCTTCCATGGTCTGTCCTTCTTTGCAAGAGGAACCTACAACTATGCTGACAAATATCTTGCATCCCTCACATTCCGTGCTGACGGAAGTTCCAAGTATCAGCAGAAATGGGGATTCTTCCCATCTGTAGGTCTGGGTTGGGTCATTACAGAGGAAGATTTCATGCAGGAGCAGAATGCATTCGAGTATCTTAAGTTCCGTGCAAGTTGGGGACTTCTCGGTAACGACAGCGTGCCTGCAAACTCTACTGCCATTGTCGGTGCCTCAGGTACAGGCGCATCCGGTGTATTCGGCGATGCTATCGTGGATGGAGTCGGAGCGCAGACAGTTTATCAGAATTATCTGAAATGGGAGGTCGTGAATGAGTTTGATGCGGGATTTGACTTTGCCTTCCTTTCAAACCGCCTCACAGGTAACATCGACTACTACAACAGGACCACAAGCAATGTGGTGTTCTATGCGCCTATCGCCTCAGGCGGTGGTGTTGCAGATCTTCTTGCAAACAACGGAAAGGTACGCAATCAGGGTGTTGAACTCACTCTCGGATGGGCAGACACTGTAGGTGAAGATTTTTCATATAATATCGGATTCAACCTTACTACCATCGCAAATAAGGTTGTGGAACTGAAGGGTCGTGAATATATTCCTGGTGCATCAGTAAGAAACAACTACACCACAAGGACAATGGAGGGCTATCCTATCGGAACATTCTGGGGATATGAGATTGACAGAGTTTATCAGGATGAGAAAGAGGCTCGTCTTGACAAGCAGGATCAGCCTGCAAAGAGTCAGGGATATTTCAGATATAAGGACCAGAATAATGATGGAAAGATAGATGAAAACGATGAAGTTTCCCTTGGCAGTCCTATACCTAAGGTAACAGCCGGTCTTGATTTCGGTTTCAACTGGAAGAATCTCGACTTCTCCATTTCGTTCTATGGTCAGTTCGGCAACAAGGTCCTCAATGCCAAGAGGATGAACCGTGATGTGTTCCCGGATGCAAACTACGACCTTGATTTCTATGAAAACTGCTGGAGACCAGACAGACCTTCGTCGACTTATCCATCTGCTGCAGCATATAATTCATCTGCGACCCAGCGGGCGAACGACTTCTTTGTGGAGGATGCCTGGTATCTCAGAATACAGAACGTACAGGTGGGCTATACATTCAAGAACCTCGGCAAGAAGGATATTGTCAAGAGTCTCAGGGTGTATCTTGCGGCTCAGAGACCATATAC
>SUYY01000083.1 GCA_015060205.1 Bacteroidales bacterium
TCTGTGTACCATAACCGACAACCACCGCATCTTGAAGAGACTCAACATCTGCTTCAAGAGGGAAATTGATTACAGCCTTCTTGCCGATAAGCATTTCCATTGGCTTGTAACCGATTGCAGACACGACAAGGATACCTTTTGTGTCATTTACCGTGATTTCGTAGTTACCGTCCAGATCGGTGATCGTACCGATATTGGACGCTTTCATCATGACTCCTGCACCGATGACAGGCTCATGAGTTTGTGCATCATAAACCTTACCTGTCACTTTAAAAGTGTTCTGCGCAAACGCTGAAAGCGGCAGAACAAGCATCAGGAGTGCGACGAATAATTTTACGCACGTGTTTTTCATGTTAATAATGTGGTTTGAATAGTTAATAATAAACTTTGCTAATTCGTTTTAGCATTTAGGGCTAATAAAAAGCCCCTCAATGTGTTACGTCTTTCTTAATTCATCATAGGGACTAAATTTGGCTGATAGTTCAGGCGGTTTTCATCATAATTCGGTACAAATGTAACATGATTTGATCGAAAAATCCAAATATTTCAACCCTAAATTGCACCTTATTTCCACTAAAAGTTGCCAAACAGAGAAAAAATTGTTATATTTGCAAAAACTATTTAGCATGACTGCGAAAAGGACAAAGAGGGCATCCATAAAGGATCTTGCCCGTGAGGTCGGCGTTTCACCTACTTTAGTTTCTTTTGTGCTGAATGGGAAACAGAAGCAATACCGCGTGAGCGACCAGGTCGCCGACAGGATAAGGGAAGTGGCGAAACGGATGGATTACAAGCCTAATGGTTTTGCCAAAAGCCTTAGGGAAGGTACCAGCAAGACTATCGGAGTGATTGTGTCGGATATCGCGAACCCATTCTTTGCAAATATTGTAAAGAAAATAGAGACTGTAGCCGAGGAAAAAGGATATATGGCACTCTTTGCCAGTTCGGACGAGAACTCCGACAAGTTGTCGAACCTTCTCGGGAGGATGCTGTGCAAGGAAGTGGAGGGAGTGATAGTGGTGCCCTGCGAGGGTTCTGAAGACACCATCAGGTCGCTGGTGGACAGACGCATCCCCACGGTCCTTCTCGACAGGCATATTCCCGACATCAGGACGAACTACGTGAGTCTTGACAACAGGAAGGCCGGATACGACGCGACAGAGGAACTCATACGCAAGGGGCACAGGAAGATAAGCATGATATGCTACGATATGAAACTCAGCAACATGAAGGGACGCATAGAGGGATACCGCGACGCCATGAAGGACTATGGCCTTTCAGATGAGATAAAGATACAGTATGTGAATATAGGAGCGCTTGAAAAGAGCGGAGCCAAGGCCATAGACAAGATCATTGCAGAGGGAAGCAAGGCTGTTGTGTGCGCGACCAACTCCATCACCGTGATGTGCTTGAGATATATACAGAAACTGAAACTGAACGTGCCTGAAGACATAACTGTGATGGGATTTGACGGAGGAAGCGAATTTGACTTCTACAATGCGCCGATCTCCTTCATGACGCAGCCGACGGAAACGATTGCAAAGAAATCGGTCGATATACTTATAAGTCAGTTGCAGGAAAACGAGGGGTTCATAACCCAGATTGAGATAGAGGGGGCGATAACTAACCATACCCCCCCCAACTATTGACGAGGAGACTTAACTGAAACACAGACAATATATTTGAAACAACATTGAGGTTTTCATCATAATTCAACCACAAACATTAAAACCTCAATGAAATGAAAAGAATAACTTCACTTTTGCTTTGCGGCCTTGTGTCGCTGACTGCACTTGCGCAGAAACCGACTTTTGACGGTCTGAACACAAACCTCGGAAACCTCTCGAGACTCTCGAATGCAGAGTCCCGCTCCATTTCGCCTGAAAACTTCACAGGCGAGAAGGGTAAGGGCGGAATGGCCATTCCTGAACTTCCTAACACCCGCAACGTAAACAACGCCTCATGGGCTGCCCGTGACCTGGGACAGTCATGGAAGGTGAACCCTTACATCATCATCAATCCTAACGAGACAGTGACAATCGCCGAGATCGAGGGTCCGGGTGCCATTCAGCATATCTGGATGACTCCTACCGGAGTATGGCGCTGGAGCATCATCCGCATCTATTGGGACGACGAGGAGACTCCATCTGTAGAAGTTCCTATCGCAGACTTCTTCTGCCAGGGATGGAACGAATATGCTCCGGTGGTATCTGCTCCGATATGCGTAAATCCGGGAAGTGCGTTCAACAGTTACTGGCAGATGCCGTTCAGAAAGAAGTGCAAGATCACAATGACAAATGTGAATGACGTACACTCGATGAACCTTTACTACCAGATCGACTACACTCTCACCGAAGTCCCTGAGGACGCTGCATATTTCCATGCTCAGTTCCGCCGCACCAGATATAACGAGGGTTCTGACTTCACAGTTGTGGACGGAATCAAGGGTCAGGGACACTATGTGGGCGTCTACATGGCCTGGGGTCTGCGCAACAACGGCTGGTGGGGAGAAGGAGAGATGAAGTTCTTCATCGACGGAGACAAGAAATTCCCTACAATCTGCGGCACCGGTACTGAAGACTATTTCTGCGGATCATACAACTTCGACCGCCACGGAAGATATACCGAGTTCACTACTCCATATGCAGGTCTATGTCAGGTGATCCGTCCGGACGGCACTTACCGTGCACAGGAGCGCTTCGGTCTGTATCGCTGGCACATCGTTGACCCGATCCGTTTCAAGAAGGATTTCAAGGCGACTATCCAGGATCTGGGATGGCGTCATGACGGACGTTACCTCCAGCAGTGTTCAGACATCTCTGCCACTACATTCTGGTATCAGGCAGAGCCTCATGCAAAATTCCCTGAGTTCCCTTCATGGAGAGAATTGGAGGTTTACTAGCAGTATTGCTTACCTTCATGTCACTTACATGCTGTTCCAACAGGACTGCCGACATCGACAGTCCTGAGGAGCAGGGTAAGGACGAAAAGAAGGAACTGACTGTTGTCCGGGTGACAAAAGTCGCAAGAATGACGGGTAAGCCTGTCGCCGACGAGAACATCCCTTCCCCAAACAATACGGCAAGGGATTATGACATCGGAGGCACGGATCTGGGAATATTCTGGAAAATGGGAGAAGGCAAGGTAGGAATCCTCTTCGGAGATACATATGGAAGGAACTGGAAACCTGGCTACACCCCAAACTGGAGGTCAAACGCCATGGGATGGTCCACCGACACTGACCTTAGCGACGGCATCACGATTGACGGAATGATAGTAGAGCCGCCAGGCGTAGCAAAGCAGATAATCTACAGCGCACACATCACGACAGGCTTCGATGACTGGTCATCAATACCCACGTCTGCCATAAGAATAGACGGGAAGGACTATGTCCACTACATGAATGTAAGGGCATGGAATCCTCGCTGGGAGACCAACTGGTCCGGATTTGCCGTTTCCGAGGATGACGGTCAGAACTGGACACTGCATAAGGAACTTTTTTCTTCGGACAGCAAATTCGCTCAGATGGCACTGTGGGAGAAGGACGGATATATCTACTCCATGGGGTCTATCATTGGACGAAGAGGCCTGCCATATGTCGCACGTTTCGACAAGAAGGATATTCTAAATCCTGACAACTGGGAATACTGGAACGAGAACAAGGGCTGGCAGGTGGGGAAGGCGGCATACGCAAGTCCATTGTTCGGCAACACCAAGGACCAGATGTACGCAGAGCCTACGCTTATCTACCACAACCACTTCCGGAAGTGGATTACAGTGTATTATAACGAAATCAAGAACAGGATCGTTCTCAGAAGTGCTGATGAAGTGACCGGTCCATGGAGTGGCGAACAACTTGTGGCAAGCGGTGCCCAATACCCGATGCCTTACGGAGGATTCATATACCCGCTCAACCTTGACAAGCCTGAGATCTACATTTCGCTCTCACAATGGGATCCTCTCTACAATGTATTCCTGATGAAAGTGGAACTGAAAAACAACAAATAATATGAAACGAATACTTCTGCTGATGGCTCTTGTACTGCCGATGATGGCATACGGACAGAATTCAGTTACAGTAGAGTCTCCAGACAAAAGCATTTCCATGACCTTTGCAAGCGTCAGGGGAGAACTGAAATACAAAGTAAAATACGGAAAGAATGAGGTTGTTTCATACTCTTCAGTGGCTCTGGACACAGACAAGGGACTTATAGGAGAGAATGTCCGTTTCGGCAAGGTGACGAGAAATGCCGGAGTGGAGGAATATGACCTTCCCGTAGGAAAGACAAGCCATGTGAAAAGTCCGTGGCAGGATGCTGTGATACCGCTTATCGACAAGAACGGATGCGGACTTGACGTGTCGGTACATGTGAGGGTATTCAACGACGCAGCGGCCTATAGGCTTGTGTTCAAGGCATCCGGAGAAGACGAGGATATCCGCATCAGGAATGAAGTGATGGACGTGAACGTGACGGGAAACCCTATGGCTACGGCATTGTTCTTCGATCATTTCATAAACACTCATGAAGGTCTTTACACAAGAAAGAATGTAACAGACCTTGATGAAAACAGACTCATAGACATGCCTACCCATTTCGAGTTCGCCGACGGAACACAGATGGCGGTCACGGAGGCAAGCATAATCAACTATGCAGGCATGTACCTTACAAAAAAGAACGGCAGACTGACAAGCAGACTCTCGCCAAGACTTGATGTGCCGCAATTCAGCGTGCTACTCAAAGGCGAAGGCCAGACTCCTTGGAGGGTATTCATGCTCGGAGACCATGTAGCCACGCTTATGGAGAGCACAGTACTCACAAGCCTCTGCGAGCCTTGCAAGATAGAGGATACAAGTTGGCTCAAACCGGGAAAGACCACGTTCCCTTGGTGGAACGACACCGTAATGCCGGACGATACCCCGTTTCAGGCTGGAAACAACTTCCTGACAAACAAGCATTACATCGACTTTGCAGCAGATCATGGATTGGAATACCACTCAGTATATGGATATGCCGACATGCCTTGGTATTATGACAACGGTCCCGGATTCGGACAGGCAGGCCCTGATGCAGACTTGACAAGACATGATCCACGTCTCGACTTCCCTGCCGTGTGCCGCTATGCAAGGAGCCGCGGAGTAGATATTCACGTATGGCTCAACTGGGCTGCACTGTACAAGGACATCGACAGAGTGTTCGACAAATTCAACGAA
>SUYY01000021.1 GCA_015060205.1 Bacteroidales bacterium
ACTGCAAGACAGTGAGCGTACTTCTTGGCCATTCCAACATCAGTACGACCCTGAATCTATATGTTCATCCCGGTCTCGAACAGAAGCGCAACTGTATCGAACAGATGATGCACTCCTTGCTCTAGTATTACCTGTAACGATTTTACCATGAAAGCGTTGCAGGTACCTTGAAATTGATGGGTACCTGGGACGGTTTCGCGGAAAAAGCGTAGCAGGTGGAACTGTATGTGTCACGACGCAGGAGTTTTGGCTTATACTCTTGCGTCGTGGCACGGATTCCGGGAAACGGCTCCGATTTCCGTCACGACGCACGAGTTTATCATGAAAGTCTTGCGTCGTGACAGAAGCATACAACTACGCGAGATGTCTACGACTCCTCATGTCTTTATGAACAATAGGCTTTCCACTGTCATTGCGAGGCTTCATTGAAGCCGTGGCAATCTCATCCGGGATGACGAGACCTGATGGGTGATGAGTTTGCAGATGGTCACGGTCCTTTCAGGACCTCACCATGACAGTACCGGGACTGTTATATTTCCGAATATACCTTCCGTGAAAAGGAGAGCCATGATTTGCTTGGCGAGACAATTGTTATTATATTTGCGGAGTTGGCAAACTTCGTCAAGCCGTTGGAGGATTGTGTGAGCGAGCGGGACAGGATGCTGTACCTGCTGAAGAATATCGGCAGGATGATGGATCAGCCGGCATGGCTTCAGCACGAGGTATATACCCGTATCTTCAAGGCATGCGAGATTGCGGGGTTCACGGAGGACAAACTTATAAATTACGAACAGGAAATGTACGACGAGAGAAGGCTTAACAGCGAACTTAGAAGTGCCAGAAATCTGGGACGTGATGAAGGACGAGCAGAAGGCAGAGAGGAAGCGAAACAGGAAGATGCCAGAAGACTCAAGGAACTGGGCGTCGGGGTGGATATCATCTCGCAGGCTACGGGTCTGTCTGTTGAGACGATTGAGAGCCTGTAATCACAGCACCGACACTGTACATTCAATAATAAAGCAAGCCTGAGAACTGATACTGGTTCTCAGGCTTGTGCTTTTTCTCAGATTGAGATTGCCACGTCGCTATCGTCCGTTCCTGCTACCGCACGCTGCTTTGCTGCAAAAGTCCACAGGACAGTTTGCTTTTCGCTTGCGACCTCGCTGTCGCCCTCTTTTTATACTGAAAAAATCCAAAATTCTTTTCGCAACTGTGCTGTGGTGTGGTGTTTTTTACCTATCTTTGTGTTCTCTTTGAATTAACGACTGCAATAGATATGATTCGTACGATTTTACTTTCTTTTGTTACCGCAGTAGTGTCGGCGACATCGGTTTTTGCTTATTCGGGACCCTCGAAACTTATACCGGAACCTGTGGAATTTTCAGTTTCGGATGGAGTATATACATTGAAGCCGGATGGTTCTGATATCAAGGTTTATCTTGGAAGCCAGGCCTTTGCTTCTAAGGTGAAGGATCTTCCTGATTATGCGCAGGATGAGGCATATGAACTTATCATCGGCAAAAAGGGTGTGAAGATTTATGCAATGACTCAGGAGGGTGCCTTCAGGGGAAAACAGTCAGTGGAGATGATGCGTCTGATTGATCCTGCAGTGCAATACTGTACGGTTTTCGATTATCCGCGTTTTCAGCATAGAGGCATCATGCTCGATGAATCACGCAGTTTCAAGGGCAAGGACTTCGTCAAGAAACAGATTGACGCGCTCGCACTCTTGAAAATGAATGTGATGCATCTGCACCTTACCGATGCAGCAGGCTGGAGACTCCAGATAGACGCTTATCCGAATCTGACGGACCATGTTGCATGGAGGATAGGTGAGACATATCATGAATGGGAAGGACTCGGATATCCGTTTACCAATGCCCAGGACCCTAAGGCATATGGCGGATTCTATACAAAGGACGACATACGTGAGATCGTTGCATATGCTAATGAACGTCACATAGACATTATCCCTGAAATCGAGATGCCGGGCCACAGTATGGAGGTGAACAGGGCGTATCCTGAGATTGCATGTGTAGGAGAGGACGGTAAACCAAGGCCTTTTTCCTGGGACCTTTGCGTCGGAAACGACGGAACCTTCAAGTTCCTCGAGACTGTGCTTGAAGAGGTTATGGAACTTTTTCCTTACGAGTATATACATATCGGAGGAGACGAGGCTGTGAAGAAGGATTGGGAAGAGTGTGTTAACTGCCGCAAGAGAATGCAGGAAGAGGGAATGAAGCATAAGAACGAACTTCAGGGCTATCTTGTGCGCCATATCGAGAAATTCCTCCGTGAAAGAGGCAAGACCCTTATCGGCTGGGATGAAATCGTGGAGACTGGACTTCCAGAGCAGGCTGTGGTCATGTCATGGAGAGGAACTCCGGGAGGAATAAAGGCATCTGCCGAGGGTCACGATGTGATAATGTCCCCTAACACGTATGTATATCTGGATTATTATCAGGATCTGATAAGGAAAGAACCTAAGGCTGTCGGTCATATGCAGTCGCTCAGACATGTATATAAATATGACCCTCTCGAAGGAATTGCACCGGAATATCATCACCATATACTCGGTCTTCAGGGCAATCTCTGGTGTGAACTCATACCATATGCCGCCCATGCAGAATATATGCTGTATCCACGTGCATTCGCGATTGCTGAAATAGGCTGGACACCTCAGGAAAACCGTGAGTTCTTCCATTTCAGGGAACGTTGCCTTACGCTTATAACCATATTCAGGTCAATGGGTTACAATACTTTCGACCTTTATAACGAGTCTTTGAAGGCACAGACAGGAAGACTTCGTTTTGATGATCCAACATTTAAACTTTAACAAGATGAGTCTGGAAATCATATTGGCGACAGAAGAAAAGACGCCTATCTATAAACAACTCGTAAGTCAGTTCGAAGAGGCAATCCGCTCCGGAAAACTGGAGCCGGGCGAGCAGATTCCGTCAATGAACGAGTTTGCTGCAAAATTCAATATATCCAAGGAAACCGTAAAAAAGGCATATGGAATACTCCGTGACAAGGACCTTCTCATTCCTCGTCAGGGAAAAGGATTTTATGTTGCGGACAGGACCACTATCTCCAAACCGCGTATTCTTGTGCTTTTCGACAAGTTGAGCGTATACAAGGAGGTGCTTTATACATCCCTTGTGGAGAATCTGGGCGATGATGCGGAAATAATGATTCTGACTCATAATCAGAATCTGGAACTATTCACATACTACCTTGATACCTATCTTGACAGATTTGACTATTATGTGATCAGCCCGCATTTCCCGCTTGACGAGAAATCACAGGCTGCTGCCATAAAACTGCTTTCACGTATACCTAACAGGAAGTTGATAATGGTGGACCACTGGCTCAAGGAACTCCCTGGAAATTACAGCGCGGTCTATCAGGATTTTGAAAACGACATTTATGACGGTCTGATGCAGGGACGAGACAGGATGAAGAGGGTTTCCATCCTGAAAGTGATAACTCTTTCGTCCAGTCTGTATGGCTCCATTATTTCCAGTGGAGTAGAGCGATTCTGCACGGAGAACGGTATTCCTTTCCAGTTCATGGAATCTGCACCGGAAGATATAAATCCTAATGATGCGTTCCTGATTTTGAGTTCGCAACTCGATTCAGGACTTGCTGCACTGGCACGAAATATCAAAGCAAAGAAACTGGAGGTTGGCAAGGATGTGTTCATCATCTCATATAACGAATTTGATCTTTGTGAAGTGGTGATGAACGGACTTACCACCGTGTCTGCAGATTTCAAGCAGATGGGAAAACAGGTTGCAGAGTTTATCCGCAACAGAAACATCTCAAAGGTTCATTGCAATTTCTCTATGACCAGAAGAGCCTCATTCTGATCCGCGGGATGACACATTACTCAAAACGCTAAGTCATTGATAATTAATTAATAATACAAATAAAGGTGCGCCATTTGACGCACCTTTATTTGTTTATATGATTGGTTGTCAGGGAGTTGTAAATCTAAAGCCCGGACGTTATTTTTCGTATATAAGTACCGTGATGCCGTTCTGACCCAGTTTCAGTCTGCCGGCATTGAACTTGACCTCGCCGATAGAACTGCTTTCAACGAACTTGTAGCCCGGAACGGAAATCTTGCCTGAAGCACCGTCCTCGCAAAGTGTTGTAGCCACGATTGCAAGTCTGTCACCGTTGGTGTATCCTCGTGCGATGATATCCTCTGAAGAGCATGTGAATCCGTCCATATGAACGAAACGTCCTGCACCGAGAAGGAGTTCAGGATATTTGTGGCGGATTGCGTTTATCTGTGCAAGATAGCCCTGATAGTGTGGAGTCTCGTCGATGAGTCCGCGGCAGCGGAATATCTCGATATCGTTTACCAGACCCTTCAGAAGGGTGTTGTTTGCCCTGCGCTCAACGTCAGTGTCGTCACGCAGACAGCGGTCGGACCAGATTGCCTCAGGGAATGTATATTTGAACCACTCAGGGAAACTGTATGGTTCTGCAGTGAATTCTACGATATGTACGAAGTCACAGAACTGTGAGGTACAGTCGCTGAGCCACTCTGTTCCAAGACAGAATTCCGGGTTGATTGCCTTGATGTGGTCGCGGATTTCCTTGAGTGCATCAGCCTTGTAGCGTCCGGTGTAGATGTCCTGTACAGGGAACTCGCCGCTACAGTCCCAGTTAGGGAATTCTTCTGCAACTCCCAACTGGTCATAGAATACGGCATCTGCTCCATATGCCATTGCCCTGTCTGCCCACTGAAGGAGCATGTTGCGCCATTCGCGGTTTGACATGTCGGCAATGGAGAATGTACGTGTGTCATAGTATCCGAGTGCTGTTCCCTCTCCGGTAAACTTGTAGTGCTCGGCAAATTCTGCCCCTGTGTTGTCTCTGTTTACAGCCTTCTTTCCGTTTCCGTGCATATACCAGTCACTTTCACGGTCCACAAGGCGTCCGTTGTAGTAAAGCACCAGACGGTTATCTTTGGCGCGATAGTCAGCGATAGCCTTTTTCCAAGCCTCTTCACCGCCCTGGGTCTCGTCTATATAGTAATTTGGATATCCGTTGTCCATACCGTCGCTCCACCAGCCGAATGCGAGGACTGTGTTACAGCCGACACTCTTGCCGCAGTCATTGATGCGTCCCGGAAGGTCTGTGTACTTGCGCAGATACTCTCCGTACTGATGCTTGAATATGATACGCTGCCATCCGGTCATTTCCTTCACCCACTGAGGAACATCCTGCTTATCCCACCATGTGTTCATCCACTCACGGTAGATATGTGAGGTCTCGGTCCAGGCACCCATATAAGGCTTCAGGATGCTTGTATTGTTGCTCCATGAATCTCCGCACATTGCATTAGGGTAGCGGTAGAATCCAGCCTCGAGACGGTCGAACTGATTCGGTGCAGAAGGATAGGCGCGGAGTCCGTGCCATGTCTGCTGAAGGCTCTGGTCGTGGCTTCCGAAGTAAAGACCGTCACTCTCGCCAACAAACGCATAGCAGTTTGATGCTGCATGACGAGGATACTGGAGGTCGTACTGACGGAAATACTGGTCAGGCTTCATGTAGAGGGTCTTGGGATTCACGTTGACGATAAGGTCAATGGCATCGTCGTGGATCTGTCCGCCGGTGTGGGTAGTAAGGAGTTTATGTCCTTCCGGAAGTCTCATGTCACCAACGAGAGGATATTGCAGTTCACGTACGATGGTGTGAGGCTCGTTGTTGGTCACAGTGGAACCGAAGCGCACAGCACCGTCCTCAAGTGCAACTGTGAGGGTGAGGTCCATTTTCAGGGCCTTCCCGCGGTGAACAAGGTCCTTGTAGGCGATAGTTATTACATTGCCGTCCTGAGACACGGCAGGAGTGTTTTCTGTGCCGTCAATCTGCATTTCCTTCTCGTCGAGAGTGTTGTAGAACATTCTCCAGAGACCGGCTCCACTTGCGTAGTTGTGTCCGGTTTCCTTGTTACGGAGCACCAGCAGACTTCCGTCCTCTCCCACCTTCACTTCTGTGAGGTCATCGTTGAGAACGTATCCAGGAAGATCGGTCTGAGGCACCTCACAGGTGTTCTGCGGGCAGTTGCAGCCGAAAATTAAAACGAGGGCTGCAGTCAGGGTGATGATTTTTTTCATATATATGTATTTTATTTGTTTGCAGATGGTCACGGTCCTTTCAGGGCCTCACCATGACAGTGAATATGTATTTTAAGATATCACGTTCCCCACCATGACAGGGGGTGTTATTTTCTTAAAGGATTTTCAACGATGAATTTACAATATTCCAGGTACATTTCGCGGTCCGGGGCATCCGGGGATGTGGCAAGTTCCCACATTCCGTTGGTTCCGGAATATGTCGCAATCCGCGCTGTTCCGTAATGTCCCGACCTCTTCATTTCGTCCATATACTCGCGCAGAAGAGCCTTGTTGCGTGCTGCCTGAGGGTTAGGTTTGCCTTTACTGGTACCCTGGGCGTCATATGATGTCCTGACTGTCTCCAGGATTGAAGAACTTGTGCGTGGCACGCCTTCTTCCCACTGACTCCATCCGGCCTCACCATGGGAGCCTTCAAACTCGATTTCCATACCATGGCTGTAGGTGCTCATCGTGTTGAATACCCAAGACCAGTTCTTCTTCTGCTTCTTTTCCGGATAATCCCAATATTTGTTCGGCTGAAGCCATGTGTAGTCGATTCCGAGAGTAGAAGTGACATCATAACCGTCTGCCTGATAATAAGGTATCCAATACAGACCGTATTTCATGGTATGCAGATAACTTGAAACGGAAGGCAGGATCTTGTCCCATCTCTTGTATTTGTAGTTCCACCCGCTCGGCTTTGCCACAAGAATCTCGGAGAGTATATAAAAACCTGCAAGTTCCAGATGTTCCGGAGTCTTCTCTGCCCAGCGCTCGCGAACGTAGTCTATATACCATCTATAGGCAAGCACCTGATCCTCAGTGTTGTTGAAGTCCAGACGACGGCCATATACCGATCCCCAATATGTGGTTGAGGATGATTTGTTGTAGAAATATTCCAGCATGATAGGGTCGGGCATGGTCATCACCACCTTATGCCTGAACGAAGGCTTTCCTATACGGGAGACGGCATTGGCGATGGTCTGGTCAAGCACATCCACTACAGCACCGTCTGCAAGCCAATAGTCAGCAAAGCCTTTCCATGAGTCCTGATTTGCCGATTTTTCCCTTCCATCCGGAATACAGAGTATTGTGCCTGCGTTATCATCCACGCCGCCAATGAACAGAAATGCCTCGTGCAGCCATTTTTCCTTACCGTTTTCATCTGTGAATGTGACATGTGGTTTGAGACGGTCCTCATCCCATCTGTCGGGAGTCTTGTTGGTCACTCCTCCCGGAAGCAGGTCCATATCTGCAAAGAAAGGAATTTCAGTGCGGGAGGCTTCCCAGGAATACAGATGCGGAGTCTCGAAACTTACGCTCTCAACGCTGCTATACGTGTTTCCTTTGACGCCTACTGCATATGCCGTATATTCCTTCTTCGGGGAAAGTCCGCCCACAAAGACCTTGTTGTCACTCCCCTCGTATCCGTTCTTTATAATCACATCTGCCGAAGGTGCCTCACTGCCCGTTTCAAGAGCCATGGCATATATCTTCTCGGCATTGATCTTTCTGATGGCGAGCACCACTCCGTCTCCATGGAAACTATCGACGGAAATGGTGATTACGGGCTTGCCTACATAAACCGGCTCCTCCTTCTTTCCACAAGCGGTAAGAAGGAGAATAACCGAAAATATATATGACAGTTTTCTGGTCATAGGTTATTTCTTGAAGAATCCGAGGGTGGATTTTACAGCACGCCAAGAAGATTCGTTCTCAAGGGCGTTTATCATTCCGCTTCCTTTCACCCACATGCCTGTCGATCCGCCGCCGTCAAGGTTCATCGCGTGTACGCATCCGATGCTCTTCATTATAGGGCCGAGTTCCTTCATATATGCACCGTCGCTTGCCGCGATTCGTCCGTCGCAGACGAAGAGAACTATCTTGCCGTCAGAAGTCACACCCACAGCGGTTCTGTCGGGTTTATATGAATATACATTGGATTCATTCCAACATTCGTAGTTGGTGTAGAAATGCTTGCCATCAACATATGAGTTGTCTGCTGCTACCTTTCCATCGTAGAGCACCATAGGTCCGCAACTCAGGGCATAATATGGTTCCCATGAACTTGCCTCTACTGGCGATGTTGAAGTCACCTTTCCGTATTTTGCCTGTCCTACCACGTTGGTCTGTGGTCTGTTGTAATAGTAGAATGTACCCTGTTGAGGGACGCCTACCCAGTATGCTCCGGCCTTGCCGTTCTTATCCACTCCGATAATCGCACGGGTTACCTGATACAGTTGATTGTCTGTTGCCCAATAGCATCCTTCGATTTCGCCATGCCACTGCTGAGTCATCTTTCCTTCTGTCATGATGACGCCGATGTTGTAGTTTCCGAAGATTGCACCGTTGATAAGCACCTGACATCCTTCTGCCGCCTCTGCCTGAGCCTTGATTGTCTTCTTTGAGCCAACCGCTTCAGGGTAAAACACCTTGAAATCCACTTTTGCAGGATCGGCGATTGCATACCACGCATTGAAGTTTCGTCCGTTAAGTTGCGATGTGGTCTTGTATATCTCTATGCCGTCCGCGAGTTCTTTATATGCCTGTTTTTCCCAGGTGAGATTGACTTCTTCAGGCTGGGCGTCAAGTTTTACAGGCTGTGGATTGCTATAGAGATATGTATCACCGTCCTTGATGAATGCACTCATCTGGTATTCCTTGCCATCCTCAAGATATGCGTTCGGAACAACCTGAAGGATTTCCGTCTTTGCGCTGATGGCGGGTCCGAGAACTTTTATGTCTTTCACTGTCGGGGCACCGCTTTCGCTGAAGCATATTCCATGCTCAGGATTGCTTCCGGAAACCTTCTCCACCTTGTATGAAACGGCGATATAGGCATATGAGGTCTTTACTTCTGTGACCACCGGCACCTTTGACATGTCAATGAGCGTGATGACAGAAGATGCTGTAACCTTTGAATCGTTTACAAGGCTTTCACCGGCAGCCTGTACTGCGAATACGTAAGAAGAACCAGTAGCAAGGCCTGTAACCTCATGAGTGGTGACATCTGCGTTCACAGAAGCGGCAGGTTCGCCGAAGGTCTCTGCGGAAGCATCTTTCATATAGATGTTGAAGCCCTTTTCATCAGTGGAATTATCTTTCCATGTCAGAGTGACCGAGGTGTTTGAAGACTGCACCGCCTCGACATCAGATGGAGCGGCAACCTTCCGGCCACCCTCGAGATTTCCCATGCCTTCGCGGTCGAGAACCTTGTAGTCATTCAGATAGACGATCTTGGCGTGAAGCGTGATCTCGTCCGAGATTGCCTGGACTCCGAAGTCATATGATGCTCCTGAAGCGAGGTCTGTGAATATATATTCCGTAACGTCTGCATCCACGGTCTCGATCGGTGACACATGGTACGGATCGTTCTCTCCACGGAGATATATCCTGTAGCCCTTCTCACCCTTGGCGTTGTCGGTCCAGGTGAGTCTGACGGTTGTAAGGTCGGTCTGCTCGACCTTGAGTTCTGTGGCATCTGCCAGTACGCTGCTTTCTCCGGAAGATTTTTCCGAACATGCTATGGAAGCGGCGAGTGCGAGGATGAATATGATTCTTTTCATATGGTGTTCTTTTTATTTCTTGAGAGGGGAGTTGATTATGAACTGGCAAAGTTCATGGTACATTTCAATGTCCGCAGCCGCTTTTGAGGTTGCAAGTTCATGCATAGCATCAGAACCGGAATATAGGACGATTGGTTTCTTGCCGTATATTCCATAAGTAACAGCGGCATCCAGATATGCTTTAAGGTTGTCTTTGTTCCTTTTGCCTTTTGCATTGACCGTACCGTCCGTTCTATAATAGAGAATTGATGATCCGCCTTGACTCTGGTTTTCTCCGTGGCTTCCTTCGAATTCGATTTCCATACCCATTCCGTACTTGTTGATATAGCCATCGCATGTTGTAGACCATGAACGGGAATCGCTGTAGTCCCAATATTCTCCCGGCTGCAGGATGGCGAGGTCAAAACCGAAATCCTTCCAGCCGATAAGGGCGTCGTTGTGTCTCTGGTCACTGGACTGGTATCCATAAGGTATCCAGTAGAAGCCTTCCTTGTAGCCATGACAGTAAGTCGCTACTTTCGGAAGAACAGTAGACCACTCCTTGTATTGATTATTATAGTTTGATAGGGTCTCCTGAAGGATATAGAAGCCAGCAAGTTCTATATACTGATATTTCTTCGCTGCGAACTGTGCACGCACCTGGTCAATCATCCATTTGTATGCCCTGATACGACCTGATGCTGTGGAGAAATTGGCGGTGCTTCCGTCTTCATATTTTCCCCAATATGTCTTTGAAGATGATTTGTTTGTGAATACGTCGCAGTATATAGGATCCGGAAGGACGAATACCACATATCTCTTTGTCTTAGGTGCGCCGATTTCCTTTGCAGCCTCTGCGATGCAGTCGTCCAATGCCTGAAAACCGTTGTTTTCATCAAACCAGTAACTTATCAGTTCGGACCACTCCTGTTTGCGTCCCGAGTGTCTTCCGGAGTCGTCATAGTTCAATGTGTAGTCCCTTATTTCGAAATCCAGAGCGAGGAAAGCATCAAAGAGATAGTGCAATGTGCCCGCCTTGTCTCTGTACAAAGCATGAGAAGCAAACCTGTTCTCGTCCCAGTAAGTCGGAACCCTCCAAGGGTTTCCTCCATAGCAGAGGGTCATATCTGACCACGAAGGAATTGCTGTACGGTTCTTTTCCCAGTCGAATAGTTCGGTGGTAGGCTCGATGATAAGTACTTCCTTTGCTACGATATCGGAATTCCTTGACATTGATGCACTGTTGACAGCCTGTACTCCGAGGTAATATGTCTTGCCGTATTCGAGTTGCTTGAGGAAGGTGTGCGAACGGTCGTTTACTCCCTTCACTGCGCAGAAGTCCTTGCTCCACTTTTCATCGCTCTCGCGTATATATACATTATAACCGGTGGCAACGCTTGAATAGCACTGCCAGGTGACGGTTGCCTGCTGTCCGTTGAGTGATACGGACACCTGTTCCGGTGTGAGACATTCGTTAGCACCGGCATCAAAGTCCAGAAGGTCTTCCCATGTCATTGCGACGAAAGGATCGAAATAGACAATCTCTGAATCGTTTACCGAGTCTTCAATCGTATATTGGTCTTTCTTCACATTCTTCTTTGCCTGTATTCCGAACTCATATGTGTGTCCTGCAATAATGGTTGTGGTGTATGAGGTCGCGTTTGCATCCAGAATAGCGGTGTTCACTGTGCCTCCAACTTCCTTTTTCCAGAACATCTGCTGCTGTGCGGATCCGGTATTGTTCCTCCATGTTACGGTCACCTGTGTTTCGCTTATCTGCTCGATTGATACCGGTGTCGGTGGAATACAGCGGTCTCCATTTATCCAGACATTTTCTGCCCAGACTATTTCAGAAGGCTTTTGGCTGGTGCCTGTCTTGAGGGTCTGGACACCAAAGTCGTAATATTTATCGATTTCGAGTCCGTCGACAGTATACGAGGTCGCTGATATGTCGTTTACGTCAATGGTCTTCAGAACCTCAGTGTTGCCGGATTTTCTAACATGTATCCGGTATCCTGCGCGAGGGTCTGTCTGCCCTGAAGGTATGGTGTAATCCCATGTCCATGAGACATTTGCGTTCATCCAGTTTCCTGCCGAAGCGCTCACACTTGTAGGTTCGGCGATTGAGTTCCAACTGAATGATATGTTGGATGGAAGTTTAAACAGAAGGTAGTTGTCGTTCCTTTTGAGTTCAAGTTTTTTGCTGGAACTGTACACGCTCTTCAGATAAGGCGACCATGCACTGGTCAGAATTATGTCAAAGCCGGAATATGTTCCCGGATATACAACAAAGTTGAAAGTCTTGCCGCCGGTGTTTGGAAGACCGGAGTTGAATTCCACGTAGTTCTTTCCATTGGGCGAAGATACAACTTCAGGCTCTCCGTCGTTATAGTCTATGGTAGCCTCTCCGGACATCATCATCTTTGTGTCCTTGCTTACAAGTTTGATGGAACCCACATTATTTGACGGGTTCTTGATGGCGAGGATTGCTCCTACATTCTTGAAAAACAGTCTGGCACCCTCGGATTTTGCAACGGCGAGATTGACTCCGTCCGCAAACGACCCTTCCACCGGAGTCTGTACGGTCGGAAGGACGGTGGTTATATAGCCCATATCCGTTGACATGGTTGCTCCTTCATATGGCGGATAGACAGCATGATAAGTATCCGACAGAGGTGTCATCACCATGAAGTCTGCCAAGGCACGGTTGTCCTGTACCGCTGTGGCATGTGAAGTGACGCCATTTGTTGTACCCGAGAACACCATAATACGGTCCTCGTCGCTCCAATGTACGCCCTTGCCGTCTGTGTGGAGCGTGGTCTTTGATGTAGGTTCGTCAGCAGAATCGTCTACATGGGCGGTAAATACCACCTCTACCGCCTCGCCGCTGTATTTGCGGTCGGTTTCTTCCTGTATGCAGGATATTGTGCCCGCAACTGCCAGCAGGCACGCTAAAGTCTTAAGCCCATTCTCCATCATAGTCCTGTTGTGAATTAAATTGTTCTGTAGATGCGCTCAAGACAGGTGAGTCCATCACTATGTCGATCACCTCGACAGTCGGAGGTTTATAAAAAATTTGAAATACCAGGTCTTTGTTTTGATGCATTTTTGCTCAATTTGAATAATAATATGCCCGTTTTTGTAAATGGCGGCGCAAAAATACAAAAAAAGTCTTGGTATTTGCAAGAAAATGCGTACTTTTGCACCACACTACACCACACATAATTTAAAATTCACATTTTCAACGAAATGAAAGGTACACATAAGCATTACAAATGGGAAGTTCTCGCCCTCCTCTGGATGGCATACCTTCTTAACCAGGCAGATCGCCAGGTGTTCAATACCGTGCTTCCTGCAATCCGTGATTCTTTGGGAATCGGAGACACTGAAGTCGGAATGATCGCGACCATATTCAATCTTTGTTATGCTTTCATGGTTCCTCTCGGTGGCCTTGCAGGAGACCGTCTCAGCCGCAAGTGGGTGACAACGATCGCTATCCTTTTCTGGAGTGTCGCTACAATGTTTACCGGTCTTGCTACAGGAGTCGTGATGCTGATTCTTCTCCGAAGTGTGGCTACAGGTGGTGGAGAGGCGTTCTTCGGCCCTGCGAACTATTCGCTCCTGGGACAATATCATACAGATACACGTGCGCGCGCAATGTCCATCCATCAGACATCTTATTATGTGGGTGTGATTCTGGCTGGATGGCTTGCCGGATATATCGCTGACAAACTCGGTTGGGAGTATTCGTTCATAATCTTCGGTGCTGCGGGTGTTGTGTGGGGTATTGTGATGGCGATAAGACTGAAGGACAAGAAGGATCCTCACGTCGCTGCCGCTCCTCAGGATGACAAAGAGACTGTCGCTCCTCAGGATGACAAGCCCGGTATATTCGACGGCTTCAAGACCGTGTTCACCACACCGACCGCCCTTGTCCTTACAATCGGCTTCAGCGGCTTCATCTTCGTCATCACCGGATATATGACATGGGTGCCTGCATTCCTTCAGGAGGAATTCGGCCAGACTCAGGCAGCCGCAGGTTTCAACTCGATGTTCTGGACATACCTCGCTGCATTCCTCGGAGTGCTTCTCGCGGGAACGTTGTCTGACAAGATCGCCATCCGTGACCGCAAGGTGCGCATGGTAATCCAGGGCGTGGGTCTCATCCTCGGCGCAGCATTCCTCTTCTTTGTCAGCGGAGACATGGCCCTCTGGCTCATCTACTTCTGCTTTGCTGGCTGGGGCTTCTTCAGAGCGTTCTTCGACGCAAACATATATACAGTATTATATGATGTGACACCATCCAGACTTCACGCTTCCTGCTCAAGCGCCCTCATCACAACCGGTTTCGCGGTAGGTGCTCTGGCTCCGGTGATTCTTGGAGCGATGAAGGAAAGCATGGGAAGCCTTTCGGCGACTTTCCCTGTGCTCGGAGTAGTATGGATCGTATGTGGAATCCTGATGCTTATTGTCAGCAGGACACATTATCAGAAGGATTACGATAAAATAAACAAATAGAAATGAAAGTTGAATTAAAGGCGAGAAAGCCGAAAGCAGGAGTGCTGCTTATCGCATCTCCAAGATTCAAGAATCTGTATGGTCCTCAGAGAGGAACCTACGGTGAAAGAAAAGAAAAAGCGGTCAAGGAAATCATGGACACCATGGGCTTCCTTGATCTGGTGTATCCCGGCATTACCTATGACAGGGAGGACGCCCAGAAGGCAATGGACCTTTTCTACAATGAGAAGGTGGATTTCATTTATGCAGAGTTCCTTTCATGGAGCGAGGATTTCGCATGGATCAGATTCCTCCGCGACTGTCCTGAAATTCCTATCATATTCTGCAATGTAGCCAAGCCAAAGATGACTTTCGAGACCACCCTCGACGAGGATGACTTCATCGATTATCTCTGCGCCGGTACACTTGTAGGTTCGCTCGAAGGCTCTGGAAGCATCAAGAGAGTTCCCCGCAAGAATGTCAAGACCGTCATGGGTACCCGTGAGCAGGTGACAGAGCAACTCAAGGTCTATGCGAACGCCGCGAAGACAAGGGCAATTCTCCGCAACTCGACAGTAGGTCTGATGGCCAATATGAACGAGGCCATGTGGAGTACCTATATCGACAACTACGACCTCTTCACCAAGATCGGTCCGGAGATTCACTATCTTCCATACAGCGACTACGGCATCGAACTGGAAAACCTCACTGACGAGGAAGTTCAGGAATATGCTGACGAACTGACAGGCAAGTACGAAATGATGAGCGATGTCGAATACGACAAGTTCCTCGGCTGTGTAAGGGCGACACTCGGTATCAAGAAACTCGCCGAGAAGAACGACATCGACTGCTATGTATATAATGATATAGACCAGGCTACCTTCAAGACAGCAGGATGCCGCGCAGGATTCTATCCGCAGTGGTTCAACGAGAATGTGAGCGTACTTGTACCTGAGGCTGACATAGGAGCAGGTCTGATCACCTACGTCCTTAAACTCATGACAGGAAAGAACGTGAACTTCATCGAGCCTTTCCATATCGAGGACGACTTCGGAACATTCGCAGGCGGTCATGCCGGTCCGAACGACCACAACGACCCTCAGTGGCAGCAGAACGTCATAATCTCACGCGATGTGCGTTTCGCAAAGACTCATTGGAAATATGCAGGAGCGCCATTCGCATGGAACCGTTTCAGCCCTGGCATGAAGACCGTTGCAGGTCTCTATGAGGAGGACGGCAGATACAAACTCATCACCTTCATGGCAGAGAGCCTTTCGGAAAAGGACACTCCGCAGAGCGACAAGAAGCATCTTCTTGCAACATACAGCCACTCCATCTTCAGACCGGAGGTGCCTGTGAAGGAACTTTGGGAGCAGGTTCTCCGCATCGGCGCGACACAGCACTATGCGATCGTCGACGGTGACTGGCGCAAGGAACTCGAAGACTTCGCCCAGATGATGGGATTCGAATTCTATAGTATAAAGTAATCCCACTGTCATTTCGAGCGACCGAAGGGAGTCGAGAAATCTAAAAAAGTAGTGTAATAATATATAATAAAGTATCAACCCTGTCGGCACAGCCGAACCGGTTCTTCTGAACCGGAGTCCCTCCCCGGGGGAGGGATTTAGGGAGGGTCTTCGTTAAAACTCATTGTCAGAACAGACAATGGTGGTTAGCGGGACAGGTACAAGCAAAGGATTTAATAATAAACAAATATTCAAGACAATGAGTTTCATGTACAACCCGTTTCCGTTTGATGATCCGAAGCCGATCAACAGACCGAAACTTTCAGAAAAAACTATCAATTCAGTTGTAACAGGAGGCACTCCGAATGTTGCGAAGAAGTTTGTCGCTGAGATAGCGGACAAGGTCAAGACTGAAGGTGCAATCGTTGCTATCGACGGTTATACCACTGCAAACTGGAACCTCTTCGTTGACCTTCTCGCACGTGAGTGCGTGATCAACGGTTTCGAGTTCGAGGCAGTTGATGCTGCAGAAGCAGTCCTCAAGTCAGGCAAGGAAATCGACGACATGATCGATCCGCTCCTTATCTGGGACACCAAGATCGACCCGACTCTTCTTTACGGAAAACTCTATCACGGAGGCTATATCGGCCTTTTCGATGAGTCAAAGGTTTCTCAGTTCAAGGCTGAAGTTCCTGTAAAGAAGGCTGCCGGCAAACTTGTGGTAGTGTCAGGCTACGGATGTATGATTCCTGAACTCCGCGACATGTACGACATCAAGTGCTGGTTCGACCTCACTCCTATGAAGACCATGCTCCGCATCAGAGGCGGCGAGTACTCTAACATAGGTAAGGACCGTCCCGGTATCATCAACCGCACCATCCGTCGCTGCTACTACTGCGACTTCGAGTGCGCCGTACAACTCAGAAAGGAACTCTGGAAGAACAATGTTCCTGACTATTTCTTCCTCGACAACACACCTGGAAAACTCCAGATGATGCCTTTCGAGTCATTTGCGGAAATCTGTTCGGAACTTGTGAAGTATCCTTTCCGTGCAAAGCCTTGCTATCTTGAGGGAGTGTGGGGCGGTTCCTACATGAAGGAGCATCGTAACCTTCCTAAGGAAATGAGAAACGCTGCATGGGTGTTCGACTTCATTCCAATGGAGGTGAGTGTGCTTGTGGAGGCAGGAAACGAGATGCTCGACATCAACTACTGCTCATTCGTCCACAAGGAAGGTGTAAACCTCATGGGTGAAAAGTGCGTCAACAAGTATCAGGGATATTTCCCTATCCGCTTCAACTGGGACGACTCATACCACTCTACAGGTAACATGTCCATCCAGTGCCACTCTGATGGAAAGTTCAACATCGAGAACTACAACGAGTTCGGCCGTCAGGACGAGAGTTACTACGTGGTGGTGACAGGTCACGACGCAAAGACCTTCATCGGTTTCCGTGACGATGCAGACATCCCTCAGTTCTTCAAGGAGATCGAGGATGCCGACACCAAGCAGATCCCATGTGACTACGAGAAATATGTAAGTTACGAGCCTTCAGTACCAGGTCTCCAGGTCATGCTCCCTGCAGGAACAATCCACTCAAGCGGACGTAACCAGGTGATCCTCGAGATCGGATCGCTCACAATCGGTTCATACACATACAAGATGTACGACTACCTCCGTCTTGACTTCGACGGCAAGCAGCGTCCTATCCACACTTACCTCGGTGAGCAGTGCGTGAACCAGAACAGAAGGACTTCAGTCATCCACGACCCTAACAGCCCTGACTACATCGTGCAGAAGCCACGTCTTGACGCAGAAGGCGAAGGTTGGAAGGAGTATATCATCGGTGAGAACCCTCAGATGTACATCTCTCTCCGCCGTCTTGAATTCGAGAAGGTGTGCGAGCAGGACACAAAGAACGAGAAGTTCCACGTCCTCACCCTCGTAGACGGAGACAAGGCACGTGTGCGCAGCGTAGCAAATCCTGAGCGTTACTACGACATGGATTTCATGGATATCGTCTGCGTTCCTGCCGACATGGGCAAATATGTAGTGGAGAACCTTGGCAAGGAGCCTATCTGCATACATAAGACAACACTTCGTGAAGGATTTGAGAACGATGAAAAATAATCGCATCATCCTTCTTGACGTAGGAGGAACATTCATAAAGTCATCTCTCGGCGTCGCTTGCAAAGGCGCGCTCGAGGGGACTTTCATGAGTACCCCCATGTCGTCTGACGGAACAGCGGAAGAAATAACGAACTCTTTCCGCGAGGCCGTTTCCGCTCAGACCAGACGTGCAGCCGAGGAAGGATTCACTATTGACGCTGTATGCGCTGCAATCCCCGGACCTTTCAATTATAAGGAGGGAATCTTCCTTATGAAGCATAAGTTCGCAGCGGTTTATGGAAAGTCATTCCGTGAGATTCTCGGTGACGTGATCACTCCTGACACCCGTCTTGCTTTTGCTCATGATGTCAACGGAGCGCTTCTGGGTGCAATCATGGCAGACCCATCACTCAAGGAAGGAGTTGTGGCCATGTGTACGCTCGGAACAGGACTCGGATTCGCCCACGCAATCCAGGGACAGGTACAGGAGTCAGAAATGGGTTCTCCTGCAAGAAACATCTGGAACCAGCCATATCTCGACAGCATCGTCGAGGATTATGCCTCCAGAAGAGCCATCCTCAGATTCTATGCTGAAAACGGTGGTGTTCTCGCAGAAGGAGAAGATGTCAAGGAGATTGCGATGCGTGCCAGAGCAGGTGAGGAAAATGCCGCCGACGCTTTCCGTCAGGCCGGCAGACACCTTGCCGCTGGTGCCGCTGAACTTGTCAAGGAACTCGGTGTGAGATACATCCTGTTCGGAGGTCAGATTTCCCGCTCATTCGACCTTATGGAAGAAGAAGTGCGCAAGGGACTTCCTGCAGGAGTTCAGATCAGCGTTTCCCCAGATATTCAGGGAATGGTACTTATCGGCGCGTCATCTCTTGTATAGTTACGAAACAATTATATAACTAATTAACCTTATTATGATGCTAACAAAACGTATTGACGGACTGAGACAGTTTCTCGCATGCTGCCTCATGTTCGTGTGCGCGGCGCTGACAGGAGTGTCAGCATTTGCGCAGGACAGAAACGTATCCGGTGTCGTCCTGGACGAAACAGACCAGGGAGTCCCCGGTGCTTACGTTGTAGTAAAGGGTGAAACCCGCGGAGCGATGACCGACGAAGAAGGTCGCTTCAACATCAGCGTTTCCCCTACAGACGTTCTCGTTGCCTCTTTCCTCGGCTATCTTGACGAGTCGGTGACAGTAGGCGACCAGACAAAACTTACAATCAAACTCGTTCCTGCAGCCAACGAACTCGAAGAGGTCGTGAAGGTGGCTTACGGTACACAGAGAAAGGCATCCGTGATCGGATCCATCAGTACCGTGGATATGGCGACTCTCGCTCAGTCTCAGGGTAACCTTTCTACAAGTCTCGCAGGTAAACTCGCCGGTGTCGTTGCGGTTCAGAAGACAGGTGAGCCAGGTGCTTCTGCAGATTTCTGGATTCGCGGTATGAGTTCATTCGGTGACGATGGTAAGGCATCAAAACCTCTTATCCTCGTGGACGGCGTGGAGCGTAGCATGGATATGGTGGATACTGAGGACATCGCGTCTCTCTCCATCCTCAAGGATGCTTCTGCAACAGCACTTTATGGTGTGCGTGGTGCGAATGGTATCGTCATCATCACCACCCGCAGAGGACAGGAGTCAAAGCCACAGATCAACATAAAGGTTGAGACCGGTGTCACTTCGCCTGTAAAACTTCCTGAGATGGCAAATACGGGTGAATTTATCGACTTCCTCTACAACATGTATTCAGACGCTGATGCTGGAGATCCTTTCCAGAGTCTCGGTGGCTATCAGTTTGCAAAAGAGGCTTACCTGACACGTGTGGACAGAGATCTCTATCCTTCTGTAGACTGGGTAAAGGAAATCTTCAAGAATCAGGCTATGACCACAAAGGCTAACGTGAGTGTATCCGGAGGTAACAAGACTGTCCGATATTTTGTGGCAGGTTCCTATTATCTTGAGGACGGTATTCTCAATACAGCAGCCAATGACCGTTACGATGCGCAGATGAGTTATCAGAGATTCAATTTCCGTACAAATGTGGACATCAATGTTACTAAGTCAACAGTACTCGGAATGAACTTGTCTACGCAGTTCACAGTAAAGAACTCACCGCGTGCCGGATTGGATGAAATCCTTAAAAACACGATGACTCTTACACCAATTGCTATTCCGGCCATCTATTCAGACGGAACACTTGCTGAAATTGTAGGTACTCCAAACCCATATAACTCTTTGAATGAAACCGGATATACAAATGTCAGCAGCAATGTTGCACAGTCTACAATCAGTTTGACTCAGGATTTCTCTGACTTTATTACAGAAGGTCTTTCTGCACGAATTGCGTTCTCATTTGACGCAACCAACACAAATACATTGGAGCGCAGAATCGACCCGAAAACCTACATAGCGGTAGGTCGAGATCCTGTGACAAATGATTTGCAGTACAAGGATGCTTCAGGAGCCGGTGGATACATCAATTTGTATTCAACCCCTTGGGGACAGAGATATATCAACTTTGAAGGTTCGATAAACTATGAGCGTCAGTTTGCCTATGCTCACCGTGTAAGTGCAATGGTTCTTTACAGCATGAGATCTCTCTCTTATACTCACCCTGGCAGTTACATCGCGGCCTTCCCTTATAAGTCTATGGGTGTTGCAGCACGTGCGACATATTCATATAAGGACAGGTACTTCGTAGAGTTCAACATGGGTTACAACGGATCAGAGAACTTTGCTCCAGGACACCGTTTCGGTTTCTTCCCTGCTCTTGCGGTAGGTTATATGTTGAGCAACGAGCCTTGGTGGGATGGTATCAAAAATGTTGTGAATCTCCTGAAGGTCAAGGCTTCTTACGGTATGGTAGGTAATGACCAGATCGGTGGTAGCCGTCGTTTCGCATACAATACTACTATCAACACATCTGCTCCAGGTGCTGCATGGGGAACAACTCCTGCTGCTGGTGTCAATTATACTACTGAAGGTGGTATAACAACAGATGAAGAGGGTAACTTGTCAGTAGAATGGGAGCAGGCTACAAAGGCCAATGTCGGTATCGAGTTGGGTCTTTTCAATGATCTCACAATTCAGGCCGACCTCTTCCGCGACTATCGTGACGGCATCTACCTCAGAAGAGAATCAATCCCTTCAGCAGTAGGTCTTCAGAAGACATCTTATGTGAATATCGGTGAGATGCTCAACCGTGGTTTTGATATGTCATTGGATTATAACCACGTATTTGCAAGCGGTTTGTCTGTATCTGCAAGAGGAAACTTCACATTCAACCGTAACCGCCTTATCTATGATGACAAGCCTGATCAGGTGGAGAAGTACCTCAACAATGCAGGATTCGCATATCAGCAGAGAAAGGGTCTTATCTCGTGCGGCCTTTTCAAGGATCAGGCGGATATTGACAGTTGGCCAGATCAGTCTGAGTTTGGATCGGTTCAGCCGGGTGATATCAAGTACAAGGATATAAACGGTGACGGTGCTGTCAACAAGGATGATATGGTTGCTATCGGCTACACCGTTGTTCCTGAGATCAATTATGGTTTCGGTGCAAGTCTTGGTTATAAAGGCTTTGATGTGTCTGTGTTCTTCAATGGAGTGGCACACGTAACCCGTCAGATTGGTGGCTCAAACCTTTATGGAGGTTCGAACTCACAGATACAGACAGGTCAGGTGTTCAAGGAAGTCCTTGATAATCATTGGTCAAAGGCAAACCCTAATCCGAATGCAATGTATCCAAGACTGGGAATCACCATGTCACAGAATAATCAGGCTACATCAGACTTCTGGACACGCGACATGAGTTTCATCCGTCTCAAGAATGCCGAGATCGGATATTCATTCCCTAAGAAATGGATAAAGAAGGCAGGAATGTCTGCTCTTCGTATCTATGTATCGGGAACCAACCTTCTTACCTTCTCTAAGTTCAAACTTTGGGATCCTGAGTTGGAGACCGCGTATGGTACGAAATATCCGATCACAAGAAATGTAAGTGTTGGATTGAATATCAACTTCTAAAATGCCGTAACAAATGAAGATAATAAAAATAACAATAATCACTCTGCTGGCATTGTGTGCCGTGTCTTGTGACTCGTATTTCGATGTTGAGTTGCAGGATCAGGCGACACTTGAAGAGATGTTCAGCCAGAAAAAGATGGTGCGCAAACTTGCTGCTCACATGTACGCCTATCTTCCTAAGGAGGAGAATCCGGTAGACGCAAATACCGAGGGAGGATTCTCTGGACGTACAGATGCTCGCCAGATCAATGCATCAGGATATAACAACCCTGTTTACAACCTTAGATGTAGCAATTATGGTCCTTCTACCATTACAAACTATACAATGTGGGAGAACTACTATAAGGCTATTGCTCATTGTACTACGGTTATCGAAAACATTCACCTTGACAAGGAGGATTCTCAGGTAATGAGAGACTATGTCATGGCAGAAGCCCGTTTCATGCGTGCGTTCTACTATTTCTGCCTCTTCCGCACATATGGTCCTGTCATTGTTTGGGGTGATAAACCTGCTCCGATGGATGTTGTTGCTGGAAATCTCGACAGAAACACTCTTGATGACAATATCAACTTCATCATAAGCGAACTCGACAAGGCAATTCCATATCTTCCTAAACAGTATGAGGAAGTGGGTATGACTAAGGCTTCAGATGCGGGTCGTGCGACTAAAGGAGCGGCTCTTGCTCTCAAGGCACGCGTGCTTCTTTATGCAGCATCTCCTCTCTATAATGGAAACAAACTTTATGCTGGTATGACCAATCATAGCGGAGAGACACTTTTCCCTCAGTCATACGATTCGCAAAAGTGGGTAGTGGCAAAGGAGGCCTGTGAGGATTTCTTTGAGGAGGTAGGTGACCTTTACAGCCTTGTACAGGCAAAGAAAGATACAGGAGATAAATGGAAAAATGCTTTCCAGGCTTATCAGAACATCTTCTTTGAACAGTGGAATGATGAGACTATCTGGGGATGGTGGATGAACTTTACCACAGACTGGCAGGGCCGTTCAGGTGGTTATGTGATTGCAGCAGGACCTCGTGGAATCAACCGTGAGGGCTGGCAGTCTCTTACTCCGTCATTCAAACTTGTTGATGCATATGCAATGTGGGAAACAGGTCGTTATCCGGTAAAAGGCTATACCAAGGTTTCCGGTATGCAGGATTTCTCTAAGCCGATAATTGATGAGGAATCAGGTTATGTCGCTGAAGGATTCAGCATGACCACACAGTATGAGGCTGAATGGGCAGGCGAGTTTGAGGCTCATAATTCAACTCTCGGACGCGAACCTCGTTACTATGCTTGTCTTGTCCCTAACGGATATTACTGGCCATGTGACCCTGTAGGTAAGACGCTTGCACATCCTGCAAACAAGGAAAAATGGGATGCTGAAGACATGAAATGTAATTTCTATCGTGGTTCGGGTTCTTATTGTCAGTATTGGGACAAGGATTCACAGAATAACTCTTTCGGTTTTGCATGGCGTCGTCTTTACCCTGCTAACAATCCTTTGGATGAAGCAAAGGATTTCCAGGGCATCCATTATGTATATCCGGCATTCCGTCTTGCTGAGATGTATTTCAACTATGCAGAGTGCTGCATCGAGACAGGTGATTACGGTACTGCAGTCGAGTACATCGACAAGATTCGTGAACGTGCAGGTCTCGTAAGTCTGAAAGTCGCTTATCCTGGCATAGAGTCAGATCCTGAACTTGTAAAATGGTGCTTCCGTCATGAGAAGATGATTGAGTTTGCTCTTGAGGGTCCTATGCACTTCTACGACAACACTCGTTGGATGACTGCAAAGGAGAACTTCAATGTACTTAACTGGACTTTGAAGATGAACAATACTCCAACAGATTTCTACGATTCTTGGACTCGTACAAGCACAGACTTCAAACTTTCAGGTCATGCAAAATTCTCAGACAGAGACTATCTGCTTCCGTTTGACTCTGGTCAACTTTCTGAAATGACAAACCTTACACAGAACTACGGATTCTAATCAGAATGAATATGAAGAAGATTTTTAAACATATCTTGCTCTCTGCACTGACGATTACTGCCGTAGCGTCATGTGCGGATGACAGAAACAACTTTTTGCCGGATGATTCATTCGGTTTCAACAACAAGGTCAATGAAAATGTACTGACTCTTCCTATATATGGAGGTTCTCACAATCTTGACATCATCAAGAGTGGAAAAGGATTCAACGAAGGTGTGGTAAACATCGTGACTTCAAACCACGATCTCAAGGTATGGAATGAGGCTTCTGATGTAAAGTATTATCCACTTCCTGCAGATCAGGATCTTTACTCATTAAGCACTGAAAGCATTTCTTTCGGCAAGGAAGACGTAACCAGGCCCGTGACTGTTTCATGGAATATTGCAAAGGTTGCCGAGTATATGGCAGCAGAGCCGGAGGTGAGTTATTGTATTCCTGTCGCACTTCGCTCTGAAGGACTTGAAGTAAACGAGGGAAGACATCTTTTCATCCTCAATCTTGTGACTTCGACAGCCACTGTCGAGCAGACTTTGATCAGCAAGGCATATGAGTGGGAGACAGAGCCTGTAAAGGAGTCTGTTGACCTGACTGTCCGTATTGACAATCCGATTCCTTCAATCGACCTTACTCTTAACTTTGGCGTTGATGCTGGTCTCGTTGCCGCATACAATGAGACTAACGGAACTGACTATGAACTTGCTCCGGAGGGACTCATTACTTTGGGAACAGATCCAGTCATTACTGCCGGTTCAAACGAGGCGCTCTTCTCTGTTTCCATTAACACTGCCGCTCTCGTGGATGCTGAAACAGGTCTGATCAAGAGCAACTGGACCGGTTATGTGGCTCCAGTCAAGGTGACCGGAATGTCTCTTGACGGTGTCGCTGTCGATAACGGTGTTACATATGTTGTTGTCAAGGGTATTGAGCCTATTCCACCACAACTCTTTAACCGTCTCTGGGGACTTTATGCTACATCATCTACAAATCCTTGGCAGGCTACATTCGGCCTTTCTGACTGCCGCAACATAACAATGGACGATGAATATATCTATATTCCTCAGTCAGCAGGCGGAGATGCCCTCCTCAAGGCTGTAAGCATTGCAGACCCTACCAAGGTGAAGGCAGTAAACGTAGAAGGAATTGCGAGTGGAACTCATACGCTTTCTTGCGTGAGAATGATACCTAACACCGATCCTGCAGTTAACGGAGGTAAAGATATCCTTTCTGCATGTAACCTGTCTGTCGGAGATGGCTCACATCTCAACTTCTACGTATGGTTGAACGGTATTGACAATGCTCCTGTACTCAGCATGGTTGAAGATTCAGGACGTCGTCTCGGAGATAAGTATATCGTCGTCGGAAGTTGGAACAGCGGAGAGGTTTACTGTAAGGACTATAATACCGGTAATATCGTTCGCTATGCTATGGTAGGCGGTCGTATCGGTGAGTGGCCTGCTGCTGATAGCGGACTTGCATATGCTCGCGGAAGATTCGACTATGACGTTTCCGTTAAACATCCTGCCGGATGCATCGGATCGGCATATGTGTATCCTGGAACGGAGAAGGCGGGTTCAGACATTCCTGCAGGATTCCTTGTTACATCGACAGCGAATGGACACTATCTGACCCTAAAAGACGGTTTTGTGTTTGTTTCAAGCGCAGACTTGAATCTCGGAATGACTCATGGTTACAACTTTTTCAGTGATGCAAAGACAGGTCTCAAGTATGTGGCTTATGTTGCAGTAGGAGCGAACCAGGATCAGGGAAGCGTCAAGGTAATCTCTGATACAGCCGGAACACCTGCAGGATTCATGAGCGTACTTCAGAATAATGAAGTGGTATTTGATGCTCCTGTTCAGGATGCGATGGATGCAACAGTGCTTTCACCATGCCCTGCAACTCACTCTACAGGTGACTGCGTGGTTCGTGAAATCAACGGAGAGGTCTATATGGCTGCTATGATCCAGAATGTGGGTCTGTCGCTCTTCAAGATGAACGCTGGTTTTATTGCAGAGTAATCTGATGACCCGATTCTTCGGAATATTTATGGCTCTTACCCTTCTTCTCGCCTCTTGCGTGAAGGAGGGCGAGCCTTCTTATACGCCGCAGCCTGTAATAAGACTGGAAGTCCATTCTGTCGGCTTTACGGAGGCAGATATTGAGATTCTGAGCATCAACACCGAAAAGGTGATGTACAGATATCTCGAAAGAAAGGACGTAAGGGAATTGACGGCTGAGGAGATTTTCAGATCCGGTCTTGAGGTGCCTTCAAGGTACTTCAAGATTGAAGATCTGATTGAAAATTCGGAGTATCACCTGTTTGCTGTCGGAGTAGGCGCAGACGGGACATATTCACAAGTGCAGAGGGACACCATCATCACTCCGAATGACCCGTCCAATGATATTGTGGAAGAGCCGATGGACAAGGAGATGGACGGAAACGGACATTACTGGTGGGAGAGGAACAGAAACAGCATCCCGACTTTTGCGGACATGGCTCTCTGCTACGGCGGTCACAGTGCCCGAAAACCGGGGACCTGGACCAAGGAAAGATTTGAGAAGACGGTGATATATACCGACAGGCAGGGAAGAAAGCATTGGTTCTTTGATTCGATGCTGATGCTGGAGATATGGGACGATAATTATTCCGTCACATATTCTGTGGCGAATGACGGTAAGAATTCGTCGAGAATGACCCATTGGGAGGCGCTTCTGGACTATTGGTTCGGTTCTTCCTCCACGGGGCTTCAGGCTCTTGACGACTGCATAGCGGAAAATGCGGCAAAGATAGGCACTCCGCCCGCACCGCGATATATTGTCATGACCCTTCCGGACCCTGTATATTTTGAAAACTATTCAAAAGGTGCTTCCGGAAAGGACCGCAATACGGTCTACTGGGGAAGCATCGATGGAGTGCAGATGGATTTCAGCAGGATGGACCACAGGCTCATGGCCTACAGGTGGTACATAGATGAGATCCGCGAGAGATTTGCGCAGGAGGATTATAAATATATTCAGTTGCTTGGTTTCTATATCCTTTCGGAGACTCTTTCGATGAGGGGTACCTACAGATATGAGTACAAGCAGCATGAGGAACTGATTCCTCAGGTGGCGGATTATTGCCACTCGGTGAATGAAGGACTGTACTGGATTCCGTACAGTGTGAGCAGTGATGACGAGGGACATAACAAGGCCCTCAGGAACTGGAAGAAGTTCGGTCTCGACCTTGCCGTGCTTCAGCCAAATTATTATTGGGACAACAAAAGTTGGTCTGTCACATGCGATTATATCAATACCTACGACATGGGTATGGAGTTCGAGTTTGAAGGTTCGCATGGAGGCAGCACATCAATACTTGGAGATTCGGCCTCTGCCTCTGCAAAGAAGGCACGCTTCAGAGAATATATGACGAATGCCAGAAAGTATGGCATTTACGGAAAGAAGCCGATCGTGCTCTATACGGGTACGAATGCTTTGTATGAACTTGCGGCGTCGGAGAAGGCTTCTGACAAGGAACTTTACCATGAATTCGGTGAGTTCATAACGGAAAGTCCGTTGAAACGATAGATTGCCACGGCTTCTACGAAGCCTCGCAATGACAGTGTGAGTGTACCTTCTTTGAAGCCTCGCAATGACAGTAAGGTTGTCATTCTGAGGAGCGAACTTTTCACTGTCATTCTGAGGAGCGAAGCGACGTGAGAATCTCAAAACACGAAATGAACAAATAAAATATAACGATGAAAAGAATCACATTTATCCTCGCAGCAATCCTTCTGCTGAGCGGCTGCGGATCCAAGACAAACCTCTACAGTTGGGAGAAGGACGAAGTCCGTCCTATCGCTGATGCAGCAATCTGCTATGGCGGTCATGCTGCCCGTAACCCTTATCTTTGGGACAAGGCCCGCTTTGAGAAGACAGTAGCCTATACTGACGAGAACGGTCAGGAGCACTGGCTCTTCGACAATATGATCATGATGGAACTTTGGGACGACGATTATGCCGTTACATTCTCCATCGCCAATGACGGCCGTTACTCTTCACGCAAAGAGCATTGGCAGAGGCAACTCGACTATTGGTTCGACGCGGAATATGGCTTTGCGGCGCTTGATCAGTGTGTTGCGGATGTCGCTTCCAGAATAGGTGCTCCTGCGACCAAGAGGGGAATCATCTTCTCACTTCCTGATCCTGTATATTTCGAGCATTATACCAATGCGATGAAGGGTGAGAACATGAACACTGTTTACTGGGGCGAACTTGACGGTGTTGCATTGGATTTCTCAAAGGCTGAGGACCGTATAAAGGCTTCTCTCTGGCTTGTGGATTCGATCCGCGCGAAGTTTGCCGAGGCTGATTACAAGAACATCGAACTCATCGGTTTCTATGTGCTTTCCGAGGAACTCTCTGTGCCAGGAAGTTTCCGTTACGAGTACAAGGAGCATGACATCACCATCAAGGCAGTGGCAGACTATTGCCATTCTGTGAATGAAGGATTCTACTGGGTGCCGTATGCAATGGCTCCAGGTGTGGAAAGAGGCAAGGATTTCGGTTTCGACCTCGTGGTGATGCAGCCGAACTACTACTGGACAGATGCGAAGTGGACATGGGATCAGATCGAGAACACTATCAGGGAGAACGGTCTGGGTATGGAACTCGAGTTCGAGGGAACTCATGGTGAGCCGCTCACTTCGTCCATCCTTTCGAATCTCAAGAATGGTGAGGCAAATCCTTATGCTGAGCGCAACAAGGCGCGTTTCCAGGAGTATCTCGACAATGCCAAGGCTCGCGGACTTTATGGTGAGGTTCCTTTTGTTCTTTATGCCGGAACGAACGGTCTTTATGAACTTGGAACATCAGATGATGCAAAAGACAAGGAAATGTACCATAAACTTTGTAAGTTTGTAATCGAGAATCCTTTGAAGAAGTAAAAAGATTGCCACGGCTTCTACGAAGCCTCGCAATGACAGTGTGAGTGTACCTTCTACGAAGCCTCGCAATGACAGCGTGAGTGTACCTTCTTTGAAGCCTTGCAATGACAGTGTGGTGTTACTTCTACGAAGCCTTGCAATGTCATCCCCGACCTGATCGGGGATCTCAGAAGGGCTGAATCAGGAGATTGCCGGTCAAGCCGGCAATGACGAAAAGCGAAGCACAAACCGTCATTTCGACCGAACGAAGCGCAGACCGTCATTCTGAGGAACGAAGCGCAAACCGTCATTCTGAAGAGCGACCTTTTTCACTGTCATTCTGAGGAGCAAAGCGACGTGAGAATCTAAAAACCAGAAACATGAAAAGAATACTAATACTACTGTTCAGTGCAATAGCCATCTCCGCTTCCGCACAGGAATACATATTCAACCGCTATCCTCTCGCTGCGACCGACTACGCCGAACTTCCTATCGGCGCCATCAAGGCGGAAGGCTGGCTCCATGACCAACTTATACGTCAGAAGGACGGCTTCTCAGGTCATCTCGACGAGGTATACCGTGAAGTGGTAGGTCCGGACAACGCCTGGATCGGAGGCGAAGGCGACACCTGGGAGAGAGGTCCATATTGGATCGACGGACTTGTTCCGCTTGCCTATCTTCTTGGTGATGAAGAACTTATAACAAAGGCTAATGTATGGGTAGAAGCCATGCTTACCACTGCTGCCGAGGACGGATATTTCGGAAACAGGATATCCCGTCCTTACATCGAAGGATTCCAGAGGGGAAAGGCAGAGGACTGGTGGCCTAAGATGGTGGCCCTGAAGATACTCAAGCAGTATTATATGGCTACAGGCGACGAGCGTGTCATAACCGTCCTTACCAATTATTTCAAGTATCAGTTGGCCAATCTTCCTGAGAAGCCTCTTGACCACTGGTCTTTCTGGGGAGAGTGGCGTGGCGGAGACAACCTCGACATAGTATATTGGCTTTACAATATCACAGGTGATGAGTTCCTTCTCGAACTCGGCGACCTCATCCATAGCCAGACCACAAGATGGACAGCGATGTTCTGGGGCGAGACAAATGAACTCCGCACTCAGAATTCCATGCATACTGTCAATCTTGCACACGGTTTCAAGGAACCGGTGATCTGGTGGCAGAGGTCACATGATCCGAAGGACCTTAATGCTCCGAAACAGGCACTCAAGACCATCAGACACACATTCGGTCTTCCTACAGGTCTTTGGGCCGGCGACGAGCAGGTGCATTTCGGAGACCCTACCCGTGGTTCGGAACTCTGTACTGCAGTGGAGATGATGTATTCTCTTGAGGAGATGCTCCAGGCTACAGGAGACCTCCAGTGGGCCGACCATCTCGAGAAGGTGGCATATAACGCCCTTCCTACCCAGGCTACTGACGCATATGACGGACGTCAGTATTATCAGCAGACCAATCAGATAGCATGTTCACGCGAGTGGAGGAACTTCGTCACTCAGCACGAGGACAACGACAATCTCTTCGGAGTGCTCAACGGTTATCCTTGCTGTACCTGCAATATGCATCAGGGTTGGCCGAAATTCACCCAGAATCTCTGGTATGCAAGCAAGGACGGCGGTCTTGCGGCGTTCGTATATGCCCCTTCCACTGTCACTGCAAAGGTTGCCGAGGGAGTTGAGGCCGTATTGAAGCAGGAGACTTTCTATCCGTTCGACCAGACTGTGAAGATAACAGTAGGATTTGCTTCAAAAAAGGTCAAGAACGCATATTTCCCTCTATATTTCCGTATCCCTGCATGGTGTCAGGATGCGAAGGTCCTTGTTAACGGAGAAGTGGCATATGAGGCACCGAAGGCAGGTGAGACAGTCCGTATCAGCCGCCGTTGGGCGAAGGGTGACGTGGTGACACTCGACTTCCCTATGGAGGTGACTGTGAGCCATTGGTATGACGGAGCGACCGTAATCGAGCGCGGACCTCTGGTATATTCGCTCAAGATGAACGAAAAATGGGAAAAGCACGAGTTCGAGGCTTCCTATGAGGGGAAATATGGTCCATATTACTATACCTGCGTGTCTGATACTCCTTGGAACTACGGATTCCGTCTCAAGGACATGACTCCCGAGAAGATGGCGGAGAATTTCAAGGTGGAAGTGCGTGAGGATGCCGGAGCATATCCATGGAATGTCGATAACGCACCGGTAAGCATCCGCGCAAAGGCCGTAGTGATCAAGCCATGGAAGGAGTACAACGGCTCTACAGGCCAGATCGCATATTACCGTGAAGACGGAGACGATACCGGCGAGGAAGTATGGATCGAACTCATCCCATACGGCTGCACCACCCTCAGAGTCACCGAGTTCCCTACACGTCTCTAAATTGCTCACTGTCATGGTAAGGAACGAAGTAGAGCCTGCCCTGAGCATAGTCGAAGGGTGACCATCTGCAAACAAATATATTACTATATGAAGAAACTTATCATTTTCTCAGCAGCGGCCATCGCTCTCGCAGCCTGCTGCAACAGGCCGAAATTTGACGGCCCGGCGTATCTCAATCCGAACGCTCCGATAGAGGAGAGAGTAGAGGATGCGCTCTCTCGTATGACCATGGAGGAGAAAGTGGGAATGACTACTGCACAGTCCAAGTTCAGTTCCCGCGGAGTTCCTCGCCTCGGTATTCCTGAGGTATGGCACACTGACGGCCCTCACGGTATCCGTCCGGAGGTGCTTTGGGATGACTGGGATCAGGCAGGATGGACAAACGACTCATGTACTGCATTCCCTGCTCTTATCAACCTTGCCGCTACATGGGACAAGGAAATGTCTCTGCTTTACGGACGCAGCATCGGTGAAGAGGCACGTTACCGCAAGAAGGATATCCTTCTCGGTCCCGGAATCAACATCTGCCGTACTCCGCTCAACGGCCGTAACTTCGAGTATATGGGAGAGGACCCGTATCTTGCAGGAAAGATGGTCGTACCTTATGTGAAGGGTGTTCAGGAAAACGGTGTGGCTGCCTGCGTGAAGCATTATGCAGTGAACAACCAGGAGTTCCAGAGGACACAGTCGAACTCTGTTGTAGATGACAGGACTCTTTACGAGATATATCTCCCTGCATTCAAGGCTGCCGTGGTCGAGGGTGACGCATGGGCTATCATGGGTTCATACAACCTCTACAACGGTCAGTTCAACTGCCACAACAAGAGACTTCTCTGCGATATCCTCAAAGGAGAATGGGGCTTTGACGGTGTTGTAGTGAGTGACTGGGGTGGATGCCGCGTGAGCGAAGAGGCCATCAAGTACGGTCTCGACATCGAGATGGGTACATGGACAAACGGTCTTCGTGGTGCTGCGAGCGACAGTTACAGGAACTACCATATGGCCGATCCTTATATCAAGGGTCTGCGTGAAGGTAAATATACTACCGAGGAACTGGACGACAAGGCTCGCCGTATCCTCCGTACCATTTTCCGTACAAGCATGCGTCCAGAGCCTAATTACGGACGTTTCGTATGCCCTGAGCACTACCAGGCTGCACGTGAGATTTCAGCAGCGGGTGTGGTTCTCCTCAAGAACGAGGACAACGTGCTCCCTCTCAATGTTCCGGAAGGCGGAAAGATCGTTCTGGTCGGTGAGAATGTAGTGAAGAAGATGGTTGTGGGCGGAGGTAGTTCAAACCTCAAGACCGCATATGAGGTAAATCCTCTCGAGGGTCTTCAGAATGCATTCGGCGACAAGGCAGAGATTGTCTGGGAGCGTGGTTATGTAGGAGATACATCTACATCATATAACCGTGTTGACACAGGTCAGGACCTTACAGACAACCGTTCTCCTGAGGAACTCATCGCTTCAGCAGTTGCTGCTGCCAAGGATGCTGATTATGTGATCTTCATCGGAGGTCTCAACAAGAGCCGCAACCAGGACAATGAGAGTACAGACCGTCTCGGAACCGATCTCCCATATGATCAGGAGGATGTGATCAATGCTCTTGCGGAGGTAGCAGACAAGTTCGTTGTAGTTAATATTTCCGGATCTCCGGTATCAATGCCATGGGCTGACAAGGCTGATGCCATCGTTCAGGGATGGTATGGCGGAACAGAGTCCGGTAACGCTCTCGCTGACGTGCTTACAGGTAAGGTGAACCCATCGGGACGTCTTCCTTTCTCGATACCTTTCAAGTATGAGGATGGTCCTATCAAGACCGAGGCTCAGTATCCTGGAATCAAGGTAGAGGGTGACCAGTACTGGCAGACTCACTACTCTGAGGGCGTGTATGTAGGTTACAGATGGTACGATTCCAAGAATGTTCCTGTTCAGTGGCCTTTCGGACATGGTCTGAGTTACACTACATTCGAATACAGCAACGCCAAGGCTTCAAAGCCTGTCATGACGAAGGGTGGCACCATCAAGGTTTCTGTTGACGTGACCAACACAGGTGATGTGGACGGTGCTGAAATCGTTCAGTTGTATATTGCTGATCCTGAGGCTTCCATCGACCGTCCTTCAAAGGAACTCAAGGGCTTCGAGAAGGTTTATATCAAGGCAGGCCAGACCGCTCAGGTTACTTTCGAGATTGCAGAGGATGCTCTGAGTTTCTTCGATGCCGAGAAGCACGAATGGGTGGCAGAACCGGGTGAGTTTCAGGCTCTCTTCGCTGCATCTTCAAAGGATGTGAAGGCTATGGCTTCATTCATGTTGAAATAGAGTCAGTTTCTTAAATGATTGACTGTCTTGGACTTAGTTAAACAAAGGTGCGCAATTTTACGCACCTTTGTTTGCGTATAATGCTGACTGTCAGTGGTTTGCAAAATGGATAAAATGATATATATGACTCCCTATGGGGCTATACACGAAGAAAATTTCTAAATTTGCAGTATTAACAGTTTCCAATCACATATGAAGAAGATTTTTTTGACAGCATTGACATTGATGTTGCTCTGTCCGCTGGCTTTCTCTAAAGGTAAATCCCAGACAAAGGAATTAAAGGTGATGTCCTTCAATATCCGCCTCGGTACTGCAAAGGACGGTACGAACTCATGGCAGTTCAGGGCGCCTGCGGTCATAGACATGCTCAATGCCCAGAAACCGGATGTGTTCGGAGTGCAGGAGTCCTATGATTTCCAGATAGGGGTCATTGAGGAATTCTGCCGTGGCTATAAGAGTGTGGGAGTGGGTAGGGAAGACGGAAAGAAGAAGGGTGAGCATATGTCCATATTCTGGAACACAAAGACTGTCAGCATGCTTAAATGGGGTACATTCTGGCTTTCGGAGACTCCCGAGGAACCATCCAAGGGCTGGGATGCGGACTGCATAAGGACAGCCACATGGGCGCTCATGAAGGATAAGAAGACGGGAGAGAAGTTCTATTTCGTGAACACTCATCTTGACCACAGGGGAGCAGAGGCTCAGAAGAAAGGTCTTGAACTCATTGTGGACAGGATAGACAGCATCAATCCTCAAGGCTATCCTATGGTGCTTACCGGTGATTTCAACATAAAGCCGGACAATGCTGCGCTGACAGGTCTTGAGCAGAAGATGCAGTCTGCCAGAAAGATTGCCGACTGGACCGACAGCATCAACACATTCAACGGATGGTCTATAAAGAAGACGGACATGATCATCGACTATATCTATGTCTCCGGATTCTCATCATGTCCGGAATATAAGACAGTGACCGAAAAGTATGCGGGCATGCCGTTCGTTTCCGATCACTATCCTATATATGCAAGACTTATTTTTTAATCACGTTATATCTGATTCCGAGAGCCTGAAGTTCTTCGATGAACGGAGCCGTGACGGCCACCCGGAACTTGCGTGAGAGAAATTCGATATTCCAGCCTTTTTCAGGGTCATAGAGGAACATTGTCAGCGGAACGTTGCCTTTGTTCCTCTTTATCGTCTTCACCAGTTTCTCGCGAAATTCCGGCGAAAGCATAGGTGTGGATATGCTTATGGCGAAGCCTTTCAGATAGGACTCGGTGACATTGCCCAGAAGCATTATCTTCTTCACCTTGAATCCGTATGGGGAGGTCTTGCCCTGTGCGCGGTCTTCCGGTTTTATATAATATTTCTCGTCTATCTCACCTTCAATGAATATGGCACTGTTCACCTGCATATAACTCATATATGCTTCGTGGTCCTTGCCGAAGAATGCCAGTTCATAACTTCCGTTGTAGTCCTCTATGACGGTCTTGGACCATGGCTTTCCGGTCTTTCCCGTAAGGGTCTGTGTGGAGGTGATGAATCCGGCCACAGAGACTTTCTGCTTGGTCTTGTTCTCCTCGCATTCCGCCACCAGGGCATCTATCTCGGTCACGGAATTTGTGGTGAAGTTCTCCATTTCGAATTCATACTGGTCCAGAGGATGGGACGAAAGATACATTCCCACAAGTTCCTTTTCCAGATGCAGTTTGTCCAGGATGTCCTCATCTCCCGTCATAGGCGGTATTTCCGGCCTTTCCGGCTTCATTTCCTCGACTTCGCCGAAGAGTGACACTGCGCTGTCCATTGCGTCCTTCCTGAATAGTTCTCCGTATCGTATGAGGGCATCAATGAAAGTGTCTCCGCCTTTGCAAGGGGTCATGAACTGCTTTCTGCATATTCCGAAACTGTCGAATGCTCCGGAGTGCAGGAGAGACTCGAATGCCTTTCTGTTGACGGTTCCCGACATGCGCTCCACGAAGTCATATATGTCCTTGAAAGGTCCGTTTTCCTCCCTGTCTGCCAGTATAGCCCTTACAATGTTGTCTCCGAATCCCTTGATTCCTCCCAGTCCGAAACGTATTTCTCCCTGCTGGTTTACGGTGAATCTTGCGTCAGACTCGTTGATGTCCGGGTTCAGTACCTTGATGCCGTTCTTCTTGCAGTCATCCATGATCTTCTTGATCTCATCCATGTTGGAGAGGTTCTTGGTCAGGTTGGCTGCCTGAAACTCGGCAGGGTAGTGGGCCTTGAGCCATCCGGTCTGGTAACTTACCCAGGCATAGCAGGTCGCATGGGATTTGTTGAAGGCATAGGATGCGAATTTCACCCAGTCCTTCCAGATCTTCTCGAGGATTTCCTGAGGGTGTCCGTTTTTGATACCTCCATTTATAAACTTGTCTTTCAGGGAGTTAAGAAGGTCGATAATCTTCTTTCCCATCGCTTTTCGGAGCGTGTCGGCCTCGCCTCGGGTGAAGTCGGCAAGTTTACGGGACAGAAGCATCACCTGCTCCTGGTAGACGGTGATTCCATATGTATCCTGAAGGATTTCCTCCATTGCAGGAAGGTCGTATTCAATAGGCTTTCTTCCCTGCTTTCTGTCCACAAAGTCCGGGATATAGTCCATCGGACCCGGGCGGTAGAGGGCGTTCATGGCGATGAGGTCCTCAAAGCGGGTCGGCTGGAGTTTGATGAGCCATTCCTTCATTCCCGGAGATTCGAACTGGAACACGCTCGTGGTGTCTCCACGGCCGTAAAGGGCATAAGTTTCTGCATCGTCGATAGGAATCTTCTCTATGTCGAATTCGATTCCGTGGCGCTTCTTTATATTGGCCTGACATTCCTTGATGATGGACAGGGTCCTCAGACCGAGGAAGTCCATCTTGAGCATGCCGACCTCCTCTATATAGTGGCCGTCGTATTGCGATACCCACACTTCCTCGCCTGTCAGTTTATCGTTGGCGATGCAGATTGGGATATATTCGGTAAGGTTGCCTCGTCCGATGATCATTGCGCAGGCGTGGACACCGGTCTGGCGGATGCAGCCCTCCAGTTTTCCGGCATAATTGAGCACGTCCTTGATCTCCTCGGTGCCGTTTGCAAGTTCTTCCTTCAACTCAGGGATGAGTTTGTAGCAGTTCTTGAGTTTCGGCTTGTAGGATACCTCCTTCTTGTATTTCTTGAACTGTTTGTCTACAGTTATCTTGCTTCCGGGATTGTCCGGGTCATCGACCTCGACCTTCTTTGTTATAAGTTTCTGATCTTCATCCAGAGTGTCGCCTTCATTGAACGGCTCCTCGGCGTCCTCCATCTGAATGATCGGTTTGTCAGGGATCATCTTGGTGAGCCTGTTGGACTCCGGAATAGGCACGTTGCTCACCCTCGCCACGTCCTTTATGGCAGATTTAGCCGCCATGGTACCGTATGTGATCACGTGCGATATATGGTCTTTGCCGTATTTCTCTTCAATATATTGGAATACGCGGTATCTTCCGTCGTCGTCGAAATCAATGTCGACATCGGGCATGTTGATTCGGTCCGGGTTGAGGAATCGCTCGAAGAGAAGGTCGTATTTGATCGGGTCTATATTGGTGATCTTCAGACAGTAGGCTACTGCGGAGCCTGCGGCTGAACCACGACCAGGTCCGACCGATATGCCTTCGCTTCGTGCTGCGGCGATAAAGTCCTGCACGATGAGGAAGTAGTCAGGGAAACCCATCTTGCAGATGGTCTTGAGTTCGAATTCGATACGCTCTGCCTGCTCTTCGCTCAGATTGTCTCCGTATCTTTCCTGCGCTCCCTTGTAGGTGAGATGGCAGAGGAATGCCACCGAGTTGCAGAATTCCTCTCCACGCTCGTTTCCGCTCTTGTCGCACCGTCCTTCGTCTATGATATGGCGGTATTTCTCGAGATATGTGTCGATGTCCGAGAGAAACTCCGCAGGAAGGTCGAATTTAGGCAGGATCGGATCCTTGTCTATCTTGAACGAGGTGATCTTGTCCGCCACTTCCAGGGTGTTGGATATGGTTTCCGGATGCTTGTAGAACATGTCAAGCATCTCGTCTTCGCTCTTGAGATATTCCTGCTGGGTGTATCTGAGACGGTCGGCGTCTGTGATATAGGCATTGGTCGTAAGGCATATAAGACGGTCGTGTGCTGGTCCGTCCTCCTTTCTGGTGAAATGGACGTCGTTGGTCGCCACCACCTTGGTGCCGGTCTTGGCAGCGAGTTCGAATATGCCTTCGTTTGCCACCAACTGCCTTTCATATACCTCCTGGGACTGTCCCGGTATCTCTGTCTTATGCTGCTGCACCTCCAGATAGAAATCCTCGCCGAAGACTCTCTTGTGCCACATTATGGCCTCTTCCGCGCCCTTCATGTCTCCCGCGATGATTGCCCTCGGGATTTCTCCCGCGATGCAGGCCGAGCAGCAGACCAGACCTTCGGCATGCTTTTCTATGACCTCGTGGCACACGCGTGGCTTGTCGTAATATTTTCCTTCAATATGTCCGGTGGAGACTATCTTCATGAGGTTCTTGTATCCCTCATAGTTCTTTGCCAGCAGAATGAGATGGAAATATGCCCTATGGTCCTTGTCCTTCAGTTTGTGGTCGTAGTGCTTCGTGACATAGACCTCGCATCCGATGATCGGCTTGATCTCGGGATACTTCTTCGCCACCTTCAGGAACTCCTTCACACCGTACATGTTTCCATGGTCGGTTATGGCCAGAGCCGGCATTTCGAGTTCTTTTGCGCGCTCGAAAAGGCTGGCGATCGATGCCTGACCGTCAAGGATGGAGTACTGGGTGTGGACGTGAAGATGAACGAATGACATGGCTCTAGGGTTTAAGGAAGACAAAGATATATAATCTTCCTCACCCTTTCAAAAATATTCGTTTCTCTTCATAGAACTCCTTGACCCTCAGCAGGAAAAGTTTTCAACAGGCTACTTTTCTTTTTCGAAGTGTTCGACTCCGACTCCGCAGGCGGGGCAGACCCAGCCTTCCGGGAGGTCTTCGAATGCTGTGCCGGGAGGGATGCCTCCTTCCGGGTCTCCTTCTGCCGGATCGTAAACGTATCCGCAGAGAATGCATACATATCTGTCCATATCTTGTCAATTTAACCGCATCATGGAACTCAAATTTCGGACCATTGACCCGGATTGCCTCTCGACTGTCTTACTCCCCCAAAAACCACTCAAAATGTATTTCGCTGACTCCTCGCGAATTGGACAAAAAATGTGACGCACGATTTGGCTCGAAATTATTGAAATGTTTGTACTTTTGTATCCGTAATCAGAATATTCATATGAATACTACAGAGCAAGCGTCAAGATATGACAATCTGGATAAGATGTCAACCAAAGAGTTGCTGACATCAATCAATGCCGAAGACATGACTGTTCCCGTTGCTGTCTCTAAGGCTATTCCTCAGATAGAAAGACTGGTTGACGGGATTGTGGAGAGGATGATATGCGGAGGCAGAGTCTTTTATGTGGGTGCGGGTACGAGCGGCCGTCTTGGAGTGGTGGACGCTTCTGAAATTCCTCCGACATATGGTGTAAAAGATAAATTTATCGGTATTATTGCAGGTGGAGATTATGCGATCAGAAACGCAAAGGAAGGCGCAGAGGATAATTTTGACCAGGGCGCTCAGGATATGTTGTCATATATGCTGACAAAGAATGATACCGTTATCGGCATTACGGCATCAGGAGGCGCTCCGTATGTTCTGGGAGCCATCAATGCCGCCAAGGAAGTCGGGGCCCTCACATCCGGCATTACCT
>SUYY01000022.1 GCA_015060205.1 Bacteroidales bacterium
GCACTCCATCAGAACGCCAATCATCTTCCAGTTTATAGATTTTCCTTAGTTGGATAATCGCAGTCAAGAATTTTTCTGCTAAAGTGAAAAATTAAATAGTTTGTGTTCCCTCAGTGTTCCCAAGAATGAAAAAAGCACTCACGAAAATTTCGTAAGTGCTTGATTTTCAAGTAGCGGGACGCAGGATTGAACTGCGGACCTCATGATTATGAATCATGCGCTCTAACCAGCTGAGCTATCCCGCCATTAGTTTTAAGAACTTGTTGAGATAGAAGGACTCGAACCCTCACTGACAGAGCCAGAATCTGTAGTGCTACCATTACACCATATCTCAATTTGGCTCCCAATTTGGAAATTGGGACTGCAAAGGTATGAATGTTTTGCTAAAATGCAAAATTTTTTTTGATTTTTTGAATGAACACCTCTTGTTTCTCAGTATGAAGCCGCCATCCTGCCAACCGGAAGCCGATCTCCTGCCAACCGGAAGCCGATCTCCCGCCAACCGAAGACGACATTTACCTTAATCTCAAGCCAATTCACTTCAGCCCTAAACGCCCAATATCCATCCCCCCAAAAAACTCTACTGCATCCTGTCTATATACAATATCCCATCAAGATGATCTGTCTCATGCTGGAATATCACCGCCGTGAACCCCTGCACAGTGTCCCGGACTATCGGAATATCACGTCTGCCGGACTCGCTTTCGACCTTTTTCAGCGTCTCCAGGTCTGCATATTCGATCACAACAGAACTCGACCTGAGAACTTTGCCGCTCATCTCCGGGACAGAAAGACAGCCTTCCGATCCGAGGGCGAGCGAGTCTGATGCCCAGATGATGCGCACATTGGCATATATCTCGAAAGGTGCTCCTTCCTTGTCATATCGCTGTACGGCGACGACCCTTCTGTTCAGTCCCACTTGCGGTGCCGCTATTCCCACGCCGTCCTGCGACGGATGGGTGACTGTGGCGGTCATAAGGTCGGAAAGTCGCGCGAAGTCGTCTGAAACGAGTGCCTTATATGACAGGTCCGTGCTTTTAGAACGAAGCACTGCCATGTCCGGTTCGGTGAGGGTGGTCAGAACCCTCATGATGCTGTCCGCCCCATGTATGAGCGCCACCTCTTCCCGCGAAAAATCTCCCTCCTGTCTGCTGCAGGAGACAATGATAGCGGCAACTGCCGCGATTGCAAACAATCTTTTCATATCCTCAAGAAATTCAGTCCCTCCGAAGAAGAACGGCAGCATACACCTCGCATCCTTCTCCCCGTCCTACAAAACCAAGTTTTTCGGTAGTGGTGGCCTTCACTGAAACACGGTCGACCCCGATACCCATCACCTTGGCGAGACATTCCCGCATAGGGAGGATATATGGTGCAAGTTTCGGCCTCTGCATGGCGATGGTGATGTCTGCGTTTCCCACAGTCCATCCTTCACTTCCGATAAGTTCCATCACGCGCTCGAGCAGTATCTTGCTGTCTATTCCCGCAAATTCGTCAGATGTATCCGGAAAATGTTTCCCGATGTCGCCGAGTGCCAATGCGCCGAGCAGTGCGTCGCACAGGGCATGTATCGCCACATCTCCGTCGGAATGCGCTATGCATCCGACCGGACTTTCCACCTGTACGCCGCCAAGCCACAAGGGGAGTCCCGGAGCGAGGGCGTGTACGTCATATCCGTTACCTATTCTTATATCCATATCCTGAAATCTTTTCCACAAATGTAGCAACTTTTTGCAAAACATTTAGTGCGCCGCATAAATCCTTAATCCTCAGATGCTTGTCCCGGACAATAAAACCGGAAAACAATGAACTGTCTGAACTTCAGGAGATTGAGAAACGGAGAACCACCCCACCTGCAGATACGGATATGGACTTCTCAATAAAAATGACTACATTTGTGTTTTATATTAAGAAAAAGACACATGGGATTCAATTTCAGTTTTTTCGGTAAGCAGGAGGTCCGCAGATTCAGTTACAGGCCTCGATTCTACGACCCTGAAGCAGAGGAGCGCAGAAAGAAATACGGTGATTTCACAAAACCGAAGGAAGAATATACTGTCGGTTCCCATATAAAGGGGAGCCTCAGGGACGGTAACTATCAGCGTACTCATGACATGGCAAGGAACCAGAAGGCCATCGGAGTGGTCACCACGCTTCTGCTCTTTGCCGTCGTATACCTTATATACCGCTATTTTCCGATACTGATCGATTCCCTTACAAAATAGGCGGTCTGCCAAAGACGCCCAAGGAATGAAAGACTATGGATATCAGGATATTACCAAGTAATATAGCAAATATGATCGCTGCGGGAGAGGTCGTCCAGAGACCTGCATCCGTGGTGAAGGAACTGGTCGAGAACGCAGTGGATGCGGGAGCGGACCAGATTACTGTAGTGATCCAGGATTCGGGAAGAACCCTCATACAGGTCATCGACAACGGATGCGGAATGTCTCCGGACCAGGCCGTGCTCTGCTTCGAGCGACATGCGACCTCGAAACTGCACACTCAGGAAGACCTGCACAACATCCTTACCTTCGGTTTCCGTGGAGAGGCTCTCGCCTCGATTGCCGCCGTTGCTGAAGTGACCCTCAAGACCCGCAGGGAGGAGGATGAGGTGGGTTGTCAGGTTGATTTCGCCGACTCCCGCCATCTTGCCACCAACGAGGTCGCTACGCCCAGAGGAGCCAATTTCTCCGTCCGCAACCTTTTCTACAATGTGCCGGCAAGACGTAAGTTCCTCAAGTCCGATTCTGTAGAGTTCAAGCATATTGTCACAGAGTTCATAAGGGTTGCCCTCACGCGCCCTGACGTAGGTTTCACCCTCACCCATAACGGGAAGGATGTCTATGTCCTGAGACCGGCCAAGTCGCTCAAGTTCCGTATTCAGGATGTGCTTGGCACCTCGGTCGCAGGAGAAATCGTGGATGTCCATGCGCAGACATCTGTAGTTTCCATCAGCGGATTTGCCGGACGTCCCGAATCTGCCAGAAAGGCATTGGGCAACCAGTACCTTTTTGTCAACGGAAGATATTTCAGAAGCCCATACCTTCACAAGGCAGTGATGAAGGCCTATGAAAACCTCATTCCGGAAGGCGTGACCCCGACCTATCTCCTCTATCTGGAGATTGACCCGCAGGCGATAGATGTCAACATCCATCCGACCAAGACAGAAATCAAGTTCGAGGATGACAGCGTCATATTCCAGATCGTCTATGCCTGCATCAGGGAGGCTATGGGAAAGAACTCGTTCGGGGACTCAATAGATTTTGAAAACGGAATGCCGGAACTGCCGGCCCTTAGCCGTAATTTTGATGAGTTCCGTCAGATATCCGAACCCCCGACAAATGCCGACCCTACCTTCAATCCATTCGATAATGACGGATTTCCATCCGAGCAGTCTCCATATTCCAACTCTTTCGGTAGGTCGCATATGGCACCGCAGGAGAGAGCGTCGGAGCCGGCAGATTTCTTTGCCGGCAGTTGGGATGCTCCTGAAAAGTCCTTCAATTCGGCAGGATATGACACTTCGAGATATGTGGAGCGTCGCGACGACTACGGAAAACTGTTCGAGGACAAGATCGCTCCGACAAAATCTCTCCTTGTCATCCAGGGGAAATATATCCTGACCTCATCCCGTTCAGGACTTATGGTCGTCAATATCCACAGGGCTATGGAGAGGATAATGTATGACCGTTTTCTTCAGGCCCTGCAGAAGAACAGTCATGTGACCCAGAAGGTCCTTTTCCCTGTGACCGTTCAGGTGGGAGTGGAGAATATGTGCCTTTTTGAAGAACATTCCCGGATGCTTGATGCCCTGGGATTCGATATAGCACCTTTCGGCACTGACACCATCGTGGTGAACGGTGTGCCCGAAGGTTATAGTGCCGAGGCCGGCAAGGTCCAGTCCATGGTTGGTGACCTTCTTCTGCTGCTTTCAGAGGAAAACAGCGCACTTCCGGAGGTTATGACTGCCAATATGGCAGCCCGCATGGCCCGTCTGGGTGCCTACAACAGCGATTCTGTCACCAATCCGGCAGAGGCACAGAGGTTGATTGACACTCTGCTGTCCTGTGAAAATGCGGAATATACCAATGCGGGTAAGAAGATAATAGTGATTGTCCCTACAGAGGAAATCGACAAGAGATTTTAGAAAGAAGACATTATGAGTTATTACCAATATGACGGTGGCCAAAGAGGCTTCATGAGCAATGTGCCGACCGCAGTCAAGAATCTGATAATCATCAATGTGCTGGTCATGATAATGACTTCGCTCAACGAGGATTTCATGTATGAGAAATTTGCGCTGTTCTATCCGACATCGCCTTTCTTCCATTGGTGGCAGCCCCTCACGCATATGTTCATGCACGGTGGTTTCTGGCATCTTTTCTTCAATATGTACACCCTGTTCATATTCGGTAGCGTGCTTGAAAGGGTCTGGGGCACAAGGAAGTTCCTGATATTCTATTTTGTGACGGGACTTGGAGCCGCTGCGGTCCACACCGGTGTCGAATGGCTTCAGATGCAGCATTGGATGACTCTTGCCGCAGAAGGAAACATGTCTGCCATGAACTCCATCCATGCCCTCAAGATGACCCCTACAGTAGGTGCTTCAGGTGCGATATACGGTCTGCTGATGGGATATGCAATGCTCTATCCTGATTCAGTCATGACCCTCATCTTCCCTCCGATCTCGATGAAGGCGAAATGGTTCGTGCTTATATTCGCCGCCATCGAACTGCTCACCGGTGTGACAGGAACAGGCGGAGGAATCGCACATTTCGCACATCTCGGAGGACTTATCTTCGGATTCCTCCTCATAATGTACTGGAAGAAGAAGCGCACTCTCTACAGCAGGATCGATTGACGGATGGCGAAAAAGAAGAAAAAAGGAAACAGGATATTCGGTATAACATCCCGGGTACTCATGCTCATAGTGGCAGGACTTCTTGTCCTGTCATATTGCTCGATGCTCGTCAATCCGGCCAAGGCCTGGGGCTTCTCCCTCCTCGGTCTGATGTTCGTGCCGTTGTCGATAGTCAACCTTCTTCTGCTCCTGTGGGCCTTGAAACGCCTTTCCCGCTCATTTGTAATACCTCTGCTTGCCTTGCTTCCGGCCCTGTTCTTCATGGGACGCTATGTGAGGTTTGACTCGGACAAGGCAGAAGATGTCCAGGATCCGACATTACGTATAATGACATATAATGTCGGACGCTTCGCCCTTCATGATGAGGACTCCGGCATAGAAGGACGTCGTCAATGTGCAGATTCCATCTTCCATTTCATCAGAAGCCAGGATCCGGACATTGTCTGTCTTCGGGAGTTCAGGATTTCCGACATCGGTCAGGTCAGGTCTTATCTGCAACGTCAGATGAAGGGATACAGTGCGGATTTCTACCTGTTCCCTATGTCCAACGGAGCGGCATTCGGCAATGTCACCTTGAGCCGTATTCCGGTCAAGGGCAAGGGAAAGATAAAGTTCGAGGAAAGCGCAAACCTTGCGATTTATACCGACTATGAACTTCATGGTCGTAGATTCAGGGTATACAACTGTCATTTCGAAAGTTACAACATATCCCTTCCGGGTATCCTGAGGGCTATATTCAAGGCCGACAAGGCTATTGTCTCCGAGACCGGATTCAAGATGAAACGGTCCATCACCAGACGCCCTCAACAGGTGGACAAGGTGTTCTCCGACATCGAGAAATGTCCTTTAGAAGCCTTTGTCTGCGGAGACTTCAACGACAACCCTATGTCATATTCATATTTCCGTATGACCCGAGGACGAAAAGACTCCTTTAGAGAGGCTGGAGACGGATTCGGTGCCACATATGCCAGAATGTGGCCGCTTCTGAGAATTGACTATGTCCTGCTGCCTGACCGGTTCAGGACCATCTCCCATCAGACTCCGAGGGTGCGCTTTTCAGACCATTATCCGGTAGTAACATCAGTCGAACTATAAACCAGAAAATCATGAAAGAACAGATACAGAAAGCATTGGAAGTGCTCCGCAGCGGAGGAATCATCCTTTATCCGACCGACACGGTCTGGGGAATAGGCTGTGACGCCACCGACCCTGAAGCGGTAGCCAGAGTGTATTCCATAAAGAACAGGGCAGACAGCAAGTCCCTCGTGCTTCTTGCATCAGATCTCGACATGATATGCAGATATGTCAGGGAAATACCTGAAATGGCTGTCCAACTGGTGGAGGTCAATGATAAGCCTATGACCATAATCTACCCAGACGCCGTCTGCGGGGATCGCCCGGATGCTTCCGGCAAGGTTGTGAAGTCGAATCATGTTCTGGCGTATAACGTTGTCGCTGAGGATGGTACGGTGGGGATCCGCATCCCGATGATGGATTTCTGTCAGCAACTGGTCTCAAGACTCGGCCGTCCGATTGTCTCGACATCAGCGAATATCTCCGGTGAGCCTGCACCGCGCAGTTTTTCGGAAATATCAGAGCAGATAAAATCAGCGGTGGACCATACGGTAGATCCCGCTCTGGAAAAAGGGTCTACAGGAAAATCCTCGTCCATCATAAAGGTCGGTCTTGACTATTCGATAGAAATCATAAGAAAATAAGCGCAGACCCGTCGGCCGCGCTTACAGTCATTTTCTTTTCTCTGATCAAAGATTGAACCGGAGTCCCATTTCGAAACCGAGCATCAGAGGCTGAGCCGTGCGGATGCTGTTCGGCTGCTTGCAGTTGAAATAATATCGGACGCTCGGGTCAATATATATACCCACATATCTTCCGAGCAGAAATTCCACGCCGATACCGGCATTTGCCGAAAGTTGCACTCCCTTCACTGCTTCCTGATGATGTATCACAGGGGCTGTCTGCACTTCATATCTGTCAGCCATGCACTTCTCGACTGTTCCTCCCGCATATGCATAGAACTTTATGAAATCCTTGCTCACGATGTTGTAATATGCATTGACAGGTATACCGATGTAGTGCTGTGAGTTGCGGATGTTTGCAGTGATGGGCAGAAGTGCCACACCATCCTCCACTTCCGTATATTTTCCGTTGAATTTGCTTGTCAGATAGGTATAGTTCAGTCCCATTCCCAGCGACCATCGTTCCGTGAAGTTCAGCCTGACTCCGAGTCCGAAAGAAAGCGGAATTCCGTACGTAGTCTGTTTACTTGTCCTTTCTACTGTGGTCTTGGATGGGGTGGTGAGAATTCCCGGACTTCTGAGCGGTCCGATGCTTCCCTTGTTATGCGGATTGTTTGTGCCGGCGATTCCGGAGACTACCAGTGACGCCCTGACCTTGCCGGTCCTCTTTTCGTTCTCTTCCTCCCAGTCCGTATCGTCCACGATGATGTCATTTCCTGTTTCCGGAATATCTTCACCGAATCCGGCGGATCCCGTCATATCCGGATGTTCCGCTGAAGGGGTTTCCTCTGCAACAGGTGCGGTCTCCACGACCTCTCCAGCACGATCTGCATCCATCTCAGTTTCTGATGCAGGCACTGCCTCGGTTTCGTCTTCGGATGCAGACTTCATGGAGATATGCTTCATTGCCTCTGACTTCGAAACGCTCTGCTCTTTTTCTACATTTGCGAGCAGGACAGGTGCTTCCTGACCCTCCGACGGATTCTCCACCACTGCAATCATATCTCCCGAAGAAGCAGGCGGAACATTGTCATGAGACCTTCCGCTGAAGAATATGCCTGCAACGACAGCGGCAGCAACCGCAGACGCGGAGACTGCACGTCCAAGCCACAGAACCACAGTCCTGCGCCTTGCAACTCTGTCAAGCCCTCCTGCAACTCCATCCCATACATGGGCAGGAACCTCTTCCTGTCCGTTTTCAAGAATGGACCTTATCAGAAGGTCAGACTCTTCCATATGATTGTCATCAAACATTATATCTTTCCTTTATCCTGCTCTGAAGAAGCGCTCTGGCCCTGCTGTACTGAGTACGTGAGGTTACCTCGCTTATTCCCAGAATATCTGCAATCTCCTTATGTGAATATCCCTCGACCGCATACATGTTGAACACAGTCCTGAATCCGGTCGGAAGGTCCATCACTATCTCCATCAGTTCCTTGTAACCGATATTTTCGATCTGTCCCGTAACTTCGGTCTTCAACCCTCTGGCGGCCTCGAGGTCATCGCTCATCTTCAATGCATCCTTTTTTCTCAGATACATCAAAGCAGTCGTCACGAATATCCTTCTTGCCCATCCTTCGAAGGAACCGTCACCTTTGTAGGTGTCGATGCGTGTGAACAATGTGACGAAGCCGTCCTGCAGGATATCTTCCGCAAGCGTTCTGCTTCCGACATATCTGATGCACACAGGGAACATGCGGGGCGCCAGACGGTCATAAAGCACCTTCTGAGCGACCCGGTCTCCTTTCTTGCATGACTCAATCAGTTGAATGTCAAAGGTTTCCGCCACCGTTCACAATATCAGGCCCTATCTGTTCCACTCATTCTCATGCGCCCATAAAGATGCATACCGGACCTGTAATGTTGCATTTTGGACACATTTTTCCCAAAGTTCTGCATTTTTCCCGAAATAGAGTGTTATTTTTGTATGTTTTTGCACGATAAATTTCAATGAAGCCGAGAATATACATATACGTAGCGCTTGTTTCTGCTCTTTTTTTCTTTTCACCCCTCGTGAAGGCTCAGGTGGACAGTGGCGCCATGGTAGTGTCTGCGGTGGAATATATCGAGTCCGGAGATTATATCAGGGCGGAAGCGGTGCTGCAGAGGATTCTCTCGGAAGATCCGGACAACGATGCAGCCCTTTATTACATGGCCATGTGCCACCTTGCCCAGAAGCGTGCGGACAAGGCCGAGGACTGCCTGAATGCCGCAGTCGCATCGGATTCCACCAATTTCTGGTATCGTCACCGTCTTGCCTCGCTCTATGCGATGACCTCGCGTGAGGAACTTACCATAGACATGTATGAAAGTCTTCTCGAGGACTTTCCGAAGAGGAGCGAACTTTATTTCGACCTGGTGGAACTGTATTCTTCGCAGGGGGAGTACGGGAAGGCTCTCGACACCCTCACCGAAATCGAGACTGTCTTCGGAATGACGGAATCCATCGCCATATACCGCTATAACCTCATGCTCAAGACCGGTGATCGGGAGCAGGCATTCAGGACCCTGGAGGAGTACAACAGCAGATATTCCTCTCCGTACGTGCTGTCCGTCCTTGCTGAGCATCATCTGGGTACGTACAACGATTCCACCGCTCTTGCCTATTACAACGAGGCTCTCGAACTTGCCCCTGATTTCTCTCCGGCACTGCTTGGCAAGGCAGAGACATTGAGGATGACCCGCAGATATGACGAATATTTCGACGTGCTTTCCGCATATGTCTCCCTTCCGGACGAACATCCTAAGGCGAAGTCTGACTATATAAACGCTGTTCTCAGGGGAGTGGATGCCAGATTCCTCAGGACATTCTCGCCGCAACTTGACAGTATTGTGAATCAGGTGGTTAAGGTCCATCCGTCAGACAGTGTCGCCCTTAATCTTGCTGGATTATATTACTACTCGACCGCCCGTGCGGACCAGGCAGGCGAATATTTCCGGATGAATGCACAGACCCATCCTCGTTCACTTTCTGCAAATGCCGGATATGTCGAATATCTGATGTACTCGGAGAAATGGGAAGAACTCTCAAAGGAGGGCAGGAGGGCATTTGAAATCTTTCCGAAGGAAGTGGCTTTCCTGGAAATGGCGAGTATGGGAGATTATAACCTGAAGGAATACGGAAAAGTCCTGGAAATATGTGACAGGATGCTGGACGTTGCACCTGCCGACAGCGCCGTGGTGCTGCGCGCATGGTCCACCAAAGGTGATGTCTTCCACCTGATCGGAGAAACTTCGAAGGCATATAAGGCATATGAGAAAGCGCTCAAGGTCAATCCGGATTATATCTATGTGCTGAACAATTATGCATATTATCTCAGTCTTGAGGGAAAGAAACTGAAGAAGGCTCATGATATGAGCCGCAAGACCATAGAGGCAGAGCCGGACAATGCCACCTATCTGGATACATTCGGCTGGATACTCTTCCTGCAGGGCAAGCCTGAAGAGGCAAAGACGCATTTCAAGCGGGCCATGCTTTATGGCGGCAAGGAGAGTCCGGTCATTATGGACCATTATGCCGAAGTCCTCTTCGCTTTGGGAGAATATGACAGGGCAATGGTGTATTGGAATATGGCTCTCCAGATTGACAACGGTGAGATTGCCGGCCTGAAGGAGAGGATAAACCTGCGCAAGCAGCAGATGAAGAAGAAATGATCCGTTTTCTGAAAATATCATTCATATCGCTGGCGCTTCTTTCCGCCTCGCTTGTGTCATATGCTCAGGACACAAAGGCGCAGAGGGAGAAAAAGGCTCGGCTTGAACGTGAGATCGCCATCATTGACGAGCAGTTGGCCGACAATGCAAAGCGGAGCAACTCAATGCTGTCCAACCTTACTCTTATCCGTAAGAAGATATCCAACCGAAAGTCGCTTGTTGAGGAAAGCGACCGTCAGATCCGGAAATATTCGGACGAAATATACTTGAAGCAGAGGCAGATAAATCGTCTTCAGGCTCGGGTGGACACCTTGAAAGACCATTATTCAAGGCTGGTTGTAAGCGCATATAAGAACCGGGATTCCAGAATATGGTATATGTATATGCTTTCCAGCGAAAGTCTTGGGCAGGCCTTCCGTCGCTACTCATATTTCAAGAATCTTTCTTCGCAGATGAACGATGAGGCAAGGAAGATAAAGGCCGCGCAGGATGAACTTGTCATGGAAAAGGAGAAATTGGCGGCATTGAAGAACGAGGCTCAGGTGGTAAAGAAGGAACGTGTCAAGGATCTGGAGTCTCTTAAGGCGGAGGAGGCGCAGGCAGATAAGGTCGTGAAGAATCTGCAGAAGAACAGAAAGACCTATCAGAAGCAGTTAGCCTCGAAGAAGAAGCAGATAGATGCCCTTAACCGGGAGATAGAAAGGATAGTGGCGGAAGCGATGAAGAAGCCGGGAAGCGGAGGAAAGAAGCAGGAACCGGTCGATTATAAACTTGCCGAGGAGTTTTCAAAGAACAAGGGAAAATTGCCTTGGCCGCTTGACGGACCTGTTGTGGGACGTTTCGGAAGACAGTTCCATCCGGTGTTCAGGAATCTGGAACTTCCCCCTAACAACGGAATTGATATCGCCGTTGCCAGAGGTTCTGATGTGAAGACTGTCTTCAAGGGGGTTGTGAAGCAGGTGTTTGTCATGCCGGGATATAATCAGTGTGTGCTTATCCGTCATGGTAACTATTTCACATTCTATTGTAAATTGAAGACCGTAAGCGTAAAGGCTGGCGACAAGGTCAGCACTGGCGACGTGATAGGAATGGTGGATACCATAAATGGTGAGACCCAACTTCATTTCGAAGTCTGGCAGAACACCAAGCCGCAGAACCCCGAAACATGGCTGAGAAAAAATTAAATATATGACCAGGAAAACCGTATTCCTGACAGGAGCGACCGGCAACATGGGCTGGGCAGGCTTTCAGGAACTCTACAAAAGAAAGGATAGATTCGACATCCGTATTCTTGCCCGCGACAGCAAGAAGAACCGCAATATGCTTAAAGGGTACCTAAGTGACCCATCCGTGACCGTGATATGGGGCGACCTGACACGTTATGAGGATGTTCTCGCCGGAGTCACTGGCTCCGACTATGTTCTTCATGTCGGAGGAATGGTCTCTCCCGCTGCGGACTATTATCCGCAGAAGACCTTGAAAGTCAATGTGTCAGCGGCTGAAAATGTTGTAAAGGCAGTTCTTGCCCAGCCGAATGCAGATGATATGAGGGTTGTATATATAGGTTCCGTAGCACAATACGGTGACCGAAATCCTCCTCGTCATTGGGGAGGAGTGGATGAGCCTCAGACACCTGCAAAATATGACATGTACGCCCTGTCGAAGATACGCTCGGAAGAAATATTCGCCAATGCTGGACTCAAGAGATGGGTGTCTCTCAGGCAGAGCGGAATCCTGTATCCCGGCATTCTCAAGGTTGTCAACCCGACAGCCTTCCATGTCCCTGTGGGCGGTGTCCTGGAGTGGGCTACAATCGAGGATTCGGGCCGCCTTCTTGCACAGGTCTGCGAAGACTGGGTTCCTGACGAGTTCTGGAATCAGGCATACAACATCAGCAGCGGCGAACAGTATCGTATGACGAATTATGAGTTCGAGACACGCCTTCTTAACGGTCTTGGCCTTCCCGGACCGGAAAAAGTCTTTGAGCCTCAATGGTTTGCACTTAAGAATTTCCATGGTATGTGGTATACCGATGCAGACCGTCTGGAGGAGTTCCTGCATTTCCGCGCAAACACTCCGATTGACGAATATTTCGCTACAATGAAATCAAAACTTCCATGGTTCTATTCGCTTGCCTTTCTTGCGCCTGCATGGGCTGTAAAGATGTTCATGAAGCCATATGCCTTCGAAAAAGGAATGGGAACACAATGGTGGGTGGAAAACGATCAGGAAAAGTTCCTTGCCTATTACGGTTCGCGTGAAGCATACGATGCCATAAAGTCCTGGGATGACGTCCGTCCTGCACCTCTTGAAAAGAACCTCGAGACCGCTCGTGCCAAAGGCGACACCCATCCTGTCGAGTCAACGAAGTGAGTCGAGACATCTCTAACCGATCATCATGAAAATCAGAATATTAGATATAGCATATGAGACAATGGCAGACGGTCCGGGTCTGCGTACATCCATCTACTGCGCCGGCTGCGCCCATCATTGCCCCGGTTGTCATAATCCTCAGTCCTGGGACTTTGACGGAGGACGCGAAATGTCTGTCCAGGAACTTCTGGATATAGTCAAGGATGATGAATTTGCAGATGTCACGTTTTCCGGAGGTGATCCCCTCTATCAGGTGGAAGCATTCACCGAACTGGCCCGTCGTATAAAGGAGGATACCGGCAAGAACATATGGTGCTATACCGGTTTTACATATGAACAGATTCTTGAAGACGAGCGTCTGAGCATGATACTTCCATATATCGACACCTTGGTTGAGGGTCCTTTCGTCATGGAACTCCGTAATACCGATCTTCCGTTCAGAGGCAGTTCCAATCAGCGTATCATACATCTTAGATGACATACATGAACAAGAATCCCGAAGTCAGCGTGATGCGAACTTCGGGATTCTTGTCTTATGCTTGCCTTGTGGCTATTTATGTACCACTCTGTCTTTAAGTTCTGCGAGTTTTGCACTGTTCCAGCGACCTGTTGTACCTACGAGATATCCTGTGATACGCTGCAGTTTATCGATCTTGGTGCTCTTGCAGTGAGGACATTTCTCAAGGTTTGAATCGGCATTCTCGTATCCGCAGTCCATGCAACGGTTGCGGTTGTGGTTGACTGAGCAGTATCCGATGTCATACTTGTCCATCAGGTCGACGATGGTCATGATGGCCTCAGGATTGTGGGTCGCATCTCCGTCGATTTCCACATAGAAGATATGTCCGCCCCTGGTGAGGTTGTGATATGGAGCCTCGACCTCTGCCTTGTGCTTAGGTGTACATTTATAATATACAGGCACATGGTTGGAGTTTGTGTAATAGTCCTTGTCTGTAATGCCAGGAATGACTCCGAACTTCTTCTTGTCACCTCTTGTGAATCGGCCTGCAAGACCTTCTGCCGGAGTTGCAAGGACACTGAAGTTGTGGCGGTACTTTTCGCAGAATTCTCCCACCTTGTCATTCATGAAGTTGACGATACGAAGTCCAAGTTCCTGTGCCTCAGGCGATTCTCCGTGATGTTTTCCGCAAAGTGCTATAAGAGTCTCTGCAAGACCGATGAAACCGATACCGAGAGTTCCGTGGTTTATTACAGATTCGATACTGTCATTCTCTCCGAGTTTCTCGCTGTCAAGCCAGAGCGCGCCCATAAGGAGAGGGAACTGCTTCTTTAGAGCGGTCTTCTGGAAATTGTAACGGTCGTTGAGTTGCTTTGCAGCAATGTCAAGTGCCCATGAAAGTTTGTTGAAGAACTCGTGGATGCGGTCTTCCTGATTTGGAATGCCCATGCACTCGATTGCAAGTTTCACTATATTGATGGTAGTGAAGGAAAGGTTTCCTCGTCCGATAGAGGTCTTAGGTCCGAAGCGGTTCTCGAATACACGGGTTCGGCATCCCATTGTAGCGACCTCGTACTGATATCTCTTAGGATCATCTGCCTTCCAGAGTTCGTGCTGGTTGTACGGAGCGTCAAGGTTCACGAAGTTAGGGAAGAATCGGCGTGCAGACACCTTGCAGGCAAACTTGTAGAGGTCGTAGTTGCGGTCTTCAGGGAGGTAACTGACACCTCTCTTCTTTTTCCATATCTGGATAGGGAAGATGGCGGTCGAACCGTTACCGACACCCTCGTATGTGGTGTTAAGAATCTCGCGGATGACGCATCGTCCCTCTGCTGAAGTGTCGGTTCCGTAGTTGATTGAACTGAATACCACCTGGTTACCGCCGCGTGAGTGTATGGAGTTCATATTGTGTACGAACGCCTCCATCGACTGGTGTACACGGCTGACAGTCATGTTTATTGCATGCTGAATCACCCTGTCGTCTCCCTGTATGCCCACAAGATCACGTCTGAGGTAGTCATCGATAGGAGTGTTGTAGAGTCTTGAATAGTCTTCTCCGTTGATCTCACCGATCTTGTCGAGTTCCTCCTGGAAGGAACGTCTTACGAAAGGTGCCATATAGAAGTCGAATGCAGGGATAGCCTGACCGCCGTGCATCTCATTCTGAACAGTCTCCATAGAAATACATCCGAGGATGCTGGCAGTCTCGATTCTTTTTGCCGGACGAGACTCTCCATGACCGGCAAAGAATCCGTCTTCCAGAATCTTGTCGAGAGGATGCTGGATACATGTGAGACTCTTGGTCGGATAGTAGTCCTTGTCATGGATGTGGATATAGTTGTTCTTCACGGCATCCTTCACTTCATCCGCAAGGAGACATTCGTCAACATATGATTTTGTGGACTCTGAAGCGAACTTCATCATCATGCCGGCAGGTGTGTCGGCATTCATGTTGGCGTTCTCTCGGGTGATTTCGGTTGCCTGGGCATCGATGATCTCCTGGAATATCTCACGTGACTTGGCCTTGCGGGCAAGGTTTCTCTGATTACGGTATGCGATGTATTTCTTTGCAACTTCCTTACGAGGGCTGTTCATGAGTTCGAATTCCACCTGATCCTGGATATCCTCCACACTCATGTTTTCCACGTCGATCTTGGAAACTGCAGATGCAATTTCGGCTGCAAGGACGATGTCTTCTCCCTGCTCAGTAACGTCCATTGCCTTAAGGACGGCGTCAACAATCTTTCTCTTGTCAAAAATCACGACTCTACCGTCGCGCTTAACTACATGCTTTACCATAAAAGTCAGTGTTACAAACAGCAGCGGTCCTCTCGAAAACCGCGCCATTATCGGTTAGTATTTCTATTGGATTCGTCAGCGGAAGAGGTCCTCTTTCCTACTGGAGTGGCAAAGATAATTCAATTCGTCAAACTATATTATATATGAGATATAAAAGTTATTAACAATTAAAGAAAAAGCCTGTTAACTTGCTGGTTAACAGGCTTTTGCAAAAGCATTTAATTTTGAAAAACTACAAATTGGCTAACATTTGTGTTTTATTTGCTATCCGACAAGCCATACGAGGACATGGCGGTCAAACATCATGTATTCCAGTTCAAATTCCTCCTCATGTTCGTCCTTATGGATGAATGTCGCTTCCAGTTCTCCTTCCTTTCGCACATTGAACTTTTCCACCTCGATCTGCTCGGCAAAATCGACCCTGTTCTGAGACATTCTCTTGAATATCGCTTCCTTTGCGCACCAGTATATTGCCAGTTGCTCGTTCTTCTTTTCATCATCGAGATCGTCTATTTCCTCCTCGGAAAGAGCCTTCTTCTCAACCACAGCAAAATCCCTGTCCAGAGATTCGATGTCTATGCCGACTTCTTCCTCGTCATGGATGATGATGGCTACGTATTTATCGGTATGTGTGATGCTTATTGTTGTGGCGCAATTCTCCAGATATGGTTTTCCGTTATCATGATGGTTGAGGTACATCTTTTCCTCGAACACCTCGTTGATAAGTGCTCTTACTGCCAGTTTCTGTCTTCTCTGGCTTTCGCTTCTGAACAGCGAGATTTCTTCGAGTTCATCTGTCGGAACGGAAGTGATGCTCATCAGTTCCTCTTCGGTCTCGGTGACCTGCCAAACGGCGATTTCTGCTTTGTTGTCTAATCTTTTCCTTAAATAAAGTGCCATATGTTAATATATTCTCATTTCAATATGTTGAGGATTTCAGGAGATTGTGGAACTAGGCGTTCCTACATACGAAAGCCCGGTGCGCGCAGACCATGCGCACACGAAAAATCCTTCCTGACCTGCGTCGGAAGTTTCACCCATAATCATATAAATATCGCGGGACAACGGATCGTCAGACATCTGATCCGCAGAGATTTTCTGGTCTTTCAGTATAGGACTGGGAGGTTCCACTTGTCTTATCTCATTAAAATTCAGCCGCAAAGATAGCAAATGTTTTGATATCTTAAAAATATTTGAATCCACTTTCCTGATTTCTCCGCCTCGCCATACCTGGCTTCGCCGTTTTCCACCTCCGCTTACCGCATCATCCACTCCCATATTGCTCCGTCAGAATCGTTGTGGGAGGCATCTGGAGAGGCTATTTTACAAAAAAATCAAAAATTTTCAATCAAAAGTTTGGAAGTTTCAAAAAATGTCGTACCTTTGCAATCCCAATTCAAAAGCGGTGGTGGTGAAATGGTAGACACGCTACTTTGAGGGGGTAGTGGGAGCAATCCTGTGCGAGTTCGAGTCTCGCCCACCGCACTCCATTTCACACGAGGAAATTTCGAAAGAAGTTTCCTCTTTTCTTTTTTGTTCCCTTCTTGTTTTTCCTTATCTTCGCACAAAACAACTGATATGCATACATTGACAAACGGAGTGCTGACAGTCAATGTCAGTGATCATGGAGCGGAACTCCAGAACATAATCAAAGGTGATGTGGAATATCTCTGGCAGGGAGATCCTGCATATTGGGGACGACGCTCTCCTGTACTGTTCCCTATAGTGGGAAGTGTCTGGGAAGGCCGCTACCGAGTTGCCGGCAAGGAATATCTTCTTGGACAGCACGGCTTTGCGAGAGATATGGACTTTGTCTGCATCGAGGCATCTCAGACTCAGATCAGATTCAGACTCGAATCAGACGGGCAGACTCTTCAGAAATATCCATATCCCTTCATCCTGGAAATAGCATATGCCCTTCATGAAGACAGGATAGATGTGGTATGGGAGGTGACGAACCCGTCAGACAGGCCGATGCATTTCCAGATCGGAGCGCACCCTGCATTCTTCTACCCGGACTACGATCCTCAATCCGACCCTCGAGGATATCTCAGTTTCGACCGAACCGAGGATCTCAGATGCATCCGCATCAAGGAAAAGGGTTGTGTGGATGCCGTGACCGAATATCCTCTCATCCTTCCGGAAGACGGACTGTATCCGTTGGCAAAGACCACTTTCGACAGCATAGACACCATCATGCTTCAAGGCAGTCAGATATCCCGTGTCACTCTTCATAGGGTCGACGGAAGCAGATGGCTCTCACTTGCTTTTGATGCTCCTGTGGTAGGAATATGGTCACCTCCGACAAAGAATGCACCTTTCATATGCCTTGAACCATGGTATGGAAGATGCGATAGGGTAGGGTATGAAGGTGAATATCAGGACAAGGATTGGATCAACACCCTTGCTCCAGGAGAAAAATTCTCAAGCGTCTATACAATAGAAATCCACTAGGGTGGTTTCGCACAGTTTTTGACTTGCCTGTATTTCAGTTGTTTAATTGAAATACAGGTTAGTTGTTATGAAAAGTCTGATTCCTCTGGCCCTTGCGGCATTCATGTTCCCGGGGCTTATGCTGGCACAAAGCGGCCGTATCCAGGAAGCGATTCCCGAATTCAAACTCAAAAGATATCTCGGAAAGTGGTTCGAGATAGCAAGGTTCGACCATTCCTTCGAGCGCGGTCTGACAAATGTCACTGCCCAGTACAGCATGCGGGAAGACGGAAAGGTGAAAGTGGTCAACACCGGTTGGAAAAACGGAAAGGTCAAGGTCGCTGAAGGCAAGGCCCGCCAGCCGGATCCGTTGAAAGATCCCTCATTTCTTGAAGTCTCGTTCTTTCTGTTTTTCTACAGCGATTACAATATTCTGCTGATTGACGAGGATTATCAATATGCCCTGGTAGGGAGCAGTAGCGAGAAGTATCTGTGGATTCTCGCCCGCAGACCATATATTCCGGATGACGTCAAGGAAGCGATGCTTGCAGAGGCGGCCAGACTGGGATATGATACATCGAAACTGATCTGGGTGGACCAGACTGCCAACCTTCGTTACTGATTTCCTTCAAAGTGGTAATCATGTGAGTATCAGTGATTTATCCAAATAAAGGTGCGTCAAATTGCGCACCTTTATTAACGTAAATGTCTAAATGTCAACATGTTATGCCTCCGAGTCAAAACAGGCTTGCGATGTGGAATGTTGCAAATGCCGCTATCCAGGCCAGGAATATGGTGTATATGGCAGTGTAAATAGCCCATTTCCAGCCTCCGCTCTCGTTTTTGATGGCGATGAATGTAGCGATGCAAGGAAAATACAGCAGGATGAATACCATATATGCCAAAGCGCCGGCAGGACTCACAGATTTCAGAAGTTCTCTTTGCAGACGCGTGTCTCCTGTATAGTCTGATTCGTATGCACCGGTATCCGATTCTTCACTTACGTTGGCGGCACCTTCTTCCTTCTGAGCGGACCCGTCCTCCGAAATGTCTGTGTACATTACTCCCAATGTGCTGACCACCAACTCCTTTGCTCCTACTCCGGCAACGATTCCGACTCCCATTCTCCAGTCAAATCCAAGAGGTTCCAGTACAGGTTCTATCGCCTTGCCCACATATCCGATGAACGAGTGTTCCTGCTGTTGGGCGACTGTGTCATACGAATCGTGGTTAGGGAAGTAACTCAGGAACCACAGTACTACTGAAAATATCAATATCACTCCGCTCATCTTCTGAAGATACTGCCGACCCTTTTCCCAAGTATGGCGGAAGATTGAACGGGCTGTAGGAATCCTGTAAGGCGGGAGTTCCATTACGAACGGCAGGTCGTCTTCCTTGAAGAACCTGCTCATGATCTTTGCTGCCAATATCGCCAGTCCTATGCCCAGTGCGTATAATCCGAGCAGGACAAGCCCGGCATGGTTCGGAAAGAATGCGCCTGCCAGCAGAATATATACAGGCATTCGTCCGGCACACGACATGAGCGGTATAATGAGCATGGTTATGAGTCTGCTTTTGTGACTTTCAATCGTCCTTGTGGCCATTACTGCAGGGACATTGCAGCCGAAGCCCATGATCATCGGGATGAACGACTTTCCATGAAGGCCTATCCTGTGCATCAGTCGGTCCATGATGAATGCTGCACGTGCCATATATCCCGAATCTTCCAGAAGCGATATGAACAGGTAGAGCAGGAGAATGTTCGGAAGGAATACAAGCACACTTCCGACTCCTCCTATGACTCCGTCCACTATCAGGTCCTTGAACCATCCGTCAGCCATTGCCGAGCCGACAAACGCACCCAAATGTCCCACAAGCCATTCTATCCACCTCATCGGGTATTCTCCGAGGACGAAAGTTCCGTCAAAGACTATGTATAAAAGAAGGAAGAAAACAGGGAAGGCGAGCCATCTGTTGGTCACGACCGCATCTATCCTGTCTGTGAGCCTGCTGCTGCGCTTCCTGTTCTTTGCGCGTTGATATGTTTCCGCCAATGCACCCTGCACGAATGCATATTTTGCGTCAACCATCGAAGATTCCAGTCCGGAACCCATCAGGCCTCGGATCCTTGTGTTCTCCTCGAATCTTGCTGCGATGATTTCATCACGGTTGTCCAGCGATTCCACCACGCCCTCTATCTCCTTGTCGTTCTCGAGATATTTGATGGCAAGATACCGGGTCGAATACTTATATCTGATATCTTCTGTCTTGGATATAAGAGCCTTGATCCGGTCTATGCTCTGTTCCACCTCCGCTCCGTGGTTGATGTGGATATGGCGTGCCAGATGAGGGTCGGCCTGTTCGTATATCTTTATCACAATGTCGAAAAGCGGCCCGACTCCTTCGCCAGTACGGCTGACTGTAGGTACGATAGGCATTCCCAGAAGATATCCCAACTGTCTGATGTCCAGCGAATCACCGCTGGCGGTCAATTCATCGTACATGTTCAGCGCCATCACCACGCGGAGGTTCATGTCGATGAGTTGGGTGGTAAGGTACAGATTCCTCTGAAGATTGGATGCATCCACCACGTTTATCACCACATCAGGCATATCTTCGATAAGGTTTTTCCTTACATACAGTTCTTCAGGGCTGTATGCCGAAAGGGAATATGTGCCGGGTAGGTCGGTAAGTACAAACCTGTAGCCTCCGTGCTCGAACACCCCTTCCTTGGCGTCCACGGTCACTCCGCTATAGTTGCCCACGTGCTCATGACTGCCGGATGCCATATTGAAAAGTGATGTCTTTCCGCAGTTGGGGTTGCCCACAAGAGCCACCTTTATCACCTTGCGGCGTTCTGCGGCAAGTCTTTCTATATATTCGTCATCACCTTTGAGTGCAGTCAGATTCTCCTGTGCTGAAAGCATCAGTTTTGCCTCCGCTTCGCTTATAACCTCGATCTGTCGGGCCTGTTCGCGACGCAGAGATATCTTGTAGCCGATTATCTCATATTCGATAGGGTCCCTCAGAGGCGCGTTGAGAATCACTTTTACCTTGTTTCCCTTCACAAACCCCATTTCCTTTATCCTCTTGCGGAATCCCCCGTGACCGTTCACCTTGACGATCACACCTCTTTCACCTGTCCTGAGTTCTGATAGTTTCATAGGATTGCAAAGATAGTAAAAAACCGGGCTATTTTTATTTTTAATTACTAAAAATTACGTAAAATCATTGCAGAGATGTGTAAATTATGTATATTTGCAAAACTGCGGACTATGCCTTAGCCCGTGGTTTTTTAGTTATTCTGACCATGAAACGACTGATTTACATATTTTCCTTCCTTGCTTTTTCTGTGTTTTCCAGTGCACAGGAAACCTTGTGTCTTGATGATATGAGGGAACTGATAAGGAACAGTTACATGGAGGTCAAGTGGGTGGACAGCAGGTATTTCACCTATAGTCCTGTCGAAGACGGCAGCCGCGTCTATTATCTGGTGGACACCAGGACATGGAAGCGCATCAGGATGTTCGACAACGTGGAATTTGCATCGAAACTCAACGAAATCTCGCAGGGGGGCAGAGCCGGATAATATCCGCATATGGAAGATGGACTTCGATCCGGAAGACATCTACTCTTTCGGATTTACATTCAAAAAGGAATATTTTCATTACAATATCCGCAAGAAGACCCTTGTAAAGGCGGATCCTCCACAAAAACGACAGAATCGGGATTCCGGCAGAGACTGGCGTAAGTCATATACATCCGACAGCCTGTTCTATGTTTCGTCAAGGGGACACGATGCGTGGCTGTTCCGCAGTTGTGCCGACAGTGTCCGCCTGAGCGAAGACGGTGAACAGTGGTATTCCTATGCCATGGACGGAAAAAGTGAAAAGAATCCGGACAAGAAAGGCAGCGTTATCGGACGTTGGGTCGGGAAAAGCCATAAGAGACTGATGGTCAGGGAGGACTGGCGGAGCGTCGGCACCCTGACACTCGTCAACAGTCTTGCTGAACCTCGCCCTACTGTCGAAACATATAAATTCCCGATGCCGGCAGACACCGGCGTAGTCCGTTATGAGGTGATGCTTGCAGATGCGGACAGCGGAAAGATGTACCGGATCGACGTGGACCGCTTCAAGGACCAGATCATCAAACTTCCGCTTCTGAAACATTTTCCGTGTACCGACAGGTATGCATATCTTCTGAGAATCAGCAGGACATGCGACACACTGGATTTCTGCCGCATTGATGTCACGGACAGAAGCGTCAGGACCATCATCAGCGAGGTTTGCAAGCCTCATTACAACGAACAACTCTTTTCATATCATGTCCTCAATGACGGCAAGGATATCCTCTGGTGGTCCGACCGCACAGGCAAGGGAAGATGGTATCTGTACGACGGTGAGGGAAATATCAAAAACCCGCTGACGGACGAGGATTTCGTATGCGGCAATATAGTAAGGATAGACACCCTTGAGCGGAAGGTCATCTTCGAAGGCTACGGCAGGGAACCGGGCATAAACCCTCATTACCGCTTCTATTACGAGGCTGATATGGATGGAAAATCTCCGGTCACACTTCTCACCCCGGGCAACGGACACCATAGCATAAAGTTCTCACCGGGAGGTAAATATATCGAGGATACATATTCAAGAATGGATTGTGTCCCTTGTCGTCAGATTGTGGACCGCAAGGGAAAGGTGCGTTTCTCTCTTCCTGCCGCGGATGCGTCTGAGGCCCTTGCAAAAGGCTGGAGATATCCGGATGTCATATCCGTGAAGGCGGCTGACGGCGTGACTGACCTTTATGGCGTGGTATATACTCCTCTCAATATCGAGGAAGGCAGGAAATATCCTATAATAAGCAGTGTATATCCGGGACCTCAGGACGACCAGGTGCCTCAGCAGTTCCATTTTGATGAAAATGACAACCAGTCTCTGGCTCAGAGAGGTTTTGTTGTCATCAATTTCGCTTATAGAGGCAGCGGACCGTACAGGGGGAAGGATTTCCATTGCTATGGATACGGCAATCTCAGGGATTATCCGCTTGACGATGATTACGCCGTGGTACGTCAGATTGCAGAAAAATATCCGTTTGCCGACAGCACCAGAGTCGGAATATATGGTCACTCCGGAGGTGGTTTCATGACTGTGGCGGCTATGCTCGAGCGTCCCGACTTCTACAAGGTGGGCGTGGCTGCGTCAGGTAACCATGACAACAATATCTACCGTCAGCAATGGGCGGAGACATTCCATGGAGTGGACAATGAGGGCGGTTGCTTCAAGTGCAAGGTCCCGACAAATATTGAAAAGGCAGGCAATCTCAAAGGCCATCTGATGCTCATCACAGGTGATATGGACGATAATGTCCATCCTGCATGCACATACAGGCTTGTCAACGCCTTTATCAAGAAGAAGAAAAGATTCGACATGATGGTCTTCCCTGGTGTGGATCACGGAATGGGTGGGGAGTACTATGTCAATCTGATTCATGATTATTTCACTGAACATCTAAAATAATCCGGTTTTATGATGAAGATAAGGAACATTGTAATAGGATTGCTGTCGGCAATTCTGATTCTGCTGCCGGCATTTGAGGCTGTCGCCCAGAATATGACGGTGACCGGAGTCGTGAAGGACTCTGCAGGCGTGCCTCTTGCAGGCGTGTCTGTGATGGTGGTCGGCACAAAGACCGGTACTACCACCGGTTTTGACGGAGACTATCGGCTTACAGTTGCCAAGGGAAAGACTTTGCGCTTCAGTTTCATCGGCTTCGAGACCATGGACATCAAGGTGGAGAACTCCAGAATCGATCTCCAGATGAACGAGGAGGCTCTTACAATGGAGACAGTCGTGGTGACAGGTTACTCTTCTGTAGAACTCCGTAAAAGTACCGGAGCCGTGGCTGTCATCGGTTCCGACAAACTCAAGGACAACCCTCTCAAGACAGTTGACCAACTCCTTCAGGGACAACTCGCAGGAGTCGACGTCAAGGTTACCTCAGGACGTCCGGGTGCTGCATCAAAGGTGCGAATCAGGGGTACGAACACCATCACCGGTGATGCTGAACCGCTTTGGGTGATCGACGGAGTGCCGATGCAGAAGAATGTACCGAGCATGAACACAAGCCAGATCATGGCCGGAGACTTTGACAATATCTTCGCCACCGGTATCGGCAGCCTCAATCCCAACGACATCGAGAGCATAACCGTGCTCAAGGATGCATCTGCTGCCGCAATTTACGGATCGCAGGCTGCAAATGGAGTCATAGTCGTAACCACCAAGCAGGGTCAGGCCGGAAAGGCTCATGTGAGTTATATGGGATCTGTGTCCGTGCAGACAAAACCATCCAGAAGTCCGGACCTGATGAACTCCAAGGAGAAACTCGCATGGGAGCAGGAACTTTGGGATGAGTTCTCTGCATATGGCTACAACGAAACTCAGAAAGGAACATCAACCCACTATCCGGTAGTCGGTATCGTGGGACAGATCCGTTCCGGATATGGCAGATTTGCAGGCTGGAGCAAGGAACAGCAGGATTCCTATATAGCGGAACTCGGTTCAAGAAGCACTGACTGGTTCGATGTCCTTTTCCGAAATACGGTATCCACCAGCCACCATCTTTCCGTCTCCGGCGGTTCGGACAAATTGACATATTACGTGTCAGGAGGCTATAGTTGGAACAATGGTGTGGTAGTAAAGACCAACAGCCAGTCTGCCAACTTCAGTGCAAAGATCGACACCCGGCCGGCAAAATGGATCAAGTTCGGAGTGCAGGCTGACTTCAGCAACCAGAAGGCCCTCGCACCATCCAACAATGTGAATATGTTCAAATATGCATATTTCGCCAATCCGTATGAGCGTCTGTACGATGATGATGGTAATTACGTGGCGGATAACACATATTTCTCTCTGCCTCATGCAAACGGAAGTGCCCTGTCGCCGCTTCCGGATAACGGCTTCAACATAATGAGGGAGATATATGAGACTTCCAGCGAGGCCAATTCGTCGTCCTTTACGATAAAGGGAAATACAACAGTCAATATCGTCAAGGGATTGACATTTACAGGTCTTGCCTCATATTCCTACAACGGAGATATGTCCGAGAATGTCAATGGCAAAAATACATATGCCGCTTTTCAGGACAGGCCGTTCGAGTCTTCTCCTATGTCTCAGAGGAAATATGGTTCGATAACCCAGATGTCCAGTTACAACAAGTCGTACATTCTCAGAGGACAACTTAACTATTCGAAGACATTCGCCGAGTGGCATAATTTCAATGCTATTGCAGGAGCGGAAATCAGGAGTTCGTATGCCAAGAGCATCACGACCAAGCGCTATGGATATGATCCGGTGACAGGAAATCACTCCACTCCATTATATCCGAACAACGGCTCGGACACGATAAATTACGACAAACTCATCTCATTCGGTAAGAATCTTGACGGTTCCGCAGGTCAGAGCATAGTGGAGGATGCATATGCATCGTTTTATGGTACAGCGACTTATAACTACAGAAGCCGCTATATCGTAAGCGGAACAGTCAGAAGTGACGGATCGAATAATTTCGGTAGTGATGAGCAGTTCAATCTCAACTGGTCAGTGAGCGGCGCATGGAATATCGATCAGGAAAGGTGGATGCAGCCTCTTTCCCATATTTTCAGTACTCTGGGACTTCGTGGAGGCTTCGGTTACACCGGAGGTGTCAATAAGAGCGTATATCCTGTTCTTATAATGGATTACAGTTCGGTCTTCCGTAATGCCGAGAATGATTTCTACAGAATGGGTTCGATATATAATGCTCCTAACCCTAATCTGAGATGGGAAAAGAACAGGACCATCAATGCCGGAATCAACTTCGGATTTTTGAATGACCGTATTACCGGAGAATTTGCATGGTACAATAACAAGAACCTCGATCAGGTGACAAGTGTCCGGGTTCCGTACTCGACGGGCTTCGGCAACCAGAGTTTCAACACATCGGAGCAGATAAACACAGGAGTTGAAATGACCTTGGGAGCGACACTGCTCAAGATCAATGATTTCCGTTGGAGAATAACAGCCAATGCGGCATACAACTACAATGAGTTGACCAAATACGAGTCTCCTCGAGGTGATATTTTCGGTGAATTTTATGTGGGTTATCCTCTCGGAAAGATCTTTACAGGAAAGTCTGCGGGAATCAACCCTGAAGTCGGAATATACGACTTCATAATCAGGCCCGACATAGACCCTAAGACAGATGAGGATTACAAGCAGTATCAGAATTATCTGTACTATGTAGGAACGTCGAATGCTCCGTGGACAGGAGGCTTCTCCATGTCTTTTTCATACAAGAACCTGTCAGTCAACTTTGTAGGTAATTTTTCCCTTGGTGGAAAGATTGTCAATGACATCGTCTCGCCTGCCGATTTCAATAGTGTGGGCTCGGGATATGAGGAGCCTATACAGTCTTCTAAAAGCGACCTGTATGTAAACCATCTGAATGTCGTCAGGGCGGTGACCCACCGTTGGACGCCGGACAATCCTATAACAGATGGATATCCGCGGCTCATAGATGCATATGCTTCACGACTCAAAGACTCCAATGGCCAGTATCTCGATAAAAGGAGACCTTATGCCAGTACACTGTCGAAGTGTCTGCTTCTTGAGGATGTCTCGTATCTCAAACTCAGTTCGATTTCGCTGTCATATTCACTTCCAAGCAAATGGGTGAAGGCGATGAAAATGGATGGAATAAGTGCAAGTTTCCTGATGAATAACCTGTTTGTCATTACAAATTATTCCGGTATCGATCCGGAAACATCGGGTGCCGTATATCCGCCAAGCCGTTCGTTTACGTTCAGTCTCTCACTTAGTTTCTAACGATTATGAAAAGAAAAATATACATATTGGTACTCAGTGCGGCAGTTCTTGCATCATGTACCAAATATCTCGACATCAAGCCGTATGGCCAGACCATACCGAAGACAGCGGAGGAATTTTCCGCTCTCCTTAACACAACCTTGGAGGAGATAGATTACGGTGAGGAATATATCATGGGAGATATTGCCTCCATTGTGGAACTGACCTCCTATGCGGACAACCTTGAAGCAAGTCTCGGTACATATCCTTTAGGTAATTTCCTTCCCTTGTATATAGGGGATGACTTGTCCGCCAAGCAGAAGAGATATGAGGGAATCTACTCATATATCAGAGACTGCAACATCATCATAGGCAATATGAAGGAGCAGGACACGAGATTTGGTCGTGATGTCCTGGGTACAGCCCATGCAATAAGGGGAATCTGCTATTACAATCTTCTACGTGATTTCTGCGAGCCTGCCGTGGGTAACCTTCAGGGACACGGACTTCCCCTTGTGACTGTCTTTGATATGGAAGCAAGGCCTGTAAGAAGCACGATAGAAAAGACGGCGGAACTGATAGAATCGGATTTCAAACTTGCAATGGATTATGATATTCAGGATCCGATGTGCAGGTTCAACTCGGATATCATGGAAGGATATCTCGCGCGACTTTATTTTTGGACAGGCGATTGGGCAAACGCCGCCATATATGCGGAATCCGTCATAAAGAAATATCCTCTACGCAGCGGCAGCGAGTATCGTACCATGATAGAGACAGGTTCCCTGAGAGACGGCAACATCCTCTTCAGAGGTGGTGCCTTGTCCGATGACGAGGCCGATCAGGACTCGTTCAACGATATCAGAGTGCTTTCATCACGCCCTGTGAGTGCTTCTTTTGTGAACTTGTTCGCAGAAAAGGAAAACGATGTCAGATATTCCATGAGTTTCAGTAAGAAAAGAGTGCTGAAGAAAAGGCTTATTTCGGGCATCAGGTCAGCGGAGATGCAACTCATTCTAGCAGAAAGTCTTTATCATTCGGGAAAGGAACAGGCGGCTCTTGAGGCTCTGAACGAGTTGAGACGCAACAGGATAGAAGGAGTGGCGGATTATACCATGGAAACCTTGCCGGCGGTGGACGAAGATGCAAGAGTCACTGAAGACGTATATGGCGAACCGCTTACTCCTCTGTTGAGCGCAATACTCAATGAGAGACGCAAGGAACTCTTCCTTGAAGGTGACAGGTGGTACGAACTCAAACGAAACGGTCGTCCGGAGTTCTGGGCGCAGAAGAACGGATACAAGTATACCACACGTAAGTTCATGTATACATTCCCTATTCCGATTCAGGATATAGAACTTGTGGACGGACTCGTCCAGAATCCGGGATATGATAAAGTTAAATAATTACAGGATATGAAAAAGATATTATTTGTGTCACTTGCCATAATGACTTTATGTTCATGCCATCAGGCTTCTGAACTTCCTCCGATAGATGCGAAGTATGCAAAGGAATTCATCCTTCCGGACCCTGTCGTGCTTTCCGATGCGGATCGCCAGCAGATCAAGGAACTGCAGGAAGAATACAACAAGGCAATCAGAAATTAATTATTCACCAATAAATTATAAATCATGAAGAAATTATTTTTAGTAATGGCTGCAGTCGCAACTATGTTGGCCGGCTGTGCTCCTGAAGAGAATCCTGAAAATGACAACCAGAATGGAGAACAGGATGAAAAGCCGGTAGAAACACCGTCTAATCCTGTGATTTCCTTTGCTGCTTCTGAGCCTTCTGTTGAGGGTGATGTTGCGACATTCACTGTTGATGTCAAAGGTTACACAGGGAAAGAAGCGTTGACTATTCCTGTTGCTGTCGAGACTGAGGCAGTGGAAGGAACTGATTTCGAAATCTCTGCAAAAGAGTTCGTATGGGGTGGAGATGCTCCTGTCACTACTATTACTGTGACTCAACTTTCCTACTTGCCTGAAAAACCGGTCAAACTCACTCTTGAGATGCCTGAAGGCTGCGAGGCTGGAGAAATCGTTTCATCAGAAACAAAACTTCTCAAGAGAATCGCATTCGTTTCATTTGAGGAGTATTATGTTGAAACTGCGTCTAATTATCTGGAACTTCTTGTTACCGTCTCAGACATGAACGGAGAGTTCAGTGTTCCTGAGGACGTGGAGTTCTACGTGGCTGTTGATGAAGAAAAGTCGACTGCTGTTCTCGGAGAGCATTTCGAGTTTGATTATGATGAGAACTTTGCTTACGTGTTTGAAGGCGATTCTGAAGGTTATCTGTTCCTCAATCTTCTCAAGATAGAGGAAGGAAAGGATAAGATTGTCCTGAAGTTGGAGGATGCCGGAAAATACGGATTCGGAAACAATATGGAGATTGAGATAAAACTCCTTTCATATTTCCCTAAACTGGCTGGAAAGTGGAGCGTTCATGAAATAATCTCTACTCCTGAATTCCTTGAAGAGATGGGATGGTGGACTTCTATGAACGGTTGGGATGTCTCTGTATACGATGATGTTCCTTCGTTGAATCCAAACGACTCATTCGAAGTGATCATCAACGATGGTTCGAACGGCAGACTTATTCCGAATTTCGAGTCTACATTCAAGAACTATTTCATCGGTGAGACCAATATAACCAATGCCGGTGGTTATGAGGTGTTCCTGGACGGAATGTCATTCCCACCAGTAACTGCTTCCACTACTTTGGTGATATGTGACAATATCAACAGATATTTCCACGCGTCAGAAATGAGTGAGGACAAGGAAGGATATGTTGCATTCGGCTTCACTTATGATGAGACTCTTGATGAGGATATCCTGACAATGTATGTCATAGACCACACATCACACAGTTTCCTTCCGGGAGTTGTCGATATACCTTTCGATTGGGGTGGATATTCACCTGAAAAACCATCGGCTTCCACACCTGGACAGTGGATTGCTGCGTCATTCAGAAAGGTTACTGAATAATCATCCTATGCGATTTTCAAGGGAGGGTTCACTCATGGTGTGCCCTCCTTTTCTATTTCCCCAACTCCACCATGAACCTGTCCAGTATCTGCCTTACCTTCCACGTCGAGGACACGCAGTTGTTGGTCATTACCGAGAATATTATGGTCCTGTCCTTGATTTCCTGAGGTATTTCGGCACCCCTCTCGAGAGTGAAGCCGGCAGGCAGGATATATCCGCTGTAGCATCTGACCCCGTTCATCGATCCGCTCTTGATGCGGAAACGGGTGCGGACATCGTCCGGAACACCCTTCATGTTATATTGCAGGGTTCCGTTACCTCCGGGTACCGGCAGGCTCCAAAGATATTCCTCAAAGCAAGAAGAATCCATCATCGCCCCAAGAAAACGGCACATGAAATCTGCGGAGACCAGATTCTGGCGTGAAAGTCCGCTTCCGTCCTGAAGACTCAGACCGGATGAACCTACATGCATCTTCTTCAGCACTCTCTTCAAGGCTACGTATGAAGAGTCAATGCAGGAACTTCCCGTATTCTCCTTGCCCAATGCCCTGAAAAGCGTCTCAGCCAGCAGGTTGTTGCTCTCGTGATTGGTCTTGAATGCAATTCGTTCCAGAACAGGTGAATAATGGCTTCCGATCACCTTCACGCTGTCCGCCGTACCTTCTTTCATCCAGTCCTTCTTCCACTTGAAGTCTCCTGCCCCATTGATGCATCTGATGCCTTTCCTCTCGAGATGGTTCTTGAAATAGACCGCGCATGTATATTCCGGAAACATGTTGCTGCAATCGACCCTCTTCGTTCCACGGTCCAGTCCGAATGTGCCTCTTATCTCCGCAACCGGTTCAAATTCAGAAGCATACATATATAGTTGGTCTCCCGTACCTTTTTCTCCCGTCACTCCGCAAAACCTGAAATCCATCCACGAGCATCCCGGATAATACGGTTCCATCTTTACCGGTGCACCCACCTCCGGACCCGGAGAAACCGTAAACGACATCATGTTTTCGTAGAACATCAGACCGCTCACTCCCGCTCCGTAATATGTTCCGAGGTCGCCCCATTGCCATGTAGGCTCCACTCCCATTCCTTCCAGCCACCTTCCGTCACCGACCACAGTGCCTTCAATGCTGCGTATACCTGCCCTTCTTACATCCTTCTCCCATTGTTCGAACACTTCATTCAGAGCCGTGGCCACGGTGTCTTTCGATCCGAGCAGAGGGTCTCCACCTCCCACAATATACAGATTTCCATGGAGAACACCGTCTGAAATATATCCATCATGCGCCAGGGTAGTGCAGAAGCGGTATTCCGGACCAAGAGAAAACAGTGCTGTGCCCGTACTTATCAGTTTCATGTTCGATGCGGGAGCAAGCATCTTGGCTTCATTGACAGATACCATCACTTCACCCTCTCCTGTGACCGCCTTTATGCCCACAAGAGCGCTGCTGAATGTGGCATCCTCGCAAAGAGTCTGTGCGTGCTGCTGAAACTGTTCCACCTGTCCGTAAGCGGTTGTGCCGAGGCAGATGCAGCAAAATAATATGCATATGCCCTTTTTTATGGTGATATGTCCTGTAAGTGCGTACATGTGCTTGTTTTATGTCTGAAGGCAAAATTATATAAATTTCAACAAACAATTTGTTGCTGAAAGAAAATGTTATACATTTGTGCCGTCAATTGATAATAAATCTATGAGAAAATCACTTTTCAGCAAAGCGATAACCTCTGTTGTCGCTGTTTTGATGTTACACACCGTCGCGTCCTGCGTTGACGAAAAGTATGACATGTCCGAGGAAAACCTCGACTTGAAGGTGACGGTATTCCAGGAGGGAATCGCCCTGCCTATCGGTTCAACAGGCAATATCACCCTCGAATCACTCTATTCTCAACTCGATGAGGATACAAAGAAGATGCTCAAGGAAATGGAAGGAGCATACATCTTCCATATGACCGACAGCCAGGATCTGACAGAAGATATTGCCGGCTCTCTTTCCGATATCGGCAATATAGACGCCATCACTTTCGATGAGAAATTCTCCTTCAGCCTTGCAAGCATCGACCTGTCTTTCATAGACATCGAGCCGACGGTCATGGGCCCTGAAGTGGTGGATGTCACCGACCGTCTGAAGATTCCGGACCTTGACAAGTATCTCCCTGAAATATCGGAGAATATGTCAGTATCTAAAGCAATTCCAACCATTACTGCTGAAGATCTGGCCATCGACCTGTCTTCACTGGACGATAAGATGCACAGAGATGCTGAAGTTGCCGCTCTTGACGGTCAACTCGGCATCACCGACGAATTTGCGGAGTCCTCTCTTGCACAGCAGGAAATGAATTACGATGATATCCGTCAGACTCTCTGGGATCTTGGAATGCATCTTCCTGTCATGAAGGAAAGTTATGAGTTCGAGCCGTATGATCTGGATATTCCGGTAGAGATCGCCCTTCCGAAGATACAGGAAGTGAGAAGCATCGCGCTGCATCCGGATGCGTCTTTCGACCTTACTTTCGAAATCGTGAATCCTCTCTTTACTGGTGGTTCCATCACTCCTGAACTGGATGTGGATCTTCATGAGATGTTCCTGATCGATAAAATCAGGAAAGAAGACGGGGCGTGGGTTGAAGGCGAGGATTTCTCTGATCATGTCATGGATAAATTCGTCCTCAGTCCGGAAAATGGCTGGAAAGTTTCACATAGATATCATATATCCGCACTTGTCATAGAAGACGGAGACTGGACCAAGGAAGGCGAAGATCTTATCCTTAGGAAGACCTACCATCTCAATCTGGCCGGAACTCTGGTAGAGAAAGACCTTGTGACCACTCTGAAGCATCTTCATGATTATGGTCACGAGCCTATGAAGATCGAGATGACGGTAGTCTTCAATAATCTGCTTGTCGATGATGTCCAGATGGTGATAGATCCTATAGAAGTGGGCGACGAACTCGAATTGCCTATCGAGGTGGATCCTGTTTCCATCCCGTCCCTTGTCAAGAGCATCGACTTCATCGACTTCAAGGACGAGGCCCCTCTCAATATCGACATGCAGGCGGTGATTCCTGATGCATGCAGCACAATGGACCTCACTCTCAAGACCTTTAAGGTGGAATTCCCTGAAGGAATCGTCATCAGACGTCCTGCAGGAAGCCTCGGAACATACGACGAGACCTCACGTACCCTCTCATATGACGGCATCTCGCTTGCAGACGGTCTTGATGACGAGGTCATAATCGACGGAATGACACTTCCGGAGATTGTAGGAGGCCAACTTTCATATTCCGGTAAGGTCAAGGTGGTTGCCCAGGCGCAGGTAGAGGGAGTGCTGAGTTCAAAGAAACTCATGGAGTCTGCCGGTGGCGATGTGGAAGTCACAGTAAAAGCGGACTTTGCTCCTGAACTTGAAGATTACAGAGTCACTACCAACGACTACCTGTATAATGTAAACGTCGAACCGGTCCACATAAATGAATCTGTCGACAAATCTGTAGGAGAGTTCCTGGAGGAAACTCCTGTATATGTATCTCTGAAGCAGGATGTTCCTGGTCAGAACCAGAAGATTCTCATCAATATGGACTTCCCTCAGCACGAGGTGGTCAAAGTGGTTCCGCTTCCTGGCGAAGGACTCAAGTTCGATTTCCCTGACATGGTGCATTTCACAGATGCCACTATGAAGAAATACAACATCAATCCGTCAGACAACGTCGTGCATTATACCGGCGATGTTGAAATCCCGAGGGTGATGGAACTTGAAATCGACTGTGTGGAGGTCGCTGTGGAAAAAGTCGGAGAATCAGGCGAATATGCCATCATGGATGACCTTACAGTCACCGGAGGCATCTGCGTGAAGGGTACATCCCTTGACAAGCAGGATGTGGACGAACTTATCGCCATGGGTATCAGAGTCGAGTTCGGCGCGGAAGTTCCACGTCTGGCTCCGGACCAGTTCGGCATGGACGAATATAAGGTTACCGTAGATGAGAAGGTCGCTCTCGACAAGATGGAGATAGAACTTCCAGACATGATCAAGTCGCTTGAAGTGAATGACCTTACTCTCAAGGATGTTTATCTGGAACTCGAGGTGGATGCTTCTTCAATCACCGAGATAGCAGGAAATGTGGACATGAGCATGAATCTCGACCTGCATCTTCCATCTGAAATCAAGGTGGACGGTGCTGATCAGAACAACGTTCTCCATATAAGCCAGGATGTGAACACAGACAACAAGATCGTCCTTGATCCTGTCCATGTAGCAGGTCTTGACCTTTCTTCTCTCGAAATTGAAGATGGAAAACTAACCATGGACGCCAAGGAAGTGCTGGTGAAAGGTTATGTGCAACTCAAGAACATCTCCATCGATGTAGATAAACTTGAAGGCAAGGACCTTGAGGTTACAATCAAGGGAAGCCTTTCTTCAAGGGGAGAAGACGGCAAGGCATCCGACAAGATCGCACTTGACAAGATCAACGGTCATGTAGGACTTGAGATCGACCCTATCACCACAACCGTCGACCTCTCTTCTCTTGCGGAGACCCTCAATGGTGACAATATGTCTCTCACCATCGACCTCAATACCTACTGGCTCACCCTTGACATCGAGACAAATCTTGATGTTCCGGTATCAGGTACCCTCGAAATCGTACCTTGGTATGGTGGCGAGCCTGCCAAGAAAGAGATCAGGACCATAGAGATGGATCCGGCAAAACGCGTGGATGACAAATACAGGTTCTTTGTCTCGAATCTCGACCCTTCAGACCCTGAAAGCGGAAGCAGATATGAGGCATATAAGGATTATGGTTATATAAACCTAGACCTTATTTCTCTGCTTTATCATAAGGAAGAGGGAAGCAAACCAATGATTGCGGACAGCCTTCAGGTTTCTGTCAATGCCGGAGTCGATTCGGAGAAGACATGCACTATAGAACCGTCAAAGGACTATAAGTTCAAGTTCGATTACGCTCTCGGCGTTCCTCTCGAACTCGGTGAGGAATTCGCATTCGAATACCGTGACACCATCGCCGCTCTTCCTGACGAGGCAGCAATGCTTCTCGGATACGCAAGTGTAGGACTCGGCGGAAAGGTGACAAGCAGTTTCCCTCTTGGAATGGATCTGCAGATTTTCCCTCTGGATTCCAATAATGACAGGATTCCGTTGAAAGAAGGTGTTGGTAAGATGAAGATAGCATCATGCAATTCGAAGGGCGAGCCTGTGACCACAAAACTGGATCTCCTCATCTCCGGCAAGGGTTCTGACCTGTCGGATATGAAGGCTCTGGAACTTGTGTTCACTGTAAACTCAAAAGACGCCGCTGGAGTACCGTTCGGACCTGAATGCTTCCTGAACCTCTCCCTCAGCGCACGTATTCCTGAAGGAGTCACCGCTGACCTCCGCGAGTTTATCAATATTGACGATAATCAGGACGAACAGGATAACCAGGATAATGAAAACTAGTAAGCCTATGAAAACGAGAAATATAATATTGGTGCTTGTGCTTTTTATGATTCCTGTGATATCAGGTGCACAATCATTGAAAGGAAGTTACTTCCTCGACAATTCGCTCAACCGTCATGAAATGAATCCGGCTTTTGCTCCGCGTGCCAACTATTTCCAGTTGTTCTGCATAGGTAACCTCGGAGTAGGGGTAGGATCCAATATAGATGTTCCGTCTCTCCTTTATCCTACTGCGGACGGTAAACTTGCGACCTTCCTGCATCCGGATGTCTCTGTGAAGCAGTTTGAAAGAGCCTTCCCGAAGAATCCTCATATGGATGTCGACCTGAGGACAACTCTTATGGGATTCGGATTCTATACCAAGCAGAAGTCCTACTGGACATTTGACGTAGACCTCAGGACAAATATTGACATGGATCTTCCCGGTGACTTCTTCAGATTTCTCAAGAGAGGAACCGGAGTGGACGGTGGAAGTTACAACGTAGGAAACTTCAACGCCTATGCTATGGCTGGCATTCAGGCTTCTCTGGGTTATTCCCGTGATATTTTCAAAGGATTTAGAGCGGGAATCAAGGGACGCGTCATCGCACCTGTTGCATATGCGGGACTCAACCTCGAGAATGTCCGTCTGACGGCAAGCGAAGAAAAATGGACTGTCAAGACCGAAGGTTATGCGAACATCGCCCTTGCAGGACTCACTACTACAGAGCCTTCGCAGGACGCAATGCTTCCTTCATTCGGATTTGACCTTAACCGGCTTCTTGCCGACAAGGTTCTTGCCGGATTCGGCTGGTCGTTTGACCTCGGAGTGGAGTATACCCTCGAACTTGGAACCATTGTAGACGGACTTTCGGTGTCTGCCGCAGTGACCGATCTCGGATGCATACATTATAAGAAGGAGACTCTGAACTCCTTCAAGACCGGTACGGAGAACGATATAGAATGGAAAGGTCTAGAAGGAGTGATGGTGGATAATATCGATGCCGTGGGAACCATGCTCGAGGATTTTGTCGAAGATGCCAAGAATTCTGTCGTAAATCTTTCAAAGATCGACAGTAACAAGGGACTTACCAGATCTACCATGCCAAGTTTCCATGTAGGAGTTGAAATGCCTTTCCTCAAGAGAAAGATGAGCGTTGGCCTTCTTTATTCTTCAAGAATAAGCCACAGTTATGCTCGTAACGAACTCACCCTCTCCTACAATCTCACACCATGCAAATGGTTTGCACTCGGACTCAACTACTCCTTCCTCAATACCGCCAGGACCATGGGATTCGTCCTCGAACTCACTCCAAGGGTAGGACCGGCATTCTTCCTCGGAATGGACTACCTTCCTGTGTCATTTGCACCGGCTGAGTTCGTTCCTATGTTGAAGATGCTTCCTATGGGCTTGAGAGCAAATCTCAACTTCGGTATTGCGTTCCACACAGGAGGAAAGACCACAAAGAATCCAAAGAAAGTCAAAAATAGAAAATAATATGGCAAAGAAAGTGCTTGTATCAGGTGGGGCCGGATATATCGGCAGCCACGTAACGGTGGAGTTGATTTCTGCCGGCTATGATGTCGTTGTGGCAGACAACCTCTCCAATTGCGACATGACATGTTTCGACGGAGTCAAGAAGATAACTGGGAGGGACGATATCCCATTTTATCAGATAGACTGTTGCGATTACGATGCGGTAGACACTCTTTTCACAGAACATAAGATCGACGCCGTCATACATTTCGCGGCCTTCAAGGCAGTAGGCGAGTCTGTTGCAAAGCCTATCAAGTACTACCGCAACAACCTTGTCTCATTCCTTAATATATTGGAGGTATCGAAAAACCACGGCGGATGCAACGTCTTATTCTCGTCTTCTGCCACCGTATATGGCGAGGCTGAAGTCCTTCCTGTGACAGAGCAGACTCCGCGTCTTCCTGCTACATCCCCTTACGGCAACACAAAGCAGATGTGCGAGGATATCCTTCGTGACGTGGTGAAGGCCACTGCCTCATCATCTGAGGAGATAAGAGGAATCGCTCTTCGCTATTTCAACCCTATCGGAGCACATCCTTCTGCCCTCATCGGAGAACTCCCTCGCGGTGTTCCGAACAACCTCGTGCCTTTCATCACCCAGACAGCCATCGGCAAACGTGAGTGCCTGAGCATATTCGGCAACGACTATCCTACCGAAGACGGAACATGTCTGCGCGACTATATCGACGTTGTTGACCTTGCAAAGGCACATGTCGCAGCCGTCACAAGAATGCTCGGAGGCAAGATGAAGGAAAACTACGAAATATTCAATATAGGCACCGGACGTCCTGTGTCCGTATACGAACTTGTCACTGCATTTGAGAAGGTCAACGGTCTCAAACTCAACTATAAGTTCGTAGACAGAAGGCCTGGCGATGTCACTGCCATATGGGCAGATACCACCCTCGCCAACGAAGAACTTGGCTGGAAAGCGGAGCGTTCCGTAGAGGAAACATTGGCTTCTGCGTGGGCGTGGGAAAGAAATCTGTAACGTATTTTTACTTTTTTTTCTTGTTTGTTTAAAAAAAACTGACTACTTTTGCACATTACAAGTGTAGTGTGCGCTTGTGAAAGTAAAGAAAAACCGAATAACTTATGAAGATTACGCGTTTGATCGTTGTGGCAATGCTTCTTGTCTTGACAGGGGGTGTTGCGTTTGCGCAGCAGTCGAAAACCGATGAGACTCTGGAGTTTAAGCCTCATTGGAGTCTCGGAGTTCAGGGTGGTGTTTCCCAGACATTGGGAGAGTCCTCCTTTGGAAAACTCCTTTCTCCATCAGTGCTCCTTTCGACCCAGTGGCATTTCCATCATGCCCTCGGTCTTCGTATTGGAGTAGGTGGATGGCAGGCTAAAGGTGCTCTGGTCATCCCGGATCAGATTGTCTATCCTTACAGATATCTGCAGTTGAATGCAGATTTCGTAGTAGATCTTGCAGGCATTTTCGGTGGATTCAATCACAAGAGGGTCTGCAGCCCGTATGTGTTTGCCGGTGTCGGTGGTGCTTATGGATTTGACAACAGGTCTGCTGCTGTAATATCTGACCATCTCCCATACTACTGGGACAGCAAGTTCTTCGTTCCTGGTCGTTTCGGTCTCGGAATCGATTTCTGGCTTGGTGATGTGGTAAGTATAGGACTCGAGGGTGATGCAAACCTCTTCTCTGACAAGTTTAACTCCAAGAGGGGTGGCAATATAGACTGGCAGTTCAATCTCCTTGCAGGTCTTAAGTTCCGTCTTGGCAAGAATACTCGTCCTTCAAAGGCTTATGCTGAGAAGGTAGCCGCTCAGGAGGCTGCTGCTGAGGCTGAGAGAATTGCTGCCGAGCGTCTTGCTGCTGAAAAGGCCGCTGCCGAGAAGGCTGCTGCTGAAAAGGCTGCCGCAGAGAAGGCTGCTGCTGAAAGGGCCGCCGCAGAGAAAGCCGCCGCTGAAAAGGCTGCCGCAGAGAAGGCCGCTGCCGAGGCTGCTGCTGTTGAGGCTGCATTTGATGCTGCGAAAGTGAAGGATATCTACTTTACCATCGGTTCTGCACAGGTAAAGGCAATTCAGGACAAAAAACTGGTTGCCATCGCTGAGATTCTCAAGGAGCATCCTGAGGTGACTGTAATGTTCGTCGGTTATGCCGACAATGCTACCGGTTCTCCACAGCGCAATATGGAACTTTCCAAGATGCGCGCCGATGCTGCAAAGGCTCGTCTCGTGGAACTTGGAATCGATCCTTCCCGCATTACTGTGGATCATAAGGGTTGTACAGTTCAGCCTTATGAGAAACCGGAAGAAAGCCGAGTTGCAATTTGTACATTGAGATAGAAAAACAATATAGTTTTTATTATTAACCAATTTTTAATTTTTATGAAATCGTTTTTTACTAAACTTGGTGGACTTCTCCTTTGCGGAGTAATGTTCACTGCAGTTGGATGTCACGATTACGCTGAAGACATCAAGGATGTAAACGACAGACTTGACAAGAT
>SUYY01000023.1 GCA_015060205.1 Bacteroidales bacterium
CTCTTCTCTGAGGACAAGCATCCAACGCGCGAGACTTGCTCTTCTCGACAATGACCTCGCGTCCTTTGCGAACTAATTGTTGAATTGTAGGCATAAATGTTTGTAAATAAATAATTTATGTTTCTTTACCCCATTTTTTGGGGCTGCAAATATACGAATAATTTTTTATTTATCAACAAAAAACCTGAATTTCAGCATCTTGAGTTGTTGATAACTTGATTTTTGGATAGATAAAAAACAGAATATAGGGTATACATCCCGGCATCAACACCGGAGACTGTCATTTCTTTGCAGGAACGAATTCATAATAAAATTCCTCACCGACTTCTCCGGCGGACATTATCATCCTGCTTACGTTATAGTCACCATTCAGTTTTTCCACACCAAAAAGAGTGAAATCACATGCGACACCGCCTGCTCGGTCCTCCAGAACCCGGAAATATTCGACACCATCCCAGTCAAAACCCAACCTCATCGACACATCGTCTGTCACGGTATATGTCTTGAAGGTCTCATAAGTGGTTCCGGACGGCTGATATGGATTCATCTCAAAGGTGACCGGCTGCCTGAAATTGAAGGTAACCACACGGCCTGCACCGATGACAATGGACTCGATTGCGCTTTCGGTTTCAGGATATCCGTCCTTGTCAATCTTCTCCACATCATATGTCTCGTCCAGATACAGACTGTATCCGGCATCCTGAAGTATCCATTTCCCCTTCAGAAGCGCCTCCTCTTCCTCTATTGTCAAGGAAAGACTTTCCTCATAATTCTTGAGAATGCCCAAAGCATCACACGAAACAAAGGCAAGAGCGGCAACTGCCGCAACAGCAATAAACAATACTGACTTCTTCATATCATTACATGTTTTTGAATTTTGCCGCAAAGGTAACGTTTTTTATGTTATGATAATTGATACATATTTATTGGTTTTGCAATACGTTATCAGATAAGTTTTTGTATATTTGAAGATTCCAGGTCGAGCCGGGGATGAATAGACAAGCAACCACTTCTTATATATATGACACTATGGAAACTGACCGGAAATGGATCGTTGTCCGTATAGACGGGAAACTTGCCGGAATATCACGGGATTATGGCAGACTTGCGGACATATCTTCGCGTATTGCAAAAGAATGCGGACTATTGGAAATGGGCACCTCCAGAAAGCAGGTGCGCAAAAAGGCTTCGCCACGAGGGGAGTCTCTACCGTATGGCGAGATAACAGCAAAAACTGTCAGTTTCGAGGAAGTTGCGGCACTGAAAAAGACGACCCGATGGGAAGACATGCTCCTGTTCGGAACCGACTTCCAGAAACAGGTATGGAAAAAACTGTGGGACCTGGGAAGTGCCGGGAGACTTCTCAGTTACAGCGACTTCGCCGAACTGTGCGGAAACAAGGCCGGCGTCCGTGCCGTGGCTCATGCAATAGGACTGAATCCCCTGCCTGTGGTCATCCCATGCCATCTGGTCGTACCGAAGGAGGCTATTGACCGCATCAGGTCGATCCAGCAGAAGGCGGAATCCACCATATTCAAAGGAGAAGACCTCTGCCACGCCTCCATCCTTAATGACAACGCCATCGATTTCGGAGAATATGCCCTCGGGAAGGACCTTAAACGCAGGCTTATCTCGCTGGACATGGCAGATTGACACTCCAAATGCCGCCCATTGAGGCTTAGCCGGGACGCCTGCCTCTGCATCGGTCTGGGCTATGCCGACGAATCACCTGAAGCAAAGCCGCGAGACATGGGCAAGGTAGCATTCACCGACCTGATGTAGCGACATATTGCAAGTCCACGGTCACAAAAGAAACATCCGGCCGGTCCCCTAAGAAACCTGCCGGATGAACAATAACCCTATTATTAACAACTAAACTAACCGTGACCAGACTTTTGCAAACCCTATGCCAAACATATAAACAGTAATATGAAAAAAATTACATCACTTACCATCCTCGCTCTGTGCTGCATCACAATGGCGGCACAGGAGAGACAGGCCATCTGGTCCGAAAAGAAGATGCCGGACAAACAGGAACATCAGATTGCGGCCATGACAGACGTATCCGGAAAGGCGGACTTCAACCCGGACGAATACAGGATACCATATCTCGAGTGGTATGAAGCACCTCCGGCAGACAAGCACACCGGAGGATGCATGATCCTCATCTCCGGAGGAAGTTATCAGAACTGCTGCGACGTAGGACTCATCCGAAAATGGAAGGAATATTTCACCGGACTTGGATTCCAATGCGTGAACTTTGTCTACAGGACCCCAAGACCAGTGGGTCTTCCTATATATCAGTCAGCATGGGAGGATGGACAGAGGGCTGTCCGTCTGGTCAGGAAGGAAGCCAAGAAAAGAGGTTTCGACCCGGAAAAGATCGGCGTGATATCAATGTCGGCCGGCTCTCATCTGGGACTTCTTCTCGCAACAAGTTCACAGACAGCGGCCTATGAAAGGATTGACCGGACCGACGATATTCCGTGCCATATAAACTGGGCTATCATCAATGCCCCTGCCTATGGCACGACCGACTCGGAACTCGGCACACCTTCCACCAGACAGGGCTATGGAAGCGATGTGAAATTGAGTACGGTGTTCAAGTTTGACGAGAAGACCTGCCCTATAAGCCTGCACCACGGAGGTCTGGACCCATATTCTCCATATACTTCCACATTGGTATACAGACAGTTGAGAAAAATGAAGGTTCCGGCAGAACTTCATCTTTTCCCCGACAAGGGCCACGGAGCGTTCGGTCTGGAAAGGGGTGCTGAATTCATGCGCCAGTTGGGCTTTATGGGAGAGCCTGAAAACAGCGTCGCCCTGATGGACAGGTATGCAAGCGACGATGCCCGCGGGGATTACGAAAAATCGGATATCTGGCCGGAAGGAAAGATGCCGGACCCTCAGGAGAACCAATGCATCCCATATATGGAATGGCATATGCCTAAGGTACTGAAGACCAAGGCCATCCAGATAATCTACTCAGGAGGCTCATACAATGGAAACGATCCGGACGGATTCGAGGTCACTCCTGTCAGACGTTATCTGAATGAGAAGGGAATGGCTGTGGTGACCATAAAATACCGCACCCCTCGCCCTGCAGCACCTCTCGCAAAGCACACCACCGCATGGCAGGACCTCCAGCGCGCCATAAGAATAGTCAGAAGCGAGGCGGAAAAGAGGGGTCTGGACCCGAACCGCATCGGTATCATGGGAAGTTCCGCGGGAGGTCACCTCACTCTGATGGGAGTCACATCGTCAAAGCACGATTCATATCTTAAGATCGATGCCATAGACAAACTTCCATGCAACGTACAATGGGGTATCGGAATATATCCGGCCTATGCACTGACGGACGGTCTTGAGAAGCCGAACGCACAAGGCGGAAACGAGGACGATGCCATCCTGGCTCCGGAGTTCTCATTCGACCTGGATACCGCTCCTATGCTGTTCATACATGGAGACAGTGACGGATGGGCTGCGATGAACTCCGTCAAGACATGGGAAAAGATGCAGCAGATGGGAATCCAGTCAGAACTTCACACTTTGGTAAAGCAGGGTCACTGCTTCCAGAGAAAGGCATTGCCGGGAACAGGAAGTTACACCTTCATGGACCGGATCTGGGAGTTCCTCACTGCAAAAGGATTCAACAAATAGGAATCAGTTCTTCAGATAGTAAGTGACCGAGGTAACAACACGTACCTTCTTTATGTAAGGAGTGTTGCTGTCTCGGTTTTCGATTGTAAACGTGCCCTGATTGGCAGTCTTTATCTTGCCCAGACGGCTTCCGGAATCCTTGGCGAACTTCTCTGCTGCCTCTCTGGCATTCTCCGTAGCCTCCTCGATCATCTGAGGCTTAATATCATTGAGACCTTCATATTTGAATTCGACCGGGTTTTCCCACTGGTTGGAGCCACCAGTCACGATTCCCCGCTTGAGAAGTTCCGACTGCCTGCCCATAAGGGACAGAACCTTGTCCACGTCTGAGGTATATACCGTGATCACATTCTTCGCTATATACCTGAAAGCCCTGTCGTTGTCGCCATACTCATTTGCAAACTTATCAGAAATCGCAGGTACTGAAACGGAAATCTCGGAAGCCTCGATTCCACCCGACTGCAGAAAACTCATGATTGCCGCATTGCCGGCATCTGTCTGGTCATATATCGACTGGATATCATTTGCCATCACCTTGTAAACGATAGGCCATATCACCCTGTCGGCCTTTACCTCCTTCTCACACAATCCCTTGACATTCACGATCCTGTCATATGAACGATACTTTTCCACCGCCTTAGGCAACATGGCGCCCAGAACCATAAGACCCAGCATTATAGCGAGTCCGCTGAATAATTTACCTTTATCCATAATGCAAATGTTTGATACAACGCCAAATATAGCAAAAATATTGCCTCCGGCTCATCTTTTATGTATATTTGCAGGCTATGAAAAGGGTGCTTGTCATTACATATTACTGGCCGCCTGTGGGCGGATCCGGCGTGCAGAGATGGGTGAAATTTGCAAAATATCTTCCGTCCGAAGGCTGGCAGCCGGTCATCTACACACCTGAAAATCCGGACCTTGCCTCGATAGACCCGTCTCTGGAAGGAGATATTCCTCAGGAAGCGGAAATAATCAGAAGACGCATTTTCGAGCCATACGGCATATACCGGAAACTCACAGGAAGCAAGGGACAGATAAAAGTGGAGGCGAACCCGGACAACGGCGGCAAAGGGTCGTTCCTCAAAAAGGTATCGATGTGGATAAGGGGAAACTTCTTCATTCCGGATCCGAGATGTCTGTGGATAGGTCCCTCCGCCAGATATCTCATAAAATATCTCAAGGAGCATCCGGTAGATGTGATAGTCAGCACCGGACCTCCGCAGTCCATGCATCTTATAGCCCGCAAGGTATCCTTGGCTACAGGCATCCCATGGGTTGCCGACTTCAGGGATCCATGGACTAAGATATTCTATTTCAAGCATCTGAGACTGAGCAGATGGGTGGAAAGAAGACACCATGTACTGGAACAGAAGGTTCTGGACGATGCCACAGCAATAGTGGCTGTATCCCCTCTGGTACAGCAGGATTTCGCAGCGATGACAAATACGCCGGTCCATCTTGTGACCAACGGCTATGACGAGAGCGATTATACGGAAGATGTGACGGTCGACGGCAATTTCAACGTCGTGCATACAGGTCTGCTGACAGGAGAGGGCAATCCTGTCACCCTATGGAACATACTCGGCGAAAAATGTCGCGAGGACAAGGACTTTGCCGGCAGATTCCGCCTGATACTTGCCGGAAAGACCGACGAGACCGTGCTGGAAAGCATAAGGAAGGCAGGTCTTGAGGATTATCTTACAGATCTGGGATATATCGACCACAACAAGGCTGTCAGGGAGCAGAGGAAGGCATCCCTGCTGATTCTGCCTATCAGGGAAGAGCCTGAGACAAAGGCCATTCTGCCGGGCAAACTGTTTGAATATCTCGCATCACGAAGGCCCATACTGGGAGTAGGAACCAGAGAAGGTGCCATGTCCACCGTTCTGCAGGAAACCGGAGCCGGAAAGATATTCGACTGGGGCGATGAAAAGGAAATAAAGGAATATATAGACAGATGCTGGAAAGATTTCCGGAATGGGGACCTGCACACCGACGCCGTCGATATAGAACGGTTTTCAAGAAGAAGAACAACGAAGACAATGGCGAAGTTGCTGGACGACCTGTCCACAAAAACCCCTCATTCCGTGGACAGATAGACAAAAAACAACAACCCGTCCACAAAAAAGCGCTTTTTTATGGACAAGAAATCAGAATATATGAAATTGGATACATTGAAGAAAATCGGAATATATGCAGGCATCGTTCTGCTTCTTGCCGGAATCGCATACAGTTTCGTACCTCAGGTACTTGACGGAAAAATCGTAAACCAGAGCGATATCGCAGGCTGGAAAGGTATGGCTCATGAGGCCCTGGAATATAACAAGGCCAACCCCGACGACCCTACAGCATGGACAGGATCGATGTTCTCGGGCATGCCTGCTACTGCCATCACCGACAATTTCGAAGGAGACTGGACCAAACCGCTGTATAAGTTGTTCATGCTCGGAAAGCGTCCGGGAAGTTATCTTTTCGTCACCCTTCTGGGAGCCTTTCTTCTTATGCTGTCGATGGGCACAGGAAAAATGGTCGCCGTGGCAGGTGCTGTCGCCGTGGCCTTCTGTTCATATAATCTTCAGATAATCCAGGTGGGCCACAACACCAAGATGCAGGCCCTTGCATTCTTCCCTTGGGTTCTGGCCGGAGTCATATTCACCTACAAGGCCGCATTGAGAAACGATGTCAGGAAATGGCTGCCCAAGACCATCATGGGTGCGGTTCTCTTCTCGCTTGCCTTAAGCATGCAGATAAAGGCCAATCATATCCAGATAACATATTATCTCGCTATCGTTATCTTCGTCTATGCAATAGCACTGCTGACAGACCTCTGCATCAACAACAGGCAGATGCTCAAAAGGTTCTTCGCCGCATCAGCCCTGCTTCTGGTGATCGGCTGCATAGGCATCGCGACCAACGCCAACAAACTGATCCCGACATACGAATACACCCCATACACCATGCGCGGAGGTTCGGAACTCTCATCCGAGAGAGAAAGCCACAACGACAAAGGTCTCGACCTGGAATATGCGACGGCATGGTCATATGGAATAGAGGAAATGCCGAACCTTCTGATTCCCAACTTTAACGGAGGATCATCTGCAGGACCTCTGGATATGGATTCTGAGACAGGACGCCTGCTCAAAAGGGCCGGACAGCCTAACCTTCGCCAGACACTCAGGAACATGCCTCTGTACTGGGGACCTCAACCTTTCACCGCCGGTCCGATGTATATGGGAGCAATCACGATATTCCTTTTCGTGCTTGGACTCATACTTCTGAAGGGACGGGAAAAATGGTGGGCCTTGGCAGCAGTCGTGATTGCAATCCTGCTGTCGTGGGGAAACCATTTCATGTGGTTCACAAAACTCTGGTTTGAATATGCCCCGTTCTACAACAAGTTCAGGACGGTGTCAATGTCTCTGATTGTGCTTCAGACCCTGCTTCCTCTTGTAGGTTTCTACGCATTGGACAAGATATTGAAAGGAGGATATGATAAAAAGTCCATAATGAAGGCTGGTGTCATATCATACGCCGTCACCGCCGGATTCTGCCTTCTCTGCATCATTGCCCCGGGCATCGCAGGTACCTTCACGGGTGCTGTGGACGCCGGTCAGCCGGATATATTGACAGAAGCACTCATGGCAGACCGCAAGGAACTCCTCAAGGCAGATGCCATAAGGTCGTTTGTCCTGATAACCATCTGTTTCTCATTGATCTGCTGGGCGATACGTGACGGAAAACGGGTGTCTGCGGCAGACTCCGGACATAAGATGACCGCAGTGGGAGCAGCGCTTGCCCTCATAGTCCTTTTCGACCTGTTCAGTGTCGGCAAGAGGTATCTCAACGAGGATCACTTCATCACACCGAAGAATTTCGAGGCCCAATACGAACCTCGTCCGGTGGATGAGATGATTCATGAGGACAAAGACCCGAACTTCCGCGTTCTGGACCTGAGCATCAACACATTCAACAGTTCTCTGGCGAGTTACCATCACAAGACAATCGGAGGTTACAGCCCTGTTAAACTCCAACGCTATCAGGACTTTATTGACAGATATATCAATTCTGAAATCCGCTCCGTACACAAGATTATCGGAGAATCCGCCACTGTTTCAGAGGTTAGTAAAAATCTCCCGTATCTGCCGATAACATCCTTGTTAAACGGAAAATATATAATTCTCGGAGGGGAATATCCGCCTGTGGAAAACAGATATGCGATGGGAAACTGCTGGTTTGTCGACTCGTTCGTGCATGCTCAGACTCCAGACGAAGAGATTGCCCTGACCGGCAAGGTCGACCTGAGCCGGGAGGCTGTGATAGGAGCGGACTTCGAACACATAGCCCCTTCTGTCATGTCGAGCGAAGTCGAGACATCTCCATATCCCGACCACATCGCCCTCACCGCATACGCCCCTAACGAACTTCGATACTCATACCGCACTGATTCTCAACGCCCTGCAATATTCAGCGAAATATACTATCCTGAAGGCTGGAAAGCATGGATTGAGCCGTCCGGAGCATATGGAGAAGTCAAAAACGGACACTATCATCCTACAGCCGAGGCGCGCCCGCTCGAACTGTTCAGGGCAGACTGGATGCTCAGAGGTGCAGTGATTCCGGAAGGAGAAGGACAGGTCATCATGAGGTTTGAACCTGACTCTTATCAGACAGGAGAGAACATCTCCAAGGCAAGTTCAATAACCCTGCTTATCCTTCTTCTGCTTTCGACCGGAATGATGCTTGCACCCGTATGCTGCAGAAAACGCGCTTAGGCGCATGAGCATCAGCCTATTATTCCGAATATGAAGATCATCAGGACCGCTACAGGTGCTATATAGCGGATAAGGAACCAAAGGACACCGAATATACGCACATTCAGGCGTAGGGACCCTCCGTTGGTGAATTCATCGTATATATCTGTCTTCTTCAGACGCCAACCCACGAACAGGACTGTAAGCAGACTTCCGAGAGTCATCAGCACATTGGATGATGTGTAATCGAGGAAATCGAAGATAGTCATGTCGAAGATCTTCAGATCGGACAGCGGACCGAATGAAAGCGAGCATAATGTTCCTGCGCTCCAGCAGAGACAGAAGACTATCAGGCACGCCCAGAAGCGGGAAAGGCCCTTTTCTTCAACAAGATAGGCAACACCGACCTCAACCATCGATATCGAAGATGTTATTGCCGCCACAAGCAGGGCTAGAAAGAAAAGTATCGCGACCGCTCCTCCTGCAGGCATCTGCGAGAACACGAACGGAAGAGTCTCGAACACAAGGCCGGGACCTGACTGCGGATCCAGACCGAAGGCAAAGACAGCAGGCATTATGGCCATTCCTGCAATCAGGGCAAATGCAAGGTCAGATACCGCTGTAGCAGTGCTCTGGAACAATATGTTCTCCTTCTTGTCCACATAAGAAGCATAGGTCATAATGGTTCCGAAGCCGATGGAGAGCGAGAAGAAGGCCTGTCCTAATGCTGCTGCACAGGATTTTGCCGTAAGTTTAGAGAAATCAGGCTTGAAAAGGTAGTCAAGACCTTCCGAGGCTCCGGGAAGAAGCATCGAATATATCGCTATTCCCAGGACTATCACAAAGAGAAGAGGCATCATGATCTTGCTGAACTTCTCGATTCCGCCCTTTATTCCGGCACCTACGACCAATACGGAAATGCCGAGGAATATGGTATGTCCTATAAGAGGAAGCCATGGAGAAGAGACATACTCTGAGAACATGCTGCTCATCTGGGACTGCGTCTCACCGATGGTAAAGGAAAATGTCAGAGACTTGAGGAGATACTGCACCGACCAGCCGCCAATGACGCTGTAATATGAAGTGACTATAAGTGGAACAATGATGGTCATCACTCCGACATATTTCCACCAGGTTCCGCCTGAAAGGTCACGAAAAGAGGAATAGGCGTTTCTCTGAGACCTGCGTCCTACAACAAATTCACTGATGAATATAGGAAGGCAGATTAAAAAACTCAATAATATATATACTATGATGAATGCAGCGCCTCCGTTTTCTCCCACCAGATACGGAAAGCGCCAAAGATTTCCAAGTCCTACCGCAGATCCCGCCAAAGCCACCAGCGCACCGAACCTGCTGCCGAAACTATCTCTTTTCATATTTTCGATGTTTGTTCTATCTATAATGTTTTTGTCTCACTTCCGCTGCACAAGGTAGTGCAGAATATGAAAAGATGAGACTACGTTACCTTTCCCCTAAATCCCCTTTCTCGGAAAGGGGACTTGCTTTCGCTTCGCTCATATTTTCAATGTTTGTTCTATCTATAATGTCAGGTGATACTCACTCCTACCTTCTGGTATATTCCACGAATTCGAAGGTATAGCCGGTCTCCTCATCGGTGTGGAGTTCTGAACGCTGAACCTCCGTCCATATCTGAGAATCGATAGGAGGAAAGAAGGTATCAGCATCATCTATGACCGTATGCACATGTGTCACCACGAGCCTGTCCGCTTCGGAAAGAGCCTGCGAATAGATCTGTCCGCCACCCATCACAAAGCATTTTTCAAGATTCGTAGACTCCGCCACCTTGAAAGCCTCCTCAAGAGAGCCTACGACAGCGACATCTTCTCCGGTATTGAAACTCCTGGATATCACGATGTTGACGCGCCCGGGAAGAGCACGTCCGATCGATTCGAATGTCTTGCGGCCCATGATCACCGGCCACCCTAATGTCTGCCGTCTGAAGAACCTCATATCCTCAGATATATGCCAGAGCAGTTCGTTGTTCCGCCCTATGGCATTGTTGTCGGCAACCGCTACTATTATATTCTTCTGCATATCAAACTGCCACAGGGGCCGGAATACGTGGATATGGATCGTAATCCACAAGTTCAAAGTCCTCATATCTGAAGTCAAAGATGCTCTTGACTTCAGGATTTATCTTCATCTTAGGCAAAGCACGAGGCTCGCGGGAAAGTTGCAGAGCCACCTGCTCGAAATGATTTGTATATATATGGGTGTCTCCGGTAGTATGCACGAACTCTCCAGGTTCAAGGCCGCAGACCTGAGCGATCATCATGGTCAGAAGGGCATAGGACGCGATATTGAACGGCACTCCGAGAAACACATCAGCACTTCGCTGATACAGTTGGCAGGACAGTTTTCCATCGGCGACATAGAACTGGAAGAGCGAGTGACACGGAGGAAGAGCCATCTTCTCAACTTCCGCGACATTCCACGCCGACACAATCATTCTACGCGAATCCGGATTCCTTTTTATGGTCTCCACCACATTTGACAACTGGTCGATTGCACCTCCGTCCGGGGTCGGCCAACTGCGCCACTGATGTCCGTAAACAGGTCCGAGGTCGCCGTTCTCATCAGCCCATTCATCCCAGATGGTGACACCGTTATCCTTCAGATACTTGATGTTGGTATCTCCTGCAATGAACCAGAGAAGTTCATGTATGATGGATTTCAGATGTACCTTCTTTGTGGTGAGCAGAGGAAAACCCTCGCTGAGGTCAAAACGCATCTGGTAGCCGAAGACACTTTGTGTGCCTGTTCCTGTACGGTCACTCTTCAAGGTGCCGTTTTCGCGTATGTGGCGGAGTAAATCTAAATACTGTTTCATTTCACAATGTGCTGATTTTCAGATTATTGGCAAACAGATTATTTCCTCACGCCGAATGCAAAGATGATAGCCTGTCCGTAGATCTCACCCGGACGAAGCACTGCAGACGGATAGTCCTCCTTGTTCGGAGCATCAGGGAAATTCTGGCACTCTATGGCCACACCGTCATAATCCTCATATGAACGGCCGCATTTGGCTACAGGGGATCCTGCAAGCCAGTTTCCGGTATATACCTGAACTCCCGGCTGTGTGGTGTATACGGAAAGGGTGCGTCCGCTTTCCGGAGCATAGAGTTCCGCAGCCTCCTGGATCTGACCAGGTTCATATCCGTCGATCACCCAGCAGTTGTCATATCCCTTGCCATAGACCAGGGCAGGGAAATCCTCCTTGATTTCAGCACCGATAACCTTCTCGTTGACAAAATCCATAGGAGTGCCGGCCACCGGCTCGCTCGCTCCTGCAGGGATGAGCGAATCAGAGGTCGGAAGATATTCGGAAGCGTTGAGTCTCAATACATGTCCGAGAATATCACCGTTTCCTTCTCCGTTGAGGTTGAAATAAGCATGATTTGTGAGATTTATCACTGTCGGAGCATCTGCCTCTGCCGTCAGGGTAAGACGAAGTTCGTTCTCCTCCGTCCACTCATAGCGGGCAACAGCCTTGACTGCACCGGGATATCCCATTTCCCCGTCTTCGGAATAATACAGGAACTCCACGCCGCCCTCATGCTCGCGCGACTCCCACACCTTGTTCTGGAAGCCTTCAGGACCACCATGAAGATGGTTCGGACCGTTGTTCACAGGAAGAGTGTACTCGACTCCGTCAAGAGTGAACTTGCCCAGCGCAATACGGTTTGCATAGCGGCCAGGGACCTTTCCGGCACAAGGGCCATCTCCAAAATAACTCATCGGATCAGGATATCCGAGAGCCACATCGGCAAGCGCTCCGTCCTTGTCGGGAACTACCACCGAAACGATTCCGGCTCCCACGCTTGACAATTGTACATATGCCCCTGAAGCATTCTTCAGTGTATAAAGGTAAATCTCCTTTCCGCAGGCAGTCTTGCCCCAAAGTTCTCTTGTTGCTTCCATTGTATGAGTGTTATTAATATCGTTTGCTGACAAACGACGTGAACCAAAAAATTATCGTCAAAGATACAGCAATAATTCGATTCTTATATTCTCATACCATGAAATTATCGCAAATTACCTTCTTGGCGGGAAAAGATTCACAATTTTACTTGACGTAAAATCTATATTCTGTCTCGGAATGATATTTCTCACCGGGGCGGAGAACTGTGCTCGGGAAGCGGTCCTGATTAGGAGAGTCCGGGAAATGGATGGTCTCCAGAAGCATTCCTCCGAACTTCTGGATCGGTCCGTATTTTCCGTTCGGATAACCTTTGGCGCTGAATGTCCGGCCGGTGAAGGTAAGGAGGGCCGGCTCTGTGGTCCAGGTCTCCACTCCGCGGCCTGTCTGGGGATCATAAAGGTCAGAAACCCTGCGCAAAGAACCGTCCCAGCCGCGAACAGCCCAGCAGGCAGACATTCCCCTCATGATGCGCAGATGCTCATTAGGCATATCTATCCTGTAGTCTACGCGCTGCGGCTGACGGAAATCAAATGGAGTACCTTCGACATGAAGGAGTTTGTCCGGACAGAAATGAGTGTTGTTCTGCACACACGTATCGGCTTCCACCTGAAGGAGATGCTCCATGACATAGCCTCCCTTGCTGCCGCGCATGTTGAAATACGTGTGATTGGACAGGTTTACGACAGTAGGCTTGTCTGTAGTCGCATCGTATTCGAGTTTCACGACATTATCGTCTGTCAGCCAATAAGTCACATAGACATCCATATTGCCCGGAAAACCCTGTTCTCCATCGGGACTGAGGCGATGGAACCTTACACCCACGCGTCCCGGCTCCACGACAGCCTCTGCCGCCCAGAGAAATTTATCAAAACCCTTCCTGCCACCGTGACACTGGACAGGCTCCCCACCGAACTTCTCATTGGCATCAACCTCGTATCTCACTCCGTCCAGAGTGAAGGCTGCATGGTCGATACGGTTTCCGAAACGGCCGATGACAGGGCCGATGAAACGGTCTTTTTTCTCAAAGGACTCAAGGTCGCCGTAACCGACCACGACATCGTCCATCCTGCCGTCACGTCCGGGCATGCATATGCGTACGATGCGGCATCCGTAGTCGGTAACATCCATAGAGGCTCCGTTGGCATTGACCATATGCCACAAAGTGGCTTCCTCTCCTGTAGAAAGCGTTCCGAAGGATTCAGATGTCACAGATGCTCCGGAAGAACATCCGCAGAGAATGCAAAGCACTGATAATAAAGCAAATAACTGTCTTTTCATAATATGATCCGGTGTTTCCGCCCTCATGGGCGACGTTATGACATTCATCAAATAAATCGGCAGGTCATCACAACCTGCCAATTTACGAATTACTTATGTACAAAACAACTCTATTTCAGAGTCGAAAGCATGAATTTAGACCAGAGGTTGTCGTTCTTGAGTTCAAGAGATGTCTCAAAGCACTTCCTGGCTTCAACCTCTTCTCCAAGACCGAGATATCCCAGTCCCATCATGCGGTAGGCCATGGTGTTGATTCCCTCGACGGTAAGGCTGGATGTTCCTTCCGCGCCGTAGAAACTTACGATATCCTCCACTATTGCAGCCTTGCCCTCAGTCAGAAGAGCCTCATAGATAGCCTTGGCTTCAGCCTTTCTTCCGAGTTTCTCAAGGGCAAGACCCTTCCAGTAGCGGCAGAAAGAAAGTTTTGTATCCACACCGACAGCCTTCTTATAGCATGCATTGGCCTTTGACTTCTGACCCATCTTTGCATAGGCATCACCCATGAATACATAGGTCTGTGCATCACGCGGACTTCTCTCGTCCACGAGGAACACCTGATGGTTCACCGGATATTCGAACGACTTCTCATAGAGAGCAAGCGCACCCTTGCAGTCTCCGGCAAGAACCTTCTGATGACCGGCACAGAGAAGTGCATCCACATAGACCTCATGGAAGGATGCAACACCCTCACGGGTAGGGAAATAGCAGTTCTCGAGGAGATCAAGCACATAGTCATATTCTCCGACGAATGTTCCTGTCACCACCTCCTGGGCAAGAGGATAATAACGCTTTACAGCAGTTTTGTGATGAGACTTGAGGATCTCATACCTTCTTGCCACAGACTCACCCTTCGCTTCAAGGACATGCTCCTGCTCTTCGAGGTAGAGGGCCTTGTCCGGAGCGATGGCAACAGCCTTTGCATAGCACTTGGCTGCCTCGTCATAATCCTTGGTATAGAGCCAGTTGTACCATCCGAGATTTCTCCACGCAAGGTCCATCTGAGGATTAAGTTCCACACATCTGAGCCACTGCTCTGCAGCCGCATCCTGCTGCTTGTTGTAGAGCAGGCAGCCGAGATAATAGTACGGCTTGTCGCTTTCAGGGAAGTATTCCTTTGCCTTTTCAAGCACAGGAATGGTCTCCAGACGGAAAGGATTGCAATAGTCGACAGGCATTGAAAGAGCAGCCTCGTACATTGCCTTGTCGCCCGTGAGATAGCCAAGCCACATCTTGACTGTCGGATATGCCTTCAGGGCATCGGCCTCATTGAGTATCTTCACCGCCTCGTCCTTGAAGCCGTTGTGCAGATACAGAAGGGCCAGTTCAAGATAATCCTCTATCTCGCCTCCCATAAGAGTGACATATCCGGAAGTACCGTTGATCTTGTCAAGTTCATAAGTGGTATAGATATTCAGAGGATCGACTGCCAGGATGCCTTCCAGAAGGGTCTTTGCCTCATCCGTGCGGCCTTCAGCACGAAGGATCGACGCCTTGAGGTTCACTGAATTCCAGTTGTTGCCGTTGTTCTGGATGGACTCATCAAGACGGATAAGGGCGTTCTTATAGTCCTTTACCTGTGAGTACATCTGGGCAAGTTGATAGTTTGCAGGTGAATTGTATGCAAAGTTCCATGTCGCACGATAAAGAGTATCCATGGCCTCGGCATATTTGCCCTGGGTCTTGAGAATCAGACCAAGGTTATACATAGCCTCGCAGTCGGCAGGACGGGTGTAGTCGTGGGTCTGACGACGGATGGCACGACGGAAATGCTCTGCAGCCTTTTCATACTCACCGTTCTTGCGAAGAATGACACCCATCTGAGTGTTTGAGCGGGTGTCGCCCGGATCCCTGCGAAGCACTTCAAGGAAATAGTCTGCAGGATTGACGAAAGGATTGTGGAACTGAAGGTTACGGAGTCCCACGAAATAGCATTCCTCGTTGTTCTCTATCTCATGAGGACGCTTAGGACGGTCCACAATCTCAGGAAGCGGCTTGTCATAACTTGTATCCTTGCGAGGAGTATAACTGAGAACAGGGTTTCCGTCAGCATCATAAAGATTCATTGTCATCTCGTACTGCTTCCATGCCTCATCAAGTTTCACGCTCTCCACAAACGGCTTGTCAGGGGCTATTGTAAGGACGTTTTCATAAACCTTTTCCCCGTTTCTTACCAGTTCCACCTTCATTCCTTCCTTGATCTCGGTAGTATTTACACCAAGGAGATACTTTCCCTTGCCCTGAGGCTCGAAGTTCATGGCAGCAAGAGTGTTGCCGGCCTTCACTCCCTTGATGTTGCGGATACCGTAGTAGTACTGGGTGAACTTCTTCACCTCATAAGGCTTGTTCCAGTTGTAGTCCGGCTGATTGTCGGAATAGGCACCCATCATCAGTTCGATATAGTGTCCTGAATCGTCAGTCAGGATCTTAGTGTCCCACATGGAGTTAGGACCCCAAAGCCAGAACTTTCCACCCTTGTTGATATGGTGGTTGGCTGTCAGCATGGTTCCTGCATCGGCACCATGGTCATAACCTGCCACAAAGTCCTCCTTCAGGTCATGCACGAACATGGAGTTCGACATATAGTGGTTCTTCCACCATGAAACATCGACGTCATCATTGTAGAACTGCATGTCATTGAAGGTCTCATGGGTAATAGGCCAATGTGCGAACCAGTTCTTGCAATGGAAAGTCACGAAATCCACGCTCTGAGGGAAGATGATCTGATAGTTCTCATCCACCTTTGTAGCCACATTGGACCAGTAGAGAAGCGAGTTGTCATCGGCAGTCGAGTTGATCAGGCGGCCGTTGATCTCCATATATGACTTGCCTGGACGAAGAGTGATGCCGATGGCCCACTGCATCCTGTGGCGGAACTCCACTTCACCGACCCAGATAGTCTTGCTGCCGTCTTCATTTTCGACGATCTTGCAGTCCACAGGCATGTTTGTAGTGTTTCTGTGGTGATGGAAAACGTTCCACTCCACACCGCCGGAAATCCATGAGCCAAGCATGCCGACATTAGCAGGCTTCACCACCTCGTTATGATAGAATATGTCATAACCGTTGGTCTTGTCCACAGCATAGAACAGGCGGCCTCCGATCTCGGGAAGTACGCAAAGTTGCACATATTCATTCTCAAGAAACAGAGCCTTATATGTACGGTTCTCCTTCTGACGCTCCATGTTCTCATTCACGACATACATATTGTCATCGAGGACATAAGGATATACGCTGCGGCGAGCACGCTGGTATGACCAGTCACGCTCGAAAATAGGAGCGGTCTCCGGAGCAGAACCAATATAGGTCGACATCTCAAGTGTACCCTCCCAGGCCTTGACGCCTGTCTCCTGCGCCTGGGCTGTCATGAAGCCCAAGCATGAAATCATTACTAGTAAAACAAATGCTCTTTTCATAATATATATAACACTACAAACCTTTAATATATTTCCAATTAGTTGTCAGACCACCCTCCATAGGCTCGGAAAGGAAGTCTTCACGTCCCGATGCATTGTCGTGCAGAACCGCATTCAAAGAGAGAGAGGAATCCTTGATGGTGAGGATGTTACGAGGAACCGCAATCTCTACTGCCCAGCCCTTGTCCACATCATCACTCTTATCCACAGTACCTTCAGCCAATCTGGATGAAACTATCGAGTCCACTTCGAATCCACCTTTGTCTGCGATGACAAGTCCGTCCGCGCTGACATTTATCGTCAGTGCATCAGAAGCCCGGGAGCCGGTTTCTGCGAGCATCAGAGCAACATAGTCTGACGTTGCCATGTCCGCATCCGTAACTTCCACGAGGAAGTATATGTTATCCTTGTCCTGAGATGCACGTACTGTGGCACTTGCATCGGAGAACTCGCCGAGGAAGAGTGCCTCGTCTGTGTTCTTCCACTCGCATCCCCTTCCGTTGACCCTCACATGGCGCGGGGTCGCCGTAATGTCGTGGTTAAGTGCCAGACGGACCACTCCTATGGTCTTTTCACCGCCACCTGGACGCTGGACAGTGGTTGCCAGCATGGTGTGGGAGGACTCGATCTCTGCACCCGGCCATCCTGCCCAGTCCGGAAATATAGGTCTCGGACTTGTCTCAGACCAGTTGTGAGCCTTTTCATCACCGACCTTGGTATATATCTTACCTCTGGTTGTGAGCAGAAGGACTGTCTCACCCGAATGGAACTGCACGAGATATGGTCCCGATGCATTTCCGCCCTCATCCACATTGTCAAGCCGATAGGTAGGGCTGTCACTTGTCTCCTCATCTTCTACAGGAATCCATTTGCCGTCCTCCGGAGAGAATACTATGGATGTAGAGAACGACGGCCTGTTCTTCACGCGTCCGGTCACTGTCTCCATGGCAAAAGCCATCTGATCGGTTCCGTTAAGTATGATGCCCACCGGCATCTGGTCAGTCAGGAGATTACGACCCAGATCCTCGCACCACCAGTTCTTCCTCATCACACGAAGGGGCTTCTCACCGAGTTCCGGATACCATGTCCTGCCACCGTCTCTCGAGTAGACCATAGATGTTCCTGAATGGCTCCAACTGGTCCAAGGGCGGCTTTCCGAGAAATAGACCTGAATCTCACCGTCGCGGGTCTCCATCAGATGCGCCTCCCAGTTAGGACCGTGATAGATGGTCTGCTCGCCGTACCAGGTCAGACCTCCGTCTTTGGAGAACTTGACCTTGAGTCCCTGCTCGGACTTGTATTCAGGCTTGTTGTAGGTGTAGACGGTACGGAACGAACTGCACACCATGAGTTCTCCGGTGCTGAGCACTAGTCCGTTGGCATTGGTATAGACCCTGATGTCTTCATTTCCCAATCCGTTCACCACATTCTCACACTCCCATAGATAGCCCATATGCTTCCAGTTCACAAGGTCGTCACTCTTGGCATAACGGGTATGGCGGCCGTTTCCGTCACCCGCCTTCAGACCCTCCTGCCAGAAGAGGATATATGTGCCGTCAGGAAGTACCCTCACGCGAGGATAGGAAGGCCATTTCAGGCTTACTGTATCCGCCGGAAGAAGATTGAATGTGGAATGCATGAGTTTGACACTCGACCGTCCGCTGTCTCCTGCATGGGAGTTCAGCGAAGTTTCCCCCTGATTCAACTCCTCGAACGGAGTCAGTTTCAGTCTGTCACCGCAGGCCGCACAAAGAAGCACGGCCAGGGCAATTGTCGTCAACCTATATATGTTCATCTGTTATCTGTTTTATTATAGTTATTCCGATTGTGTCTTATGCGAAGATGTCTTGCCATTTACAGATATGGCGTCACCGGCATTCCAGAGAACGGAATATCCGCCGGCAATCACAGACATGGATGTCTTGGTGCCAAGTCCTACTGACTCGACATCGGAAGGTGTTGATGCCTGGAAAGATATGGTGGTTCCCTCGTCGGTCACACCTTGTCCAGCCTCCTCCTTTATGCATGAAATGCATACCGCCAGAGCGGACATCAGCAGAAAGGTCAGTTTTTTCATTGCTTCAATAATTATTGTGGTTAAACTTCTACCACAAAAATATATTAATGCAGGCATCAATTTCCACAATGGTCATATAACGGCATCTTTTGAACGAATTTTACGCATACCGCCCCACCGGAACATAAAATTCCCGATGGGGCGGCATCGATAAGTCCATTATATCTATTTGATTATCCAGTGATCCAGACTACGTGTGGATTTGCTGAAATTTACACCGACCTTTATAATTTCACGACCATCTGCTACAAATGGCAGGGCATAGTCTTTAGACTCAATCTGCGCCATTGCCTCCTCCGCAGACCCGTCTAACTTAAATTCCATTATATATATGAATTTATCTGTCCTTATGAGCAGGTCGATTCTTCCGTTACTGGTCCTGTATTCAGCATCAACAATATACACCGACATCAATTTCAATGTCAGATATATGACATTCTGATAATGGTTCTCAACATTACGTACCAGATCATACGGGTAGTCTGCAAAAAGACACGTCATATTATTCATGAATCCGTCAGCATCTCCACTTTTCAATGCCTGCACAGCCTTAGAGACAAAGTAGTTGGATTGGTCTTTCCTTATGTTTGTATAGTATGGAAGGAGGAAAAGCAGAAATCCCTTCTCAACTTCGCGGTTCGGGAATCCGAGTGTTACCAGATCAAACTCATTATCATAGTCCTTGAAGGTAAGATAACCGCTCTGATATATCATAGCCACCGGACTGTCGGGATCTATTCCATTCAGGATATCTTTTCCGGTCTTATAGCCGTCTATCTTATCCAATGGGAAATCAGACTTCTTGAGCAGTTCGACAAGATAGGTGGGAGTGCCTGTCTCGAACCAATAGTTGCCGTACTTGTTCTTATAGAAGGTATTGAGAATGCTGAACGGATTATACATTCCCGGAACATCTTCTGAAAAATGGTATCCGTCGTAATCGGTCCTCAGTCTCGCGCAGGCTTCCTCATATGTCTGACCATTCTTCACGGCAAGTTCCCTGATACTCTCATCGAAATTGCTCAGGAGTTCCTCTTCAGAAATACCGCAGATATCATAATATTGGGCATCCATAGAAAGGTCGTTGAGATTGTTCAGATCACTGAACACACTCACTTTTCCAAATTTGGTGACACCGGTAAGGAATCCGAAGTGTATCTGACCGTCGCAACTCTTCATCACACCATAGAACGCCTTGAGAGTATCCCGATAAGCATTCTGAAGATCAGGGTTGCCGATAGCCTGAAGAAGGGGCTTGTCATATTCATCAACCAGAACAACTACTTTCTTCCCGGTCTTCTCTGATATAGCCATGATAAGGTTGTAGAAACGACCGTCAATGCTCCGGTCCACAGCAACTGTATCATACTGGAGTTCGTAACGTTCGAGTTGCCTTCCAACAAGATCATACAGGTCCTCGAGCGTGTCGAATTTCTTTGCGTTCAGATCAAAATGAAGAACGGGATACTCTTTCCACTCTGTCTCAAGTTGTTCTATTGCGAGTCCTTCAAACAGGTGCTTCTGTCCTTTGAAGTATGACTCTATCGTCGAGAGCAGAAGGCTTTTGCCGAATCTACGCGGGCGACTGAGGAAGAAATATGTCCCCGACTTCACAAGATTATAGATATGGGCGGTCTTATCAACATATCCATAACCCTCAGTACGTATCTTTTCAAAATTCTGAACTCCAATAGGATACTTCATAATTGTCTTCTTCTTTGTTCAACAGACAAATATAACAATAATCTTTGCAAACTCATTAAAGGAGCACGAAAAAGGAGCCTGAGTGATGTCAGGCTCCTTGAAAGGTATGAATGTGAGGGATTGACTACTGGTTTCTTACGTGTCCATAAACACGTAATTCTGCAAATCCCCACTGGCTTTCTGGTGTCTCCTTCACGAGATCCATGAACTGAACGCCATCGATAGCATCCTTCGGCATCAGTACGCCGTCCACGTTGTCGCGGGTTCTCGTACAGCACAGGATAAGGCCGTTGAAGTCTCTTGCACGCGGTGCAGGCTGATCATAAGGCTTCACATAAGTCTTGGATACATAGTAGTTGTTATACTCCCATGTCCAAGGAAGAGCCGAATCCTCCACAGTGAGACTCTCGAGGGTACCGTATGCGAGAGAACCATCTGCCTTCGGGAATACACTGTACTCACGAACATCAAGAGTCCAAGGCATCCAGTCATGTCCACCAGTGAGATCAATGTTGTCAGGATGATAGATTCCCTCATATTCGAAAATTATCTGATCCACGCGAGTCGGACAGGTTTCTTTCGAAATACCTTGCGAAGACTTATTGAAGTCAAGTCGGATATATGATCCACGAATGGTCTCATTCCCATCAATATCATAGGCAACGCCCTTACCACCATTAAGCACACCACTTGGTATTCTCCAGAAAGTAGTAATATCACCATCACCAGCATGCCAAAGATTGTGAGGGTTCACATCTATTGATTTAGTTCCAAACTCACGGTAGCATCCGGCGAATCCTTCTGGATCACTGTCAATGACAAACTCTGTGAACTTGGTGAATGAGCCGCCAGCAGAAAGACTTCCGAGGTCAGCAACACCTGTGCGGTCGAGAGTCACTGCAGGCATATCCTGAACATACATATAACCGTCAGTCTTGAAACGTACTGAAACGCCTTCAGCCATTGCTGCAGGAACCGCAGGGATGTAGTAAACGCCCGGAGCGATGGTCTCCTGACCTTCTGCAGGTGAGAGGATCACGTGCGGAACACCGTCGAGAACTGTAACTTCAGGAGCAGCATTGTCGTTGATGATGACAGAAGCCTTTCCTGCAAGGAAGTTCTGAGCGTTAAGACTTCTGATGACAACTTCTGTCACACCAGACTCAACCACGTTCACCTTGATGTAACCGAGAACGTTGTAGAAATTGAGGGTCTTGTCTGTTGAAGCGGCAACACGGAGGTTGGTAGCAGCAGATGGAGCACCCACCTTGTCAGCAACATGCCTGTAAGGAAGGATAAGTTCAAGTTCATTACCTACGAGAATGACATCCTCTGCATAAGGATATACTGCATAAACCTTGTCTGCCTCGAATTTCTCTCCGTCGAACTGAGCGGTCTTGCCTTCTTCCTTGATTGAATCCTCAGTGGTAGCGTATGGATATGCAGCACCTTCGTCAGGATAGATACCGATGACGTCAGATGCGTCCCATGCAACCACGTTAGCATCTACTGCCTCAAAGTTAACAGCCTTGTAACCTGCCAGAATTTCTTCTCCCGGTTCGTCACCCGGATTTTCAGGGTTCTCTCCTGGATTTTCAGGATTTTCACCCGGCTGCTCAGTAGGATCCTTTTCATCATCGTTAGGAACCTGTTCTGGTTCGCAGGCAAACATCAATGATGTCATTGCCAAAAGCATAAAAAGTCGATTGAATTTCATATCAACAATTGTTTTTAAGTTAATAATATGGTGATTTTAAAGATTTTTAAGATAGACGACCTTTTCAAGTTCGCCGGTCTTGTTTGTGACTGCGTCATATATAGAAGCATTGAATGCGCCCACACAGTCATCAGAGATGTTGAGTTCGTCCTTAGAAATGCTGAGTTCAATGATATAACCCTCATCCTCGTCGCTGTTGTCGTCAATTGTTCCTCCCAAGCCGACCTTCATTACAGCAGTTGATTCTATGACTGACCATTTGCCGGAGTTATATCTGCTTATCGACATCCTTCCGTCAGGCACGAGCGTCAGTCTCATTGCACCATTTGCCACGACATCTCCAGGCGCAACAGGTGAAAGGATGAGAGTGACCTTATCTCTCTTGGAGAGGGTCTTATCATGTGCCTCCACGAGGAAATAGACATTGTCGGAATCGCTTGAAGAACGCACTGACGCATTGGTAGTCTCTCCAGCATCAAGATACAAGGCATCATCTGTGGCAGCCCAGTCAGAATTGGATGCATCCATCACAGGCGTTCTCTTCGTCGCTTTGATGTCGTGATTGAGAGCAAACTTGGCGAGAGCGATACCTCTTACGCCATCCTGAGAACATTTGTTCACCATAATCAGGGTATGCGGATCAGCGACTGTCTCTGATGACCATCCTCCATATTTTGGGAAAGGAGAAGAAGAACATACCTTCTGCCAGTTTCTTGCCTTATGGTCTCCAACCCTGTACATCAGTCTGGAGTTGGCGTTCTGAGTATAGGTAAGCACTGTTTCTCCCGAAGGGAACTGAGCAATGGCAGGACCTATGCCATCCTTTCCTCCGTCAAGGTCGTCTATCCTCTGACAATCAGCCTTCACCGTATGGTCTTCAGGAAGGTATTTCCAGTTGCCGTCCTCCGGAGAGAACACCACGGAAATGCTATGCTTCTGCGCGCTGCTGGTCCATGAATCCACGACCTCCACCGCAAATGCAAACTGCTTGGAGTCATTGAGCAGGACTCCGACCGGCATCTGGTCGCTTGCCAGATACTGATTCTTTTTCTCAGACCAATATACAGACCTCATGACGAAGTAAGGATATTCTCCCCTCTCCGGCTCCCAGGTCTTGCCTCCGTCCTTTGAGATGACAAGTGCGGTACCAGAATTGGCATCTGAAATCCATGGGCGCGGATAGGCAAAATAGCAATGGATGTCTCCATTTGGCAACTGGATCAGATGAGACTCCCAGTTAGGACCCTTGAAGAGATGGAACTCCTCACCCCAGGTCTGTCCGTTATCCTTGGATATCTTGCCGATGAGGCCGTGGTCGAGCCATCCGTCCAACTTGTAATAAGAGCCGACGCTTCTGTAAGAACTGACTACAAGCAGGTCGCCGTTTGAAAGGACGAGATGGTTGGCATTGGTGAAGTCATGGGAATCTTCCTTTCCTAAACTATTGGTAACAAACCTCTGCTTCCAGAGAACGCCTTTATACTCCCAGTTGACGAAATCCTCGCTTGTCGCATAGTAGGTGCTGTGGCCGTTTCCGTTATTTGATCCCACAGCAGCCTGATATGTAAGGAAATATGTACCGTCCTTTAGAACTGACACTCGAGGGTAGTTCGGATAACTGACCCTGAGAGACTTGGCTGGAATCTCGATATATGTAGAAGACATCTTCACGATGGAAGAGCGGGATGTGAGTCCTGCGTGAGAGTTTATCTCTACTTTTCCCTGATTCAGTTCCTCAAAGTTGGAGAGATTCAGAGACTGAGGCTCCTGAAGAGAGTCCTGAGGACTTTCCGGAAGTGAGTCGTCCGGCTGTTCCTGAGAGCCACCCTGAGAATCGTCAGGAATATTATCAGGAGTGCAGGATACAACCCCGGTCAACAAGGCAAAAGCCACACTGAAAGAGCCAAAAACAATAAGAGATTTCTTCATATACTCGTTAAACTTTTAATTGATCCAACCGTCATTCTGCTCGAGGGCATTGTTTTTCTCTGTCTCTGAACGAGGTATCGGCCATAATTCATAATAATCTCCTCCGAGGTTATATTTCTGAATAACACCACCCCAGGCATGTGTCAGACCGTTGTCATTACCGAACTTGTCCTCCTTCCATGTGCCCCATCTGAGTTCGTCGAAATAGAGCACCTGCTCTCCGGCAAGTTCCCATTTCCTTTCCTTGCGGATACGTTCGCGAAGTTCCTCCTGCGATGTCACTGCGGCACCCTTATAATCAGCGGAGTTCAGTTCTGCGACTCCTGCACGCGCTCTGACCATATTGACACAGGCAAGGGCATCTGCAAACTCGTCCTGTTCGTTATGAGCCTCAGCAAGACCAAGAAGCACATCTGCATAGCGGATGAGAGGAATATCCAGCGGATTGTAAGTTACATGTGTGCATTCGACTCCAACTGCAACAAACTTTCTCAAAGGATAAGAGAGGTTTGTCGGGGCCGCTGTCTCCAGGTCAAGAACAGGTTCATTCTTAGAGTCGAACGGGAATCGGTACACATAAGTAAGTTCCACGCCGGAAACGCCACCCACATACTCTGAATAAGGGGTTATTGCAAGCGCTGCGAGACGAGGGTCACGATTCTCATAGGCTGCCTTGATACGGTCTTCATTGCCGGATTCGAGATAAAGTGCCATATCTGCTCCGAGATCGGCCTGATTGGTCTTCTCAGAAGAAGAAATGCCGTCACGAAGGAAGTATGCACGTCTTTTTGCAGGCTCAACCGAACTGTAACCAGGGATTATATCATCCCAGTTGAACGGAGATCCGTCAACATTCTCATATGAGTCAGCAAATCTGGCATTCAGATTATAAGCATTCTGGCCGGTTCCTGAAGTACAGTGGTTACCATAGTTAAAACTGTATGCCTGACCATAGCCGCTTTCTTCAGCCATCTGGACTGAGAAGATCATCTCATTGCACTTCTCATTGGCTACAGTGAACAAGTCGGCATAAGTTCCGTTGGTATAAAGGCCATAACCGCATTCCGCCACCTTCTTGAAGTCAAACTCCGCCTTTTCCCACTCCTCAAGCCACAGATAGACCTTTCCCCTGAGAGCATAGGCTGCGCCCTTGGTCACACGGCCCCAGTCGTTTCCTCCCTGTTCATATTTTTCAGGAAGTGACTCACAGGCGATGCAGTCGTCCAGATCTTTGAGAATGATATCCCACACCCCGGCCTTGTCAGTACGACCTACAGTGAAGTAATATTCCGGAGCATAGTTTTGAAGGAACACGGGAACGCCACCATAGAGGCAGTTGAGCCTGTAGTACCACCAAGCCCTGAGGAACTTGGCCTCAGCAATCCTCTGTGCCTTCTTTTCCTCAGTCATGTCGGGAACCTTATGGAAGTTGTTTATAACGTCATTGGCACGATATATTCCTTCATAATAGTTCTGCCATATGGAATTATAAATTCCGTCACCAGTTGTAGCCGCTCCGGTGAGATGCATGTAAGAAGTTCCCACACGGCTGGCATTAGGATCGAATATCTCAGTGAAACAGTCAAGGTTGGTTGCCCACTGGGCCACATGACCATAACGAAGAGAGTTATATGCTCCCGTCACCACAGACTCTGCGGTTTCTGCGGCAGTAAACATTGTTCCTGAACTGAGGGATCCTGTAGGTACTTTTGTCAGAAAGTCTTCACACGAAACAAGTGTGATCATCATTGAGACTCCCGCTGCTATATGTTTAAAATATCTTTTCATAAACTACAGTTGTTAAAAAGTAAGGTTCAGACCGAGCGAATACTGGCGCAGTGAGGAATAGAGATTATTGTAATTGGTATATTCCGGATCGACACCAGGATATGAGGTAAGACAGAAGAGGTTGTCACCTGAAACATATACTCTCAGATTCTTTATCTTGACCTTGTTCATCCACTTTGACGGCAACGTATAACCGAGGGTCACTGCCTTCAGTTTCATATAGTCCGTCTTGTACAGCCATAAGGCACTCGCTCCTCCGTTCTGTTCCGCGCCATAATTCAATGTCAGACGTCCATTCTTGGAAGTGAGGTTTGTACGTGGGTCATCAGGATTCTCCGGATCATAGAAATAGTGGTCATACGCTATTCTGGCAGGGAAAGTTACTGACGGACTGGACATTGCATTACAGTTATATGCTTCTGCCTTCCAGAACCTTACACCACCAAGAGAGCCTATAAAACTGACGGACAGGTCAATTCCCTTCCATCCCAGATTGAAATCGAGTCCGAAGAAAGCCAGAGGGTTGAAGGAACCCATGAATTTCCTGTCGTTATCATTTCCGTAGAAACGGTCACCGTTGGTATCTGCCAGAAGGTAGTCTCCATACCATATTCCATTCTTTCCAATATCCATATTCTTTGGTCCGAAACGGTTTCCGGCTGCAAACATAGCCTCAAGCCATTTCATATCTTCCGGAGTACGGATCATACCGTCTTTAGGACCACCGTTCGGGTTGACAGAGCCATCATCAAAGAAATAGTCTCCGGTTCCCTTATATACCGGGATAAGATAGACCTCTCCCAATGTCCTGCCTTCAACAACGCGGCTTGTAGTATTCTGGTGATAACTTGTAGTCGAGTATCCGGTCGCAGTAGTAGCCTCACCGTAGTTGGTCTTGTATTCCCTTACACCATTTTCATCTGTAACCCAACCGGCCTCGTACGCACCGCGATATTTAACCACCTTGTTCCAGTTGCGTGTGATATTACCGGATATGCCGTATGTGAAATCTCCTTTGGAATCCTTCCAGCCCAAGGTGAACTCTATACCCCTGTTGAGGATACTGTACATATTGGTCTTAGGAGGGGTCTTGGTTCCCTGAGACGAACTGAGGATTGCATTGGCAAGGATTCCATCAGTATATTTGTTATAGAAGTCAGTCTCAAAAGTAAGTCTGTTACCGAAGGCAGCAAAGTCAAGACCGATGTCTGTAGTCGTGGTCGTCTCCCACTCGAGAGCATTGTTGGAAAGGGATGCTACATATCCAGGAGTCAGGACATCAGTACCGAACACATAATTATATCCTGAACTGTAACGGGAGATATAGTCGTAGTTGCCGATGGAATGGTTTCCGAGTTTACCCCATGATGCACGGAGTTTGAGGTTGTCTATGAAAGTTATATCCTCCATCCAAGGCTCCTTGTTGATTCTCCATCCAGCAGACACAGACGGGAAGAAACCCCAACGTGATTCGCTTGCAAAACGTGAAGATGCGTCATATCGGAAGTTGACCTCAGCCATATAACGGCCGTCATATGCATAGGATGCTCTTCCGAAGACAGCGGCAGTGGAAAATGAACTGTAACTGCCGGTGATGGTACCCACGTTCACGATATTGTTGAATTCGGATAGGATGGAATTTGAGAATTGGTTCTTGGACATTGATGATGTCCTGTAATGGTAGTCATAGGCTTCAAAACCGACAATGGCGCTTACATCATGCTTTCCGAACGTCTTGGCCCAACTGAGATTAGTGGACAGGGTCCAGTCATAGGCATTGGTATTGGTCTCTGTGGCTCCTGATCTTGAAAGGTCACTCTGGTCATATACAATCTCGCCCTTGCTGAAAGAGAAGGCACTGGACGGGTAACGCTTGAAGATCGAGCGCAAGTCGTTCCATTTATAGTTTGCAGAGGCACTGTATTTGAAGCCTAAAGGCAGTGTGATGTTCACGTAGGCTGTAGCATTGATATCGTGAGTGGTGTCCATACCATTCGCCTGATGGATGAAGTACCATGAGTTTCTGACCATCGCATCATCTTCAGTGTTCTCATACCAACCGAACTTGCCATCGTAATATGGATAAACAGACGGCAGGGATCTGGATATCATTCCCACCTGGGAACCCCAGTCTGTGGTCTCCCTTTCACTTCTATAGCCAAAGAATCTTGCACCGATCTCAAGCCAGTCAGTAATCTGAGAACTGACATTAGTGCGGAACTGGTATTTCTTTACACCCATCGATGCGAATACTCCAGGATTATTCATATAGTCAAGGCTGACACGATACCTGGTCTTTGCAGTCGATCCTGTAGCCGACAATGAATGTTTCTGGTAGATTCCCGGGGTAAACATCTCCTCCATCCACGCAACATTAGGATAGGCAACATAGTTAGGATAGCCGGACGCGGCTATTCCATACGGATTTTTTTCTGCTTCTCTCCACAAATCGATCATTGCTTGAGAATAGACTGCATCCTTATCGATATTATACGCCGCCTCATTTGTAAATTCCATATAATCAGCATAATTGCTCACCTGCTCAAGCGTATTTGCCGGCTCCTGGTAAGCGAATATGGCATTATATTCGATTGTGGATGAACCTTCCTTTGCGCTCTTGGTGGTCACGAGCACGACTCCGTTTGCACCTCTGTTACCATAGATGGCACAAGATGCAGCATCCTTGAGGATGGAGATGGTCTCGATGTCCGTCGGATTCACCTTGGAAAGAGATGACTCAAAGCCATCGACTATCACCAGCGGGGAAGCATCATTGAGAGTACCGATACCCCTGACTCTGATGTCGATGGTTTCGGTTCCCGGCATACTTGATGTCTGGGAAACCTGCACACCGGCACTTGCACCACGGAGCATGGCGGCAGTTGTAGTCACAGGTCTTGACTCAGCAATATCGGAGTAGTTCACAGTGGCTACGGCACCGGTCACATTGACCTTCTTCTGAACACCGTAACCGACCACCACTGTCTCCTCAAGAAATTCTGACGAAGTCTTCATGACCACATCGATCACAGCCTTGTCTGCGACTGTGATACGCTGCGGTTCAAAACCGATGAAATCGAAGACAAGGACTGAACCCTTGTCAGCATTGATGGAATATTTTCCGTCAACATCCGTAATGGTACCGTTGGTGGTCCCGTCCACCAGCACGGATGTTCCGGTCAAAGGATAGCCGCTTTCATCCAGGACTGTTCCTGTAATCACGTTCTGTGCATATGCCGCCACTCCTGTGAAGAGGACGAGCAACATGGTAAAGCATCTGTATATCTTGTTCATAATCCTTATCCTCCTTTTTACTTCATTGTAAATGTGTATGAAGAACCTGCGTCAAAGGTCTGACGGGCATTATACATATCCTTGACAGTTGTGACACCATCGATATCTGTAACCGCCAGTTTGACACCTCCTGTGACATATTTGGCTTCTCCCATGAGGAATGATACCGTAAGATATCCCGGCTTCATCTCATAGCCGGAAGGTCCGAAGTCAACAGTGATGCTCTTGCTGACAGTTGTCGGGTCCTCGGTTATCTTCTGTTCGAATACGTCATAAGTGCCGGAGAATGCAAATCTTCCTTTCCATGTTTCATTGCCAGGATACATCCTGATGGATTTGATGACCTTGCATGCCGTGTCAGGGATCCTGACAGTCATCTGACATGATGCAGGGGCAGAAAATGACATCGGCACCGGAGCAATGATAGAAGTTACAGTCGCATTGGCAACGATGAGCGGAGAAAGTGCCGGAGCATTCTTGTCATAGGTAATCACAGATGGAATGTTCACAGGAACCGCCGCCATGTCGGTACACGAAGGGTCATAAGGATAATAAGCATAGAACCTGTAGTTATGGTCACCTTTCTTGCCAACTATGGCATCTCCTTCCGTCTTGGAAAAGAAATAATACGGTGCCGCCATAGTGTGTCCCATCTTCGAGACAGGAACAGCCGACATGTTCACATCGGTCTTTCCTCCTCTGGTGCATATTCCGCATGCACCGAATGACATTTCTTCGTTCAGGTTGTACAGAGGAGGCAGGGTGGCCTTGAAAGACACATCCAGACTTTCATAATCGAGAGATGTGTTGCCACAATCATCATAGTTCATGCAGCCGGAGAAAAGGGGCAAAGCCGCCACACACAGCCACAGTCTATTCAAAACGCGTCTCATAAATAATAGGATATTAGTTTTTGTTTTCGGCAAATTTATTATAATCGTTCATCGCTCTGACCGGTCTTGGTCAAGTTGGGCGTTTTCTTGTATTTTTTGAGCCTATTTCTATACTCTGCCGGAAGGAGTCCATAGACCTCCTTGAAACATTTGGTGAAATAGGATGGGTATTTAAAACCTACGGCATAACAGATCTCATTCACCCTAACATTTTCACCTTCAAGCATTTTCGCCGCTATGGCAAGACGTTTCTGCTTGATATACTCATTAGGGGTGGTATCCAGAAGGGACTTCATCCTTCTCACAAGGGAACTTCTGCTCATTGCCATAGAAGTCTCAAGGTCTGAAGATGAAAATTCCGTATTGCTCAGGTTTTCAATGACAGTTTTCTCCAGAAGATTCAGGAAATCTTCGTCCTTGCTGTCAAGTTTGAGGCGGTGAATCTTCATCGAGACGATCGACTGTGATATGGCTGACTCGATGGACATCTCCTTGTTGAAGAGATTCCTTATCGCAGACTGGAGATATTCTCCTGACAACGGTTTCTCCATGAAGAGGGCCGCACCCTTGTCCATATATGCAATCTTCTTTTTGGTGGAAGCATCTGCTGACAGGATCAGTATAGGTATTCTCGAATGGGCCTTGTCTTCACGTATCATCCGGCAGAATTCTTCGCCTTCGAAATAGCGGGTATCGATATCTGCGATTATAAGATTTATCTTGACTGTATCGAGGATGACAAATCCCCTCTTCCCGGTCATTGCGGAAACCACATTATATTCCTGTTCGAGGCAGTTCTTCACCTGCTGGCGCACGGAAACGTCATCGGCGATGAGAAGGACATTGACGGGTTTGTCAGAATGCACGGCGATTTCCAACTCGCATTCGAAAGCCTCCAGACGCTCCCTCTCCTTCTTTTCAAGACGACGGGAATAGAGTTCCGCAAGGATGGAGAAAACGGCAAGAAGCAGAAGCACATAGACAACTATGGCTCCGGGTGTTGCGAGCAGAGGTCTCTCGACTGTGATCAAAATAGGCTTATGCGAGACATTCCATTTGCCGTTGGTGTTTGATCCACGCACAAGAAGACGATATGTGCCTGCGGGAACATTGTACCAGAAGACCGACTTGTCCCCGGAAACTATCCTAGGAGACTTGTCGTAACCTTCCAGAAAACAGAGTATCCTGTTGTTGGCACCTGTCGAAAAACTAAGCAGTGAAGCACTGATTCCGAAGGAGTTCTGTCCAGGTCTGAGGCGTATTTCATCGGCTATGTCCACATTGCAGGACAACGGAGAACCAGGCCCAGGCTTCATGACTTCATCCCCGACCCTGAAGTCGGTGATTACGATATTAGGCGAAAGGTCTCCTGCATGAAAGTGCTCCGGATTGAAGCGCACGAACCCGTTCTGGGATGCAAAGAAGATATTTCCACGTGAATCCCTGAGCACTCCCTTCTTCATGACATCGTCCAGAAGACCGGTCGTGGTAGTATAGAGGGAAACATCCTTCGAATCAGGTTTGAAACAAATGATGCCGACGTCGGTGGATACCCATATGTTACCCGCCCTGTCATCTACCGCACTGAAGACCACATCGGAAGGAAGATCCGGAACTGTCTTCCTGCTGAACTGCACAAACCTGCCGTCTGCCCTGTCGAAAAGGTAGAAGCCGAAACTGAATCCCATGGCCCAGACCCTGTCACGCCCGTCGACATGGACTCCTGAAAGTTTGTTGGTGGGAAGTCCGTCCGGATAACGGTAGGAATTTATCACTGTATCGTCCGCGGGATTGAAATGCCAGAGTCCGTCCGCATAGGTCGACACCCACAGGCACCCCTTGCTGTCCTCGTCTATTCCTGTTATGAAACGTCCGCTGAACTCCTTGACCTGCACAAACCCGTCATTGACAGCATCATATCTCATCAGTCCGAGAGTAGTACCCACATACAGTTCACCAGAGTCCGTAGCATAGACGACGAAGCATTTGTTGTCTTCCACAGATGCTGTTGCGAAGGAGGCATAACGTCGGACACGTCCGGTGACGGGATCCAGCCTTACCAGTCCCTTGAGAGAGCCGAGCCAGAGATCCCCGCCATAAAGACAAGGCGAGCAGATCGTCTCCCTGAACTCATGAAGTTCATAACGGAACAGTCTGTCCCGGGCAACATCATATCGGAACAGACCTTCCTTCTCCGTGGTCACCCAGACAGTTCCGTGGCCGTCATCTGCGAAACCGCTCACGATGCTGTTTTCAAGAGATTTCCCGGCACAGGAATAATACTTTGCAAAATTCTTCTGTTCAGGACCGGAATAATTCAGCCCGCCGTCCTTTGTTCCGGCCCAGATTCCACCTTCACTGTCCACATAGACAGAAAAGACATAATTGTCAGAGAGGGAGAAACGGTTGTTCTTGTTTTCTTTCAGCACAATGTGGCTTCCATCCTCAAGATCATATCTATACAGTCCCTTTGTCGTTGGTATCCATATGCATCTGCCGGAATCCAGGCAGAGTTCAAGAGGAACCGCATCATCCGGAAATGCAAGGAGTCTCTTCACGTTTCCCTGCTTGAAATCAATCTCGCACAGACCGTTTCTGACGGTGACTATATATATTATATGGCCTGCCTCCTCACTCTGGGCCATACCCTCCACATTATCATCTACAAAACTGCCTCCCCCAAATGAAAGTGTCTGAAGGCTGTCCAGTGATGGGGTTGCCTTATAAAGGTCGGTATAATAAAGGGCAATCCAGAAATCTCCGTTGCTGTCGGTCAAGAAACGACGTATGCCCTGAGGCATCATATAGTTTCCGTCAGTCACAAAATAATTTTTGAGTTCCCCGCTCTTGAGGTCGTAGGAGAACATGCCCTGGTGATTCACCGTGAGCCAGACCTTGCCCCGATTGAAGGAAATGTTATTGACCTTGTTGTCGATGACAGTGCCGGCATCGCTGACGCTCCGGAACGGGATGAAGGAATCCGAACGGAAATCATAGACCGTCACTCCCCTGTCCGTTCCGACCCAGACATTTCCTTCAGAGTCCTCAGCGAGACTGTGGATGAAGTCGGACGCCACGCCAAGGTCATCCTTGTCGTATACGGTGAAACGCTCACCGTCAAATCTGTTAAGTCCCTTGAAGGTGCCGATCCACAGAAATCCTCTCGAATCCTGAAAGATCCGACTTATTCCATCATAGGAGATACTGCTGTTCGAGCGGTTGATATGCACAAAAGGAAAATCATCTTCTGTCACCCCTGCCCAAAGAGCAGTTTGGATCACAAAGATGCCGGCTATTATTGACAAGGCCCTTCTCATGGTTTCAGTGTTATGTTCAGTAAATTTCGACTTTAAAATCAGTCGCAACTCTCCTGTGAACAAATTTTATTACGATTTGAACGTATTTTGACACTATCGACGTGTCAGAGGGGGATTACAATAGCAAATTTATGCCGAATCATACGCCATATAAGACAAAAGGAACGACATAAATTATAATTATGAACATATTCTTACAACAGGATATCAGATCAAAAATTGTAAGTAAGAAGGAAGTCAACCGTAAACGGACGGATGTAGGAACCGGACATGACGTAGTTCTGAAGGAGGGAGGCGTCTGTGATAGTATCTGCCACATCGATGCTTCCTTTGGAGCCGTTCTGGAAAAGGACATTCACGAAGTTCACAGAAAGTTTCAACTGGTCCAGAAGTTTCCAGTCCACCCCGGCAAAAGTCTCCCAGTGACCGGCAAAATACGCCAGATTTGTCCTACTTACATACTGACGGCTGTAGTATCTGGCACTCGCCCAGACCTTGACATTCTTCCACGAATACGACGGGTCGAACTCCAGCATGAACTGGGATATTCCGGTCACGTGATTTCCTGTGTAGTCGATGACCTCGACCGTCCCGTCGCTGAAGACAAATTCATTGCGGTAGTTCTTGTATCGAGGGTCCTGCCATGTGCCGAGAAGATGCAGATTGAAGCCTCCGAGATGAAGATTGCCGTCAAGTGTGAAACCGAGAGTTCCGATTCCGTACTGAGCAGTCCAAGGAATAGTCTCGCTGACACCTCCTATCTGCTTGGTCACGGTCATCACCTTGGCATTGTTCCAACTTGTGATATATGACACCAGAGCAGTCACATCCATCCACTTGTTATCGTAGGTAAATCCTCCTCGTCCGAGTGCGTTTCCAATAGGTCTTGTGCTCGGGATTGTGGCGTTCTTATAATATGAAGCACTCTTTGTGGTCATGCTGTAGAATCCCTCTGCCATGAAGAAGAGACGGTCCACCAGCCTGAGATTGATATGTTCCGAGAATGCATAGTCCACAGCAGGAATGCTCAGATTGTGCCGTTCGCACAGGTTGGAATCCGCAAGATTGAATCCGTCCACCCTGATATTCCTGTCTTCGCCATTGAGTCTTGCTGCCGTCCATACGCTCTGGTAGATAGGACGTACACGCGCTCCGGTGCGGAGAAGGAGACGGTCGGTAGGATTGGCTTCATATATTGCATATATCGGAGCATATAGTCTGTATGCATCATAGAAAAGTCCGCTTGTGTTCATTCCCCATGTGGACTGCTTTCCCTTCAATACTCTCGACGGATCTGCCTCGACTGTGTGGGCATAGTAGAAAGTGGACGCATAATTGTCCTGTTTTGAATAGACCATTTCCATACCGAGGCGGAGTTTATGGCGGGAGTTGAAACGTCTCTCTGCGGCAAGGAGAAGGTTAACATCCAGTTCTTCCTGGTCCTCTACAGTCACAAGACGATTCTGCATATATCCGGAGAATGGTGTTCCGTCCGGATTGAAGAATCCCTTGTCTGCGGTAACATCGTCTATTCCCGCCAAGGCCATCTTCACGTATTGGCTCGGCTGCATATAAAGAAGATGCAGGTCTGCACGTAACGACCAGCCGGAACGGTGCTTGTGATGAGCCTTGAAAGTCAGGTCATGAATATATCTTCTGTCCATGTTTCCGAGATTGCCGGTCTTCATGCTTCCATCCCGTATATCCATATAACTTACGGCATCATCCGCTGTGAAATAGCAGTCGCGCCCAAGCGTGAATCCGTTATATGCCCCGATCGTTCCGTCTCCTTTATAGACAAACGGAGCAAATCCATAACCGCCTTCAACATTGTCGCTGCACATCGAGAAACGATAGATTGCATCAAGTGTGGTGGAATCCCATCTCTTGGAAAGGGCCAGATTGTATATCTGTTTCTGGTCGACGAACTGGCGGTTCGGAGCATTTACACTCGTAGGGTCATTGTTCATATACGCGCCAATGGCAAAATACCAGCCTTTGGTTCCCTTCAGGGCACCGCTGACGGCACCGTCGAAACGGATCATGCCATTAGTGGAGGATCCTATGGTGAAAACTCCTTCCGTCCTGTCCGTTCCAAGTTTTGTCTTGGAATCTACAAGCACGCCTATCTCACCGGAAGTGATGACAGCCTCCATCAGACTGATCGAACCCTGCGGCTCATAGGAATTGCCTCCGGCCCAATGAAACCTGCTCCAAGGAAGGCCGTGACCATGTTTCAATCCATCCACATATACAATGGCTCCACTTCCTCCTTCCGGAAGTCCGATATTGATTTCACGAGGAGCCGTCGCAGATTCTGCATTGAGCATCATGTTGCGTTCGCTCTTCTTCTCCGCCACAGCAAGAGTATCTGATGTCTGGGCACACAAAACCGTTCCCGCCATCAGCAGCGGGAACATGATCAATAGTTTCTTCATTATTTTATCGATATTGCAAATCCACCTGAAGGGGCCATCTTCACTTTAAGTCTTGTTTTTGAAGTGACCTTCATTTCCTTTATTTCATATTTTGCGCAGGATTCCGAACCGGTTTCAGGAGTGTTGCCAACACCATCAGCATCCTTTGCATCTGCGTATATTCTCGCCATATATTTTCTTCCCGGCTCCAGGAAATCGAACGAGACTGTCATCTCTCGGGCATTCTCGTCGGTAACGCCTCCCACAAACCACTCGTCTGAACCCTTTGCCTTACGCGCTGTGATGATGTAGTCACCCGGCTCTGCAGCAAGATACACACTCTTATCCCAGTCAAGGGCAACATCCTTGATGAATCTGAACGCTTCCGGATGCTTTTCATAGTTCTTAGGCATGTCGCCGGCCATCTGGATAGGGGAAGCCTGAGTCACATAGAGGGCCAGTTGCTTGCAGAGGGTCGAGTGGATCTGCTGAGTGGAGTTAGGATTGTTCTTTCTCATGTCCATCTCGAAGATTCCAGGAGTAAAGTCCATAGGACCGCCCTGAAGCCTTGTGAACGGCAGGATGGTCACATGATGCGGCAACACACGTCCTCTGAACTCCATACCCATAGCCGACTCATTTCCGACAAGATTAGGATATGTCCTGCACAGACCGGTAGGACGGACAGCCTCGTGACCGTTCACCATGATCTTATATTCAGCGGCCTTCTTGAGCACACGATTATAGTGGTTTATCATGAACTGACCGTAATGATATTCTCCGTAAGGGATTATATCCCCGACATATCCGGTCTTGACTGCATCATAGCCGTATTTCTTCATAAGGGAGAAGGCCTCGTCAAGATGACGCTCATAGTTGACCACCGAACTCGATGTCTCATGGTGCATCATGAGTCTGATGCCTTTGGCATGTGCATATTCATTAAGGCCCTGCAGGTCAAAATCAGGGAAAGGAGTGACAAAGTCGAACACCTCGTCCTTCTGATTGCCGAACCAGTCGCGCCAGCCTTCGTTCCATCCCTCAACAAGAAGGGCATCGAAGCCATGCTCGGCGGCAAAGTCTATATATGCCTTCACATTTTCAGTATTCGCTCCATGTCCGAGGCGGGATCCATATGCCCATGAACGCAGTCCTGTGATCATTTCCCACCAGACGCCCATGAACTTGACAGGACGAATCCACGATACATCTTCAAGAGCGCAAGGTTCATTAAGATTGAGTATCAGCCTTGAAGCAAGTATCTTACGCGCATCGTCAACCACCATGACCGTCCTCCACGGAGATGTGCAAGGTGCACAAAGACGTCCTCTATAGCCTGTCGCATCCGGAGTGAGGTCTGCCTTGAAACTCTGCTCTTCTTCATTGAGGGTCAGTGTCATGACAGGATAATTGACAAGTGCGGCCTCATGGATGTTTATATACAGCCCGTCGTCTGTCTTCATCTGAAGTGATGTCTGGACAGATGTCGGACCTGCGATATGCTGGGATGCATTGTTGAATATCATCTTCGGCAAAGTCCCGCGGATTTCAGAAAGACGTGTCTGGGCATAATTATACTCCTGGGTGTCATAATCACCGGCAATCCACCATGCGGTATGGTCGCCTGTCATCCTGAACTGCGTAAGTTCATCCATGACTATGAAATACTTCAGATTGTCCTGGGCAGGGAATTCGTATCGGAATCCCAGACCGTCATCGTACAGTCTGAACCTCAAGACCATCTGCACATCCTTGCCGACCTTGCCTTTGAAGTCTTTTTTAGCGAGGGTCACCGCAAGTTCATTATAATGATTCCTGATATGAGACTCTTCTCCCCAAACCGGTTCCCAGGTCTGATCGAATTCAGATCGGACAGCATCTACAAAGACAAAACCGCTTCCCATATCCACAGTGCCATACGACACATGCATATAGGTCTTGGGATCCTTTGCCGAAGCATCTCCCCTAAACGTGTAGCCGAGAGGGCTTGGCTTGATGACTTCCCTGCCGGAATACGACAACGCATAACCTGGTGTTCCTTCTTCAGAAAGGGAAAAGGTCATCTCAAGATTGCCGTCGGGACTTTTGAGGGTTTCTGTCCTGGCATTGGCGACGAGAGCCAAAGCCATCATGAACAAGGTCAATATGTATTTCATAAAGTTTATTTATTTCGCTCAGAACAACTGTTGTTACTTAGTGAATATCGCTGCAAATCCGCCGCCCGGAACCATTTCCACAGAGAGGGTCTTCGAAGCGTCTTCGACGGTCCTCATATAGTCCTCCGCATGGCGGGTGGCATTGAGTCCGTCCTTGAAGAGTTCCATCTTCCAGTCGCCTTCGCCGAGGAAAGACAGGTCGAGGGTCACGGTGCGGGCGGAATGACCGGTCAGGCCGCCGATATACCACTTGTCCCCGTATCTACGTGCTATGACAATATATTCACCCACCTTTCCGTCAAGTGCTACGGTCTCGTCCCACACGGTAGGTATCCTGGCGATGAATTCGGTGCAGTCCTTCTCCTGCTCGTAATGCTGAGGACAATCGCAGAGCATGTTGAACGGAGATTCGAACACCACGTACATTCCAAGTTGGTGGCAACGAGTTCCCTGGCTTACAGGATCCACATAGCA